>JBHOQW010000310.1:0-42539 GCA_042408665.1 Dehalococcoidia bacterium
GAGCGCTCGGCCAGCTTGCGCACCTCGTCGGCCACCACGGCGAAGCCGCGGCCGTGCTCGCCGGCGCGGGCGGCCTCGATGGCGGCGTTGAGGGCCAACAGGTTGGTTTGCTCGGCGATGTCGTCGATGGTTTCCACCACCACGCCGATGCGCTCGCCCAGCTTGCCCAGATCCTTGACCAGGGTGGTTGCCTCGCGCATCTCGGTCGCGCTCACTTTGAGCCCCTCCACCGCCTCGCGCACGGCCGCGGCACCGCGCTGGGCTGAGACCTTCGATTGCTCCACGGCCGCGGCCGCGTTGGCGGCGTTGGCGGCCATTTGTTCGATACTGGCGGCCATCTGCGTGGCTGTCGCGGTGGTGGCCTGTACCTGTCCGGCCTGTTCCGTGGCCCCGCGCGCCACCTGGTCGATCACGCGCACCAGGTCCCGGATTGTGTCCCGCACGGAGCGGATGTTGGTGGCCGTCTCCTGGGCGCCGGTGGCGATGCCCGCCATGGCGTTGCTGACCTGGCTCACCCCCTCGCTCGTCTGGGCGGCGGCCTGGCCGAGCTGGCCGCTGCTGTCCGCCACGGTACCAGCGGCTCGCTGGATCTGTCCGACCAGATCCTGGAGGTCACGCCGCGCCTGCTCGTAGCCGGCGACGGCCGCGCGCGTGCGCTCCAGCAACGTGTTGGCCGTCTCGGCCATGCGCCCCAGCTCGTCACGGCCGCGCCAGGCGATGGGCCGCGTCACCGGCTCCACGCGCACCGTGAGGTCCCCGCGCGCGAACGCCTCCAGCCCGCGCGCCAGGGAGGTCACGCAGTGGTCCGCGAGTGAGGTGAGCGTTGTGCCCACGAGCTGCACGCCGCGTGTGATGCGCCGTGACACCACCAGCGCCGTGCCGGCACCCACCGCCACTGCCACCGCCATGGCGGTGCCCATCAACACCTGGGTGCGCCGGGCCGCCGCCCTGGTCTCCGCGACGACGGCCCCGGCCCGTGCCCGCTTGGCCTGCACGAGGTCGGCGATGGCGCCGTTCACCACGTTGTAGGCGCGCACGTTGTCGGCGCCGAACAGCACCTGCTTGGAGCCGGCGGTGTCGCCGCGCGCCGCCAGCCCGAACGCCCGCGTGCGGGTGGGCGTCCAGGCGTCGTAGGCGGCGCGCAGCGCCTCCAGCCGGCTGGCCTCGGCGCTCCCCGCGAGCAGCGCGTTCAGCCGCGCCAGGTCGGCGTTGAGGCGCTCCTCCGCTGCCCGAAAGCTGGCCTGCCAAGCGCGGCGCGCCTCATCCCCGTCGACCAGCAGCGCCTGCCGTAGCTCGCGTTGCATGGTCAGGAGCTGCACCTGCGCGTCCAGCGCCGTCTCCACGGCGGCTATCTCCACCCCTGCCACCCGCTCCGTGGCCGCGCTGGCGGCCAGGAGCTGGCGCAGCCCCAGCCCGCCCACCGCGAGTAGCGCCACGAGCAGCGTGCCGAAGCCGCCCAGCAACTTCCACCGGATCCCGAGGTCGTTGAACCAACCCATCCGCTCCGCCTCCAACGCTGTTGCAGTATCGTTGTATTGTTACTACAATTTCCGCAAAAGGTATCGAGGGGTTCGTCGTCCGTCTTTAGGGCGCCGGCCCCAAGCCTTCAGACCACCAGCAGGTAGCGGCGGGGCACCACCGCCCTCAGCCGGCTGGCGCGGCTCGCGGTGATGGTGCAGCGGATCTCCACCAGCCGCTCGCTGGCGTACGTGTGCCGCCGGAGGCACAGCCCGGCCGTCCGCGGCGGTACGCGCAGTAGATGGGCGTGGCGGAGGGAAAGGGTGATCGCCCGTAGCTCATCGTGGGCATGGCTGACATGCACGCGCAGTTCCCGCTCGAGGGCGCGGTACAGGGCGGCATCCGTAAGGGCGCGCTCGACTACGCCGCGAGTCAGTTGGGGCAGGACTGAGGTTTCCAGCGCGGTGGGCCGTCCGTCCAGGAGGCAGAGACGAGTCAACCGCATGAGGGGCGCCTGCGGTGGGAGCGCAAACCGCCGTGCCAGCCGCGGCGCCGTGACCGGCGACAGCACCGTCAGTAACCGCCGCTCCCACCGGGCGGCGGTCGATCCGGTATACAGCACGGGGGAGGTGAACCGAAACATCACGGCATCCGCGGCGTCGTCGGGCGGTCGCACCACATATGAGCCGCGACCGCGCTGGCGGTGGATCAACCCGGCATGGACGAGCTCCTCCATCGCCCGCCGCACGGTGGTGCGCGAGACGCCCGTTTGCGCCGCGATGTCCAGCTCCGAGGGCAGGCGTTCGCCCGGTGGGATGTCTCCGGCGTCAATGGCCGCGCGCAGTTGCTCCTGCAACTGATGGTGCAAGGGCACAGGCGCGTTCGGATCGAGCCGTAGGATGAGCACGAGCGATCCCTCCGCACCGACCAGCACGCCTGTGCCGGAGGGGTAGGGGATTCTTTTTATCGCTTAATACCGTCGCACGGTCCATAGCGTGTCGCGATGGGATTCCGTCTTTCTCTGCGCCGAACCGGTCCTTCGCGCCCCGGCTTCAGCCGGGGCGGCAGACCGACAGCGCGCGCATCGAGTCACCCGCTGACCGCCGGCGGCCCGTGCACGCGCTCCTAGGCCGCCGTGTGCGGTTCGCCCGCCAACGATGCCCCCACAGCTCACCCTCGCCCACGTGTTTGAGTCGCTGCCCGACGCGGTGGTGTGCGTCGACCAGCACGCGCGCATCGTAGTGGTGAACGCGCAGGCCGAGCGGATGTTTGGCTACCACCGCGACGAACTGCTCGGCCAGCCGTTGGTCATCCTCATCCCGGAAGACGCGCGTGAGCGACACGCCCAGCACCATGAGCGCTATTTCCGGCAGCCGGTGGCGCGCCCGATGGGCACCGGCCTTGAGCTGCGCGCCCGGCGCAAGGACGGCTCCGTGTTCCCCGTGGACATCAGCCTGAGCCCGCTCTACACCGACGACGGCCTGATCGTCGTCGGCGCCATCCGCGATCTCACGGAGCAGCGGCGGGTACAGGCGGAACTGCGCGAGCGGGAGGAGTGGCATCGACTGTTGCTTGCCAATCTCCAGGATGTGATCTACCTGGTAGCCGTGCGGGAAGACCCGCTGCACGGCCAGGTGCTGGCAGTGTACGGGCCGACGCGGGCCATCACCGGTCATCCCCCCGAGGACTTTCTCCAAGACCCCGACCTCTGGTTTCGGCTCATCCACCCCGATGACCTGCCTGACGTCAGCGCCCGCACCGAGCGCCTCCTGGCGCGAATGGCGCCGGGCACACGGGTGTACCGTGTCCGCAACGTGGAGACGGGGGAATACCGCTGGGTGGAAGACCGTGTGGTGCCGCGCCTAGATGCCGGTACCGGTATCTGGTCCCTGTTTGGCGTAGCACGCGATATCACCGAGCGCAAGCAGTTCGAGCGCGAGCTGCTCCACCTCGCCCTCCATGACCCCCTCACCGGCCTGCCCAACCGGCGCTGGTTTACGGAGCAGCTCGAGGCGGCGGTCCAGTCTCGACCCGACCGGAGCGCGCTCGCCGTTCTGTTCCTGGACCTGGACGGCTTCAAGGTCATCAATGACTCACTCGGGCACCGTGCGGGCGATGACCTGCTCCGCGCGGTCGGCCAGCGCCTGCGTCAACGGCTGCGCCCCGGCGACAGGCTGGCGCGGCTGGGCGGCGACGAGTTCGCCGTGTTGCTGGAGGGGCTGCGCGGTCCGCGCGACGCGGCCGCGGTGGCCGAGCGCCTCCTGGCCGCCGTGGGCGAGCCGCTCACGCTGCACGGACGCGAGGTGACCCTCTCGGCTAGCGTGGGCATCACGCTCCTGCACATCCCCTCACGGTCGCTTCGTCCCGATGAGCTGCTACAGCAGGCCGACCTGGCCATGTACCAGGCCAAAGCGGAGGGCAAGGGGCGCTACAGCTTTTTCCAGCCGGCCTTACAAGAGCAGGTGACCGCGCGCCTGGAGCTGGAACGCGCGCTGCGGCACGCGCTTGCGCGCGGCGAACTGGCGCTGCACTACCAGCCGGAGGTCGACCTGGCCAGCGGCACCCTGGTGGCGGCCGAAGCGCTGCTGCGCTGGCGCCATCCCGACCTCGGCGCCGTTGCGCCCGGGGCGTTCATCGGCTTGGCCGAGGAGACGGGGTTGATCCTGCCGATCGGCCGTTGGGTGCTGGAGCAGGCCTGCGCATGGGCGCGGCGGCTGCCCGCGGCCCTCGCCGACCTGGTGGTCAGCGTGAACGTCTCCGCCCGCCAATTCCACCAGCCGGACCTCGTCGAGGTCGTGGCCCGCGTGCTGGCCACCAGCGGCTTGGAGCCGGCCCGACTGCGGCTGGAGGTCACCGAGAGCGTCGCCGTGCCGGACCCGCCCCATGCTGCCAGGCTCCTGCACCGACTCAAGGGGCTGGGCGTACGGCTGGCGCTGGACGACTTCGGCACGGGGTTCTCCTCGCTCAGTTACCTCCGCGATTTCCCCTTCGATACCCTCAAGCTTGACCGCTCCTTCGTGCGCCAGTTGGCGCATGACCGCCCCACCACCGCCATCGTGCGTGCGGTGGTGGCGGCCGCGCACGAGCTGGGCCTCACCGTGGTGGCCGAAGGCATCGAGACGCGCCAGCAACTCATGGCCGCCTACGCCGTCCACTGCGACAGCGGCCAGGGCTACCTGTTCGGTCGCCCGGTGCCACCGGAGGAGTTTGCACGGCGCACGACCGCGCTCCCTGGCCGTTAGGCGGTTCGGCTCCGGACCGTCGTCCCCTTGCCGACAACCTTGACGTCAAGGTAAGCTACCGATGCCCGGCGGCCCGCGGCGATCCCACGTGAGGAGGAGAGGAGATGGACTTCAGGGACACACCGGCCGAAGCGGCGTTCCGCGCCGAGGTGCGCGCGTTCATCGAGCAGAACCTGCCCAAGGGCTGGGGCACCCCCGACGAGGAGCAACAGTTCGTCGGCGTCGATGACCCAGAGCGCGAGGCGTTCATCAAAGAGTGGAAGAAGAAGCTGGCCGCCCGCGGCTGGCTGGCGCCGCACTGGCCCAAGGAGTACGGCGGCGCCGGCATGACCCCGGTGGAGCACTTCATCTTCAACGAGGAGATGGCCAAGGCACGCGCCCCGCAGGTGGGCGGCTTCGGCGTCACCATGATCGGGCCGATCCTGATCATGTACGGCACCGACGAGCAGAAGAAGGAGCACCTGCCGGGCATCACCTCCGGCGAAGTCACCTGGTGCCAGGGCTACTCTGAGCCCGGCGCCGGCTCGGACCTGGCCAGCCTCCAGACCCGCGCCGTGCGCGACGGCGACGAGTACGTGATCAACGGCCAGAAGATTTGGACCTCCGGCGCCCACCGCGCCGACTGGATGTTCATGCTGGCCCGCACCGACCCGGACGCCCCCAAACACCGCGGCATCTCCATGTTGCTGGTGGACATGAAGACGCCGGGCATCACCATCCAGCCGCTCATCACCATGGCCGGCGACCACACCTTCAACCAGGAGTACTTCGACAACGTGCGTGTGCCGGTCAAGAACCGCGTGGGCGAGGAGAACCGCGGCTGGTACGTGGGCGCCACCCTGCTCGACTTCGAGCGCTCCAATATCAGCGCCAGCATCGGCCTGCGCCACACGGTGAACGACATCGTCCAGTTCGCGCGCGAGGCGTCACAGAGCGGCAGCGTGCCGGTGCGCCTCACCCCCGCGGTCAAGGCGGAGCTGGCCGAGCGGGCCATCGAGGCGGACATCGCCCGCCTGTTCAGCTACCGCATCATCTCCATGCAGAAGCGCGGCCTGGTGCCCAACTACGAGGCCTCGATGAACAAGCTGTTCCGCTCCGAGGCCCAGCAGCGCCTGGCGCAGACCGGCATGAAGCTCATCCACCTGTACGGCAACGCCTTCCGCGACAAGAAATGGGCGCCGATGCGCAGCCGGATCTCGCACATGTACCTGACCAGCGTCTCGGCGACCATTGCCGCCGGTACGTCGGAGATCCAGCGCAACATCATCGCCACCCGCGGCCTGGGCCTGCCCCGCGGCTGACCCACAAGTGCCGGGTGCCCCGGCCCCCGGTTGAAGCACCCCGGTCAGGGACCCCCCGGCCCGCTGAGCCCTAGTACCGATTTCCGCAGCGGGCCGGGGGGTGGCCGCAGGCCGGGGTGCGGGCGCGCTCGGCGAGCGGCACGAGAGGGAGAGGGTCATCCATCCGCGGGAGCCGCGTGGCGGGCCACCACCGCCAGCAGCTCGTCCACATCGAACGGCTTGGCCAGGAAGCCCGCCACCGCGTGCCGCTCCGCCTCGGACCGAGCGCGGTGGGCGGCGGTCATGAACACCACCGGCGCGCGAATGCCCTCCGCGCGCAGGCGCTCGAGCACGTCCCACCCGGTGAGGAGCGGCATCTGCAGGTCCAGCAGCACCAGCGCCGGCGCCCGCCGACGGATCAGCGCCAGCGCCTCCTGCCCGTCGGCGGCGGTGAGCACGCGATACCCCTCATCGCGCAGGATGTCGGCGACCAGCCGACGGATGTCCGGGTCGTCGTCGGCCACCACGATGGTCAACGCCGGCGCCGCCACCGGTGCCGTGGAATCGCAGCCCATGCGCCACTCCTCTCGTGCCGGACGGTGCGCCGGCCCAGCGTAACGGGGGCGGGTGGCGGCGGGCGCCAGGCGGGGGGACCGCACCGAGATACCTCGGATGGGTAGGTACGCCCCTCCACTAGAGCACGCCGTCGTCCGGCCCGTCAACCCGTGGCCAACCCCGGTGAGCGCTGAGCGCGGAGTGGGCAGCCGACGAGCGGTCGTGGGCACGAGGAACGGGCAACGAGGTCCTGGGCGCGCCGCCTCGTTCCTCCGGCCTCGTTTCTCGGCCGTGCGGGGTGCCGCCGGCCCCGCCGCCCGGTACACTGGGAGCGGGCCGGTGCGGGCAGGGCAGGCCGGCCGGAGCGGATGATGCTGCGTGGTCATTACTTCCTCACGGTGTTCGTGTTCATGGTGCTGGGCGGCGTGGTCGGCGCACTGATCGGCGCCCTGTACGGCTGGGCCGGGCAGGAGGCCGGCTGGTGGGGGGTGGGCCTGCTGCTCGGCCTGTTCTACGGCACCATCGGCGGGGTGGCGGTGGCGGAGCGGGGGTGACATGGCCGAGATGGAGCGGGACCGTGAGCGAGAGGCCCTGCATGAGGCGCTGGGGCTGGACCTGGGCCCGCCCATCAGTGCCCACGCCGGCCCGCGCCGCCGCCCGGTGATCGGCAAGGTGCGCCGCGGCGAGCCCACCGCGCGCTGCCAGGAACCGCCCTCCCCAGCCCTCCTGCAAGGCATCGCCCAGTTCAACCGGGGTGAGTTCTTCGAGCAGCACGAGACGCTGGAGGAGGCCTGGATCGAGGAGGAGGACCCGATCCGCTATCTCTACCAGGGCATCCTCCAGATCGGCGTGGGCTTCTACCACCTCCTGCGCGGCAACCCGCGCGGCGCGGCCGGCATGTGGGCCAAGGGCGTGCGCCTGCTGGAGAGCTTCCCACCCCGCTGCTGCGGCGTGGACGTGGCCGCCTTGATCGCCGATACCCGCCGCTGCATGGCCGAGCTGGAAGCCAAGGGCCTGCGCGACTTCGACCTCTCCCTCATCCCCAAGATCCGCCTGGTGGACGCGGCGCATGAGACGTGAGGGGTGAGCGACACGCGATACGCGCCGCCTCTCACGTGTCGCGCGTCACGCCGCACGCTTCACACGTAGATGCAGCCCTCCAAAGGGCAGGGCGCCGCGTCGGCTGTAACCGTCCCGGCATGCCGAGCCGCCGTCCAGGCGGCGAGCACGGCATCCAGGGCGTCGCCCTCCGGGTCGGCAAGGGCCGCCTGCCGCACCCCGTCCGGTAGGCGCACGCCAGCGGCCGCGAGCCGGTCTAGCAGGGCGGCGCGGGCGGCGGCCCGGGCGGGGAGCCGGCCTTTGTAGGGGCGATACCAGCCCCACCGTTTGAGCGTGGCGGCCGGGCAGACTTCGAGCAGCCACGGCACGCCCGGGCGAGGTGGCTGGAAGGGTAGCGCCACGGCCCGGCCGGCGGCGACCAGCGGCGCCAGCACGTCGCGGATGGCGTGGTAGGTCTGACGGTAGAGGCGCACGTTGTAGGCGGCAAAGGGCACGCGTGCCGCCGCCTCGGTGGCCCGTTTCACCTCACCGGGGCAGCGCGCCCGACAGGCGCCGCGTAGCGCCTCGGCCGAGGGGAAGCGGGCGGCGAAGGCGTGCAGGAACGCCTCCCAGGAGGGCGCATCGAGCAGGAGGCGGGGTAGGCTAAAGGGGGCGTCCATCCCGACCAGGCAGGGCCCCTGCGCGGCGAGAAACGCGCGCACCGCCGCCAGCGCGCGGTCCCGCTCCCGCCCGCCGCCGGGCAGGCGCTCGGCGGGGCGGCAGTCATCCAGCACAAGCGTGTCGCCCACCCGCTCGCCGCGGGCCACCCACAGCTTGCGGCCGGCGTCGGCGGCGCCGCTGAAATCGACGCCCACCACCCGGGTCGGCCATCGGTGGGGCGTGTCGCTCATCGGGCGTCGTCCGGCACGCCGGCCGCCAGGGGGCGGTGGTCCGGGCAGTCCCGCCGCGCCTCGTCCTCAGAGAGGAAGCGCTGGATCAGGCGGCAGCGGTGCGGCTCGGCGCTGTCCGGCGCCGCGTTCTCCTCGAAGTAGACGCAGCCGCGGCAGGGCTCGGCGACGTCCAGGTGGCCGGCGGCGCGCAGGCTCCACACCACCGCCCCCAGCCCGCGCTCCAGGGCCGCCCGCTCCTCGACGGAGAGGGCGGCCAGCGCCTCCGCCAGCAGGTGGCCCCAGCGCTGCAGACGGGTGACGGTCGCCTCACCCGCCGGGGTGAGACGCAGAAGCGTGACGCGCCGGTCGCGGGCGTCCGGCTCCCGGCGGAGGAGGCCGCGCGCCGCCAGGGCGTCGACCACGCCCACGGCGGTGGCGTGGGTGGTGCCCAGGTGGCGCGCCAGGTTGCCGACGGTGGTGGCGAAGCTCTTGGTGCGCCGCGCCCAGAGCAAGGTCTGCGCCTGCACGGGCGTAAGGCCGACGGCATGCGCCTCCTGCAGCGCCACGGCGCGCGTGGCCTGACCGATGCGCAGCAAGGCCGCCGTCAGCCGGTCCATGCGTGCCCCGCGGGGCGGCGCGCCCGCCGTCCGCCTTCAGGATAGCGCGGCGGTCGCGTTACCACGCCCCCTCGCGCGTGTACCACCAGGCCCAGAGCGTGACCTGGAGCAGCACCGCCTTGAACCAGGCCTGGTGCATGCGCTCCACCTCGGCGGCCGGGGCACCGCCCTTCTCCAGGAAGGGGCGGATAGTGGCCGTGATCGGTGCCACCAGCGCGTTCACGTAGCGGAAGTGCACGAACGGCGGCGTGCCGGTCGCCCCGGCGGGGCCGGGGTCGGTCTCGTTCTTGCCGGTGAAGTGGCGGCGGCCGATCTCATGTTGGTAGGCGAGCCAGGCGGCGTCGTACGGGGCGCGGCAGGTGTCCTCGATCCACTTGCCGAAGCGCTTGCGCACCCGCTCCAGGTAGGCGGCGCGCGGCCCGTCGGGGCCGGAGAAGTAGTGCAGCAGGAAGGGGTGGGAGCCGACGAAGCCGTACCAGACGTCGAGGATGGCCTCGGTCTGGGGGACGAGGATGTCGCCCGCGCGGCGCAGGGCGGCGATATCCTCGTCGTTGAACAGGAGGGCGGCCTTGAGGTGAGCGAACTCCTCTTCGGTGACGGGCGCGGGTGGCAGTGTCGGGTCGCCGTAGCGGTAGCCGGGGATGGCCGAAGCGGGCGTGGTCACGGTGAGCACCTCCGGCGGTGTGGGCGGGATATCTATGTAGGTATCCTACATAGAATGCCCTGTCAAGCCCGCGTCGGCGTCCGCGATCAGGACGGCCCGCGCCGGGGCGCCGTCCCCGCCCTGGAGCTTGAGCGGCAGGCAGATGAGGGTATACCGACCGGGGGTCACGTCGGCCAGCGCCAGCCCCTCGACGATCACCACGCCCGCCGCCAGCAGGGTACGGTGCACCTCCCCCGGCGCCTCGGCCGGCGCCACCGACAGGCCGTCCACCCCCACCAGGCGCGTGCCGGCCGCCACCACCGCCCGCGCCGCCGCCGGCGTGAGGGGCATGCCGCCGCTACGCAGAAGCAGCCGCGCGGCGGGCAGAAACGGCGCCAGGTCCGCCGCCGTCACCGGCCGCCCGCGGGCCACGTCCGCCACCACCGCCGGCCCGATGAACGGCGCCAGGGGCAGGGCGTCCACCGGGGCGCCACCGGGGAGGAAATGGGCCGGCGGGTCCACGTGCGTGCCGCTGTGGCTGCCCAGCGTCACGCGGCTGAGGGCGAAGGCGTCGCCCGTGCCCGCCTCCCGCAGCCGTACCACCTCCACGGGCGGGTCGCCCGGGTAGACCGGCGTGTCTGGCCCCAGCGGCAGGGTGATGTCGATGATGTGCATCGCCGCACCCCTGGCCCGGCATGGGCGACGGCGCTGTCAGCGCCGCTCCTCGAGCGGGGTCACCTCCGTGTCCGCCTCCTCGTCGCGGGCTGCACGGCCCGCCGCCCGCATCCTATCGCGCCCGCCGCAGGGCGTCCGCCCGTGGTTGTCACCGCGAATGAGCACCTATACTCTAGGAGAGTATCTCAGTCGGCACGGGGGCGTCGCCATGCATCATGCCACGCACCCACCAGCCACCGGTAGGGAGGGGACGGTCACGCTTCGCTTTCAGGCGGCCCTCGCCTGTCCGTGCTGCGCGCGGGATGTGGAACAGGCGCTGCGCGCGCACCCGCACGTCCTGGCCGTCCGTGTCGATCCGGCGCAGCAGGAGGTGCATGTCACGGCGCACGCCGGCGCGGTCACCCCGGCCGAGATCCAGTCCCTGATCGTGCGGGCCGGCCATGGCTGCCGCTGCACCCCCCTGTCCGGCGGCACACCCGCCGGCGGCGACCTACCGGCCCTCGCTCACCAGGCCGACATGGCGGTCGTTACCATGAACACCGCCGCCGATCGCATGCAGTACGAGTTCCTGTCCACCGCGGCCCGACATCACCACCACGAGGCCGGCGCGCCTGCCGCTCCCCCGGCTCACCCCGGCCACGCCGCACCGGCCCATGCCGCGCACGTCGGCATGGCACATGACCTAAGCGACCCGCGCATGGCGCGCGCCATGGAGCGGGACATCCGCAGCCGCTTCGTCGTGGCCCTGGCGCTCACCGTGCCCACGGTCCTGCTCTCGCCGCTGGCGGTGCACACCTTCGGCCTCGCGCTGGCGCCGGCCGGCTGGCGGAACTGGCTGATGCTGGTGCTCTCCACCCCCGTGGTGTGGTGGTCCGGTTGGCCCTTCATCGGCGGCGCCGCCGCCTCGCTGCGCCACCGCACACTGAACATGAGCGTGCTCATCGCCACCGGCGTGCTGGCGGCGTGGGGCTTCAGCCTGCTGATCACCCTCACCACGCGCGGCGAAACCTTCTACGAAGCGGCGGCCATGCTCGTCACCTTCGTGCTGTTCGGCCACTGGCTGGAGATGAAGAGCCGCCGCGGCACCACCGACGCCCTGCGCGCCCTGTTCGACCTGGTGCCGCCCACCGCCACCGTGATCCGCGACGGGGTTGAGCAGCAGGTGCCTACCGCTCAGATCCAGGCGGGCGACCGCATCCGCCTGCGGCCGGGGGACAAAGTGCCGGTGGACGGGGTGGTGGTGGAGGGCACCACCAGTGTGGACGAATCGCTGGTCACCGGAGAATCGATCCCGGTGGAGAAGCGGCCGGGCGACCCGGTGATCGGTGGCTCCATCAACCGCACCGGCACCGTGGTGGTCGAGGCCCTCAAGGTGGGCAGCGACACGGTGCTGGCGCAGATCGTGTCCCTGGTGCAGGAGGCGCAGCGCTCCAAGGCCCCCGGTCAGCGCCTGGCGGACCGGGCAGCCGCCTGGCTGGTGATCCTCGCGGTGGGCTCCGGCGTGGTGACGTTCCTCGCCTGGTACGTGGTCGGGAACGCCTCGTTCCACACCGCCCTCACGTTCGCCATCTCGGCCGTGGTGATCGCCTGTCCGGACGCCCTCGGCCTGGCCACGCCCACGGCCATCGCCGTGGCCACCGGGCTGGGCGCCCGCCACCAGATTCTGTTCAAAGACGCGGCCACCTTGGAAGGCCTGGCACGCGTGCAGGTGGTGGTGCTGGACAAGACCGGCACCCTCACCGAGGGCCGGCCCCGCCTCACGGACGTCGTCGTGGCGCCGGCAAACGGCGGGCCGGCGCTGGCGGAGGATGACCTGTTACGCATGGCGGCCGCCGCCGAGCAGGGCTCCGAGCACCCGCTGGCCGAGGCCATGGTGCAGGCGGCGCGAGAACGCGGCATCGAGCTCGTCCCGGCCGAGGACTTCACCGCCTTCTCCGGTCGCGGCATCGCGGCCCGCGTGGATGGCCACGCCGTGCTGGTCGGGACCGCCGCCTTCCTGCAGGAGCGCGGCATCGATCCCGGCCCGCTGGCCGCCGTGGCCGAGCGCCTGGCCGAGGCCGGCAAGACGCCGGTGTTCGTCGCCGTCGACGGGCGGGCGGCCGGCGTCATCGCCGCGGCGGACGCGATCAAGCCCGGCGCCCGCGCCCTCATCCCGCTGCTCAAGCAGGCCGGCATCGAGGTGGTGATGATCACCGGCGACAATCGGCGCACGGCCGCCGCCGTCGCGCGCGAGCTGGGCATCGAGCGCGTGTTTGCCGAGGTGCTGCCGGACCAGAAGGCCGAGTACGTGCGCCGGCTGCAGGCCGAGGGCAAACGGGTGGCGATGGTGGGCGATGGGATCAACGACGCCCCCGCGCTGGCCCAGGCGGATGTTGGCATCGCCATCGGCGCCGGCACCGACGTAGCCATCGAGACGGCGCGGGTGGTGCTGATGAAGAGTGACCCGCTGGACGTCGCGCGCGCGATCCGCCTGTCGCGGGCCACCGTGCGGAAGATGAAGCAGAACCTGTTCTGGGCTAGTATCTACAACGTGATCGCCATCCCGGTGGCGGCCGGCGTGCTGTACCCGCGCTTCGGCGTCATGCTGCGGCCGGAGTGGTCGGCCCTGCTCATGAGCCTGAGCTCGATCATCGTGGCCACCAACGCCGTGCTGCTGCGGCGGGTGGAGCGAGAGCTGGACGGAGCGTCTGGCCTTCGCCTCCCGGCCCTGCCGGGGCGTGCGGAGCTCTAGATACCGATGCCAGGCTTATCCATGAGCGCGCGTAGGTGGTCGACCTCGCCCAGGTGGCCCCAGCCGTGGGTGAGGCACACCTGGCCGAGCGCGCGGCCCTTCGGCATCTCGCCCAACGGTCGCACCTGCACTACCGTGTCCAGGTCGCCGGCCTCGGGGGACGCCAGCCACTCCTCGGTGGCGGCCCACACCTTGCGCATATAGTCGAGGAAAGCGGCGGTGTCCGAGATGCGCAGTGCCTGCGCCTCGGCCAAGGACATGCCGGTGCCCTGCGCCACCGGGTGCAGCCCCAGCCGCTCCGGCCAGCCGCCCTCCATCCACACCGTGGGCCGGCGGTTCTGCAGGATGAAGCGCACGATGTTGTCCTCGGTGCGGACGTAGTGCCAGGCGATGAAGGCGATGGAGTTGCCCTTGCCCTGTGGCACCCAGTGCCACTGCTCCGGCGTCAGGTCCGTGAGGGCTCGTTCGTACTGGGCGTGCAGGCGCGCAAGCTCGGCCCGCAGAAACTCGATGAGCTGCATCCGACTTCGCTCCTCGGTGGTGTCGAGGGCAGCTAACCACGGCTGCAGCGTGGGGGCAAGCGCCCGATGCTGAATGTACCCACCGGGTACCGTATGCTGAAGGGAGCACGTCACTGGGATCGAGGGCCTGATGCATCATATTCCACGCGAGCACTTCCTTGAGCGCCGGATCGGGCAGTTCCGCGCCAATGGGCCGGTCACCGCCCGCCAGTATATCGAGGCGATGGCGGAGAGCTCGTTCCAGGGGCGCGAGCTGGGACGCGCCCTGCAGGTGCTGGACAAGATGCTGTCCGCGCCCAAATGCACGATCTTCCTGGCCCTGGCCGGGGCCATGATCCCGGCCGGTTGGCGGACGATGCTGGTGGATATGATCGAGCGCCGCTTCATTGACGGCATCGTCTCCACCGGCGCCAACGTGATCCACGACCTGGTGGAGTGCCTCGGCTACGGCCATTACCGCATCGACCCGGAGCGGGTGGACGACGCGCTGCTGGGTACGTACAAGCTCAACCGCGTGTACGACACAGTGCTGCCGGAAGAGGGGTTCACCCACGCCGAGCACCGCATCATCGAGGTGCTGGCGGAGATGGACACCAGCCGCCCCTGGAACAGCCGCCAGCTCCTGCACGAGCTGGGCCGGCGGCTGGCGCAGCGCGGCGCCGCGATCGGCATGGTTACCACCATGGCCCGGCACGGCCTGCCGCTCTACTGCCCGGGCATCGCCGACTCGGAGCTGGGCATTGATATGCTCTACGCCCGCTGGCAGGGCAAGGGGCGGCTGATCGTGGATGTGATCGACGACGTGGGCGAGAGCGCGGAGGTGGTGTGGCAGTCGCACCTGGCCGGCGGCGAGGTGGGGCTGATCACCATCGGCGGCGGCACGCCGCGCAACTTCTTCCAGCAGACCGGCCCCGCCCTTGACTGCGCTGGCCGCCCCTATCCCGGCCACAAGTACGCCGTGGGCATCACCACCGATGTGCCCTACTGGGGTGGTATGTCCGGCTCGACGTTTGAGGAGGCGCAGTCCTGGCGCAAGTACAACGACCCGGAGCACGCCACCGTGCGCGCCGACGCCACCCTCGTCTTCCCGTTGCTCTACGCCGCCCTGGTGGAGAGGCAAGAGGCCGGCCATCGCCGTCCCTCGCTGCCGGTGTTTGACTTCAGCGGGGAGGCGGTGGCGGTGCGCTACGCCGCGTCGGAAGGGACGACATAAGGAACGAGAAGCGAGAAACGAGCGGCGGTTGGCCTTCACCCTCCGGCCCTCACCCCCGGCCCCTCTCCCGCGTGCGGGCGAGGGGCCGGGGGTGAGGGTGCGCAGCACTGGTCAGCTACGGGGCAGGCCCAGGCCGCGGGTGGCGATGATGTTGCGCTGGATCTCGCTGGTGCCACCCTGGATGGTGGCCGCCGCCGTGGTCAGGTAGGCGCGCTCGATCTTCGCGCGTAGGGCGCGCTCCGCCGGCGTGCGCGCCATGCCGAAGACGGTCATGATCTTCACGCCGGTGCGCGCCAGCCGCTGCGTCCACTCCGAGCCGTAGACCTTGGACATCGATGCCTCGTAGTTGGGCACCCGCCCCTGGCTGAGCAGCCAGGCCACCCGGTAGGCCAGCATCCGCCCCACCTCGTACTCGATCGCCCGGTCGGCCAGCTCCAACCGGGCGGCCAGGGCCGGCCCGCCGCGCACGTCCCGGCGGGCGCGCACGTACTCGACCAGGTCGCGAAACAGCCCGGCGGTGGCGGCGATGCGCTCGATGCCGGAGCGCTCGAAGTCCAGGTTCTCCGCCACGATGTACCAGCCCCGGTTCTCTTCACCCACCAGGTTCTTAACCGGCACACGTACGTCCTCGAAGAACACCTCGTTGAAGCCGTGCGTGCCGGCCATGTTGATCAGCGGTCGCACCGTAATCCCGGGCGACTTCATGTCCACCAGCAGGATGGAGATGCCGCGATGCTTGGGCGCATTCGGGTCGGTGCGGCACACCAGCCACATCCAGTCCGCCAGGTGGGCGTTTGAGGTCCAGATCTTCTGGCCGTTGACGATGTACTCGTCACCGTCGCGCACGGCGCGCGTCTGGACGTTGGCCAGGTCAGACCCGGCGCCCGGCTCGGACATACCGATGCAGAACGACACGTCCGCCGAGACGATGCGGGGCAGGAAGAAGCGCTTCTGCTCCTCGGTGCCGTGGCGGATGAGGGAGGGCCCCATCTGCCGTTCGGCGATGAAGTGATAGGCGGTGGGCGCCTCGTGCAGCACCATCTCCTCGGTGAAGATAGTGCGCTCGATGTGGCCCAGCTCTTGGCCGCCGTACTCCTTGGGCCAGGCCAGGCCGATCCACCCCCGCGCCGCCAGCTTCTTACTGAAGGCCTGGTTGAAGGCGCCGAAGGACTCGGCGTCGCCGGTGCCCTTGAAGTTGGGCAGTTCCTGACGGAGAAAGTCGCGCACCTCCTCGCGGAAGCGCTGCTGGGCGGGCGTGAAGCGGAAGTCCATCACCGTGCTCCCTTCCGTCGCTACGCGTCGACGGACCAGTGCTGAGCGATGAGCGCACGCATCGCGTGCTGCTCATCGCTCGGATCGTAGGACCGTGGTGCCGCTCGGGCAAATGACGGCCCTCAGCGCCGACCCGTCCGCTGCACGGCCAGGTTGTACACGCGGCAGAACTCTTCGAGAAACCGCGTGGCGATCGCCGGGCTGTCCACGATCAGCAGGTTCTCGTCGTTGTCCTCGGCGGCGTTGCGCGTAAAGTTGAACGAGCCGAAGACCACCGTCCGGCCGTCGATGATGATCACCTTGTGGTGCATGAGGCCCGTGTTGCCGTCGGTGAGGACACCCGGTCCGTCCCGGCACGCCGCGCCCGGCTGGCCGGCCGGTTGCTCGGCTGTGAGCCCAGCGGCCCGAAATCGTCCCAGCTCCCCCTCCGGCCGGTCCGCCTGCAGGCTTTCGATCACGCCCCGCACGCGCACGCCCGCCCGCGCCCGCTCCACCATGGCCGTGCCGATGCCGTCATGGGTGAAGGCGAAGGCCAGAAAGGCGATGCTCTCCCGCGCAGCGCGAATGCGGGCGATCACCTGCGCCGGCACATCCATCGCCGGCGCGAACAGCGCCTGCACCGTGACCCCGTCCACTGCGATGGGCGCAGGCGGCGGCCGCTTGGGCTTGTCCGCGCCGAAGCGCCGCTGGACGAACATGGTCTCGAACTCCTCGGTGAACGCCGCCGCCAACTCCGGCGAGCGGATGATGGCCGTGTTGTTGTCGTGCTGGAAGGTGTCCCTGGGGGCGAAATTCCAGGAGCCGGTCAGCACCGTTTCCCCGTCGAACACGGCGAACTTGTGGTGCATGAAGGCTGGGCCGCTGTCCGTCACCACGGGGATGCCGGCCGCGCGCACCCGGTCCACCGCGGCGTTGCCGACGTTGTCCGCCTCCGTCACCAGCCGCACGCGCACCCCGCGCCGCTGTGCCCGCACCAGCGACTCGGCGACGTTCTCTAGCTCCAGGTCGTAGATGGCCATATCGAGCGTGCGCCGGGTGGCGTCGATGGCGGCCACCAGCCGCTCGTCCAGCCGCCCGGGCGAGCCGGACGGTGGGGTGGCCCGGGATGCGCGTGTGGCCCCCGGCTCCCCCGGCGTGGTGAACAGCACCTCGAACCGCGCGGTGGGTACGGCCTCCGGCGGTGCCGACGTGTGCCGGCGGATGAGCGCCACCGCCACCACGACGGCCACCAGCACGGCGCCCAGCGCCAGGCCCAGTAGCAGGCGGCGGGACATTAGGCCGATCCTTCGCTGATCTGAGCCAACAGCGCCTGTGCCGCTGCTCGGTAGCGGCGCACGTTCTCCAGCTTGATCTGCTCGTAGCCGCGCACCATGTCCGGCAGCTCGGCCAGGCGCACCACGGCGGCGTGGTTCTCCGGCGTGAGGCGCGCGCAGGCCGCCGCGATCATCTGCCGGTACTCGGCGATCAGCGCCCGCTCCGTGCGCCGCACCTCCGTGCGCCCGAACGGGTCCAGCGGCGTGCCGCGCAGCCGCTTCATCTGCCGCAACGCCTGGAATGCGGGCTCAAACCACGGCCCCAGCTTCACCTTGTGCCGAAGCCCGAGCGCGCGCAGCATGGGCGGGTGCAAGTGCCAGGCGATGCGCGCCTCCGGCCCGAACCGCGCCGCGATCTCCCGCCGCAGGGCTGGGTCCAGGTGTAGGCGCGCCACCTCGTACTCGTCCTTGTAGGCCATGAGCTTGTACAGATAGCGGGCCACCGCCTCGGCCAGCGCCGTCCGCCCCGGCGTCCGCTCCTGCTCGACCCGCGCCACCCGCCGCACGAAGGCCGCGTAGGCACGGGCGTAGGCGAGGTCCTGGTAGTCCACCAGGTCCGGCACGCGCACCGCCAGCAGCCGGCGCAGCTCCGAGCCGGGCGCCGCCCACTCGTACAGGGCGCGTACGGCGGCCGGTGGCTCGGCCCCGGCGTGCCGGGGCGAGGCGGGCCGCACGGCGGTGTGGGCGGCGGGCTTGATCAGCGCCTCTACCCGCGCCGGGTCGGCCACCGCCAGCCGGCCCCAGCGGAAGGCGGCGAGGTTGGTCTCCACGGCGGCGCCGTTCAGGCAGATGGCCTGCTCGATGGCGGCGGCGGAGATGGGCAGCGCCCCGGCCTGGTAGGCGGCGCCCAGCAGGAGGATGTTGGCCGGCATGTGGTCACCGAACAGCGCCTCGGCCAGCGCCTGTGCGTCCAGGTAGACGTTGCCCTCGCGGCGGGTAGACGCCGCGATCGCTCCCAGCAGGTCGGCCAGGGCCGGGAAGGTGGCGTTGGGGTCCACCACCATGCGCCCGGTGGGGATCTTGCTGGTCGAGATCACGGCGATGGTGCGGTCGGGGTCGGCCTTGGCCAGGTTGTTCGGGTCGGCGGCCACCAGCAGGTCGAAGCCCAGGTACAGGTCGGCGCCGCCGGCGCTCACCTTTGAGGTTTTCTGCGGCGCGGAGCCGATCTTGAGGTCCGAGACCACCGGCCCGCCCTTCTGGCTGAGGCCCGTCTGGTCCAGTCCCCACACGTGCCGGCCGTCCAAGAGCGCCGCCGTGCCTAGGATCTGGTTGACGGTGACGACGCCCGTGCCGCCGATGCCCATCATATGCAAGGCGAAGCCCTCGACCGGCACGCGCAACGTCGGCTCCGGCAGCGACTCAGGAGGAACGAGAGGTGACGCGCCGGTCGTCCCGTTTCTCCTTCCTGGTTGCTCCTTCCTCCGCACGCGTTCCTCACTCCGGCCCTGGATCGGCTCCACGGTGATGAACGACGGGCAGTCACCGCGCAGGCAGGAGTAGTCCTTGTTGCAGGAGGACTGGTGGATGTGCGTCTTGCGCCCGAACTCGGTGTCCACCGGCTGCACGCTGAGGCAGTTGGATGCGCGCCCGCAGTCGCCGCAGCCCTCGCACACCCGCTCGTTGATGAACACGCGCGTGGGCGGGTCCGCCAGCCGGCCGCGCTTGCGCAGCCGTCGCTTCTCCGCCGCGCACTGCTGGTCGTGGATGAGCACCGTCACGCCCGGTGTGGCCGCCAGCACCTCCTGCGCCTCGATGATGCGCTCCCGCGGCCACACCTCGGCGATGGGGGAGAGCGTCACACCGCGGTACTTCTCGACGTCGTCCGTGGTGATGATGATGCGCTTGACGCCCTCCGCCTCCAGACGGCGCACCAGGGCCGGGATGGGGAGCTGGCCGGTGGCCGTCTGGCCGCCCGTCATCGCCACGGCGGAGTTGTAGAGGATCTTGTAGGTGATGTTCACGCCGCTGGCCACGGCGTAGTTGATCGCCAGCCCGCCGGAGTGGAAGAGCGTGCCGTCACCCAGGTTCTGGAAGATGTGCCTGGTCTCGGTGAAGGGGGCGATGCCCACCCATTGCGCGCCCTCGCCGCCCATCTGCGTGATGCCGATCGTCTGGCCGTAGATGGCCGGGTCCATCCACAGCGCCATGCTGTGGCAGCCGATGCCGGCGGCGGCGATGTGCCCGGGCGGCACCACGGTGGAGGTGTTGTGCGGACAGCCGGAGCAGTAGTAGGCGGTGCGCGGCAGGGCGATGATCGGCGCCGGCCGCTGCTTCGTCGCCTCGAGATAGGCGAGGCGCGCCTCCACAGAGGGGACGCGCACCTTCCGCCCCAGCCGGGCCGCGATGGCGCGGGCGATGGTGTCCGGGTCCAGCTCGCCGTGGGCGGGCACCAGCGGCCGGTCCTCTTCGTCTCGCTTGCCCACCACCACCGGCCGCTGCGCGAGGCCGTACAGGATGTCCTTGACGAAGGTCTCCAGGAAGGGGCGCTTCTCCTCGATGACCAGGATCTCCTCTAGGCCGCGGGCGAACTCCTTGACGATGTCCGGCTCGAGCGGGAACAGCATGCCCACCTTGAGCAGGCGCACGCCGGTGCGCGCCAGCGCCGCCTCGTCAAGGCCCAGCTCGTCCAGCGCCTGGCGCACGTCGTAGTAGGTCTTGCCGGCCGCCACGATGCCCAGCCAGGCGTCGGGCGTGGGCACGGTGATGCGGTTGAGGCCGTTCTCCTTCGCGTAGCGGCGCGCCATCTCCAGGCGGGCGCCGTGGATGGCGCGCTCCATCTCCAGGTTATACGGGGGAAGCAGCCGCCAGTCACCCTGGTGCGTGAACGGGCGGCCGTCGTACTCCACCGTCGGGATCACGGGCCGGATGCGGTCCGGCGATACCTCGGCGGTGCCGGCGCCGTCGGCCACGTTGGTGACGATCTTCATCGCCACCCACAGGCCGGAGACGCGGGAGAGCATGAAGCCGTGCAGGCCCAGGTCCAGGATGTCCTGCACGTCGCCGGGGTAGAGCACCGGCATGAGGGCGTCGTAGAAGGCCACCTCGGAGGCGCTGGGCAGGGTGGAGGATTTGCTGGACGGGTCATCGCCGCCCAGGGCCAGCACGCCGCCGTTCTTGCCCGTGCCGGCGAAGTTGGCGTGCTTGAAGGCATCGCCCGTGCGGTCCACGCCCGGCCCCTTGCCGTACCACATGCCCAGCACGCCGTCGTACTTGGCCCCTGGGTAGAAGCCGGCCTGCTGGCTGCCCATCACCGCCGTAGCGGCCAGCTCCTCGTTCAGGCCGGGCGAATGGACGATATGGTGCTCCTGGAGCAACCGGCGGTTGCGCTCCAGCTCCATATCGAACCCGCCCAGGGGCGAGCCGCGGTAGCCGGCGATGAACGTCGCGGTGCGCAGGCCGCGGCGGCGGTCGGCCCGGTGCTGGTCCATGGGCAGGCGCACGAGGGCCTGGATGCCGGTGAGGTAGATGCGGCCCTCCTCCTGGGTATACTTGGACTCCAGCGTGAAGCCGGACGGGAAGAGCGGCAGGTCAACGGCGGTCATGCGGCGCTCCTACCAAGCGAGAAGTGACGTGGGCGGAATGACCGGGCGGGTGGCCATCCGCCGCCGGGCTGCCGCCATTGTAGAGGAGTGCAGGGAGGAGGTGTGAGCAGCGGGAGCGTAGCGCCCGCGCCGCTCCCCCGTAGCAGAGGTGCGGGCGCGCGTGCGAGGATAGGGCAGCGGTCACAGGGGCCACCCGGTGCGGACCCGATGGGAAAGGAGGCAGGCCATGGCGGGCCCGGTGGTCACCATCTCGCGGCAATTGGGCAGCGGCGGCGATGAGATCGCCGCCCTGGTAGCGCAGCGGCTGGGCGTGCCGCTGCTGGACCGAGAGGTCATCTCCCGGGCGGCGCAGGTAGCCGGCGTCTCTGAGGACGCGCTGCGCGCCGCCGAGCGCCACACCTCGCTCCTAAGCCGGATGCTAGAAAGCCTGGGCAAGTTCGGCGCGGCCGGCGGCGGCGAAGGCGTGGCCTTGGAGGGGCTCTCCTCCACGATGCTGCTCACCACCTCCGCCGACTTCCGCGCCCTGCTGGAGCGCGTGCTGCGCGAGATCGCCGCCACCGAGCCGGCGGTGATCCTGGGCCACGCCGCCCAGATCGCCCTGCGCGACATGCCGGGCACCTTGCACGTCTTCATCCACGCCCCGGCGGAGTTCCGTGCCGCCCACCTGGCGCGGGTGGAGGGCGTTCCCCTGGCGCAGGCCCGCCGCGAGATCGAGGCCAGTGACCGCGAGCGGGTGCGCTTCTACCAGTCCGCCTACCACGTCAACTGGTACGACCTGCGCCTCTACGACCTGGCGCTGGACACCTCCGTGATCGGCCTCCACCGCGCCGCTGAGCTGATCGCGGAGGTGGCGCGCCAGTGCTGCGCCGCCCCACCCGAGCCAACCCTCACCCCGGCCGGCCCGCCGGGGCGGGCCGGGGTCGGCCACCCTGCTCCCGCAAGCGGAGGAGGGGCTGGGGGTGAGGGTACGGCGGAGGCTGAGCCGGAACTCACCGAGGCGCACACCGTCACCCTGAACGGTGAGACGGTACACCTGCGGCCGATGCGGCCGGGCGACGCCGGCGCGCTGCTGGCATTGGCCCGCTCGCTGCTGCCGGAGGACCTGCTCTTTCTGCGTCGCGACGTGACGGACGAGCGGGTGATCGACGCCTGGGCGCGGGACGTGGCGGACGGCCGGGTGATCACCATTCTGGCCGTATCGGAGCGCGGCGACGTGCTGGGCGAGGCCAGCCTCTACCCCAGCGACGTGCCCTGGACGCGGCACGTGGCGGAGGTGCGCGTGATCACCGCGCCGCGTGTGCGCGGCAAGGGCCTGGGGCGTATCCTCCTGCGCGAGATCCTGGCGGCGGCGAAGGCGGCCGGTATCGAGAAGCTCACCGCACAGATGACCGTCGAGCAGGTAGCGGCGCGCCGTCTGTTCGAGGCGATGGGGTTCACGGAGGAGGGCCGCTTTCGCGCCTACGCCCGCGACCAGGCCGGTGCCCCGCACGACCTGGTGGTGATGACCTACACGGCCTCCTGAACGTCCGTGCGACCGGTTGCGGCAACACAGCCCTGCCGCCCACGCTAACAGTGAGCGGCACCGCCGGCCGGTGCGGCGCTGTCCGCGCGCCGGCGCCCGTGCCGCGAACATGGAACATTCCGCGCCTCTGGCCGGGATTGAGCGGAGCGGAAGGTCATGCACGTCAAGGAGTTGTTTGACTTAAGCGGCAGAGTGGCGATCGTCACCGGCGGCTCGCGCGGGCTGGGGTTGGAGATCGCCGAAGGGCTGTGCGAGGCGGGCGCCAAGGTCACCATCACCGGGCGGCGGCGTCAATGGTTGGACCCGGCGGAGCAGCAGCTCACGGCCCGCGGCTTCGAGGTGCTGGCCGTGGAGGCGGATGTGGCCTCGCCGGAGGGGGTGCGGCAGACCATCGAGGCCACGGTGGAGCGGTTCGGCGGGCTGGACATCCTGGTGAACAACGCCGGTATGGGGTGGGGCGCGCCTTCGCTGGAGTACCCGCTGGACAAGTGGGAGGAGACGCTGCGCGTCAACCTTACAGGCGCCTGGCTGATGTGCCAGGCGGCGGCGCCGCACATGATCCGGCGGGGCGGTGGGCGGATCGTGAACATCAGCTCCGTGCTGGGGCAGCTCGGCATCGATCCCGCCATTCAGGACTCGGTGGCCTACCACGCCAGCAAGGGCGGGCTCGACGCGCTCACGCGCGAGCTGGCGGTGGTGTGGGCCCGCTACAACATCCTGGTGAACGCCGTGGCGCCGGGCTACTTCCCCACCCGCATGACGCGCCACCAGTACAGCGTGGCCGGGGAGAAGATGAACGCCCTCTCGCCCTTGGGGCGTACCGGCCGCGAGGGCGAGCTGAAGGGTGCGGTGGTTTTCCTGTGCTCCCCGGCCGCCAGCTTTATCACCGGCCAAGTGCTGAACGTGGACGGCGGCTGGACCGCCTGGTAACGGCCCCGCGCCGGGCCGGCTACGCTCGCAGCGGCTCGATGACCATCTCCCCCCAACCGGCCAGGATGGGGCCGATGCGCTGGTCGATGCCGTCGGTCACCAGGGCGGTGCCCAGGTGGAAGGCGACCTCATCGTGGGCGGTCTGTAGGATGAGGTGGACTTCGTCCGGGCCGGGCAGACTGCGCAGCGCCTGTACCAGCTCGTTCAGCCGTCGCCGGTCCGCCTGTTCGTCGTCCGTCTCCCGCACGGTGATGCGCAGCAGGCGCCGCTCGCGCCCGGTACTCTCCTGCGCACGGCCCGGCGCAGCACCGGCCCCGTGCCCCCCCGACCCGTTGAGTCTGTGGTGCCGCGTCCACTGCGGGTCGGGGGGGTGACTCCGGCCCGGGGGCGGGTGAGGAGGCTCGGCGGCGGGTGCCGGCGACGGCTCTAACGCCGAGGCGGGGGTCTCGGTCCCGGCCGTCGCGGGTTCCGCCTCTTGTGCCGCCGCGACGCCCGTCACCTCCTCCCACACCCGTGCGTCCTCCACGGTCACGTCCAGGCGGTCGTCGCGCTGGCGCACGCGCACGTTGAGCAGGAGGATGCGGCCGACCTGCCAGCAGTCGCGTGTGCGCTCGTAGGTGTCCGGCCAGCAGGTGACCTCTACTGAGCCGGACAGGTCTTCGAGCACGGCGGCCACGAAGCCGCGTCCCTGCTTGGTGAGCAGAGGGCGCACCTGGCTGACCATACCGGCGATGGTCAGCTCGCGTCCGGCCATCTCGGCGGTGATCTCGGCTACCACGGCGGTCACACGCCCGGCCAGGGCGGCGTGGGCGCGCTTGAAGGGGTGCTCGGAGACGTAGACGCCGAGCAGCTCCTTCTCCCAGGCCAGCGTCTCCGCCCGCTGCTCCGGCACCACCTCCAGCTCCAGGGCCGGCAGCGGCACCGGTACCTCATCGCCGAACAGGTCGAACATGGTGGCCTGACCGCTCTCCTTGAGGCGCTGCTCGCGGGCGATCAGGGAGGCGATGCGGTCCAGGTTGGCCACCAGGGTGGTGCGGTTGTAGCCGAAGCCGTCCAGGGCGCCGGCCTTGATCAGGCTCTCCAGGGCGCGCTTGTTGAGGTGCTTGAGCTCGGCACGGCGGCAAAAGTCCTCCAGCGAGGCGAAGGGGCCGCCCTCACGCCGGGCGCGCACAATGCCCTCCACGGCGGCCTCGCCCACGTTCTTGATGGTGGCCAGGCCGAAGCGGATCGCCCCGGGGACGTCGTCACCGGCGCGCTCGATGGTGAACGTGACGTCGCTGTGGTTGACGTGCGGCGGCAGCACCTCGATGCCCAGCTTGGCGCACTCGGCCACGGCGGCGCCCACCCGCTCGGCGAAGCCGGCCGGGTGGCTGTCGGCCAGCATGAGCACGGCGGTCATGTACTCGGCCGGGTAGTTGGCCTTCAGGTACGCGGTCTGGTAGGCGATGGTGCCGTAGCAAAAGCTGTGTGCGCGGTTGAAGGCGTAGCCCGCAAACGGTTCGATCAGGTCGAACACGGCGGTGGCATCCGCCTCGCTGTACCCTTGCGCCGCGGCGCCCTGGATGAATTTGTCCCGCTGCTCGGCCATCAGCTCGGGGATCTTCTTGCCCATCGCCTTGCGCACCTTGTCCGCCTCGCCCATGGAGTAGCCGGCGAAGCGGCGCATGATGTGCAGCACCTGGTCCTGGTAGACGATCACGCCGTAGGTCTCGTCCAGGATGTCTTTCAGGTCCGGGTGCGGGTAGGTGATGGGCACGCGGCCGTGCTTGGCGTCGCAGTAGCGGGGGATGTGCTGCATCGGCCCCGGGCGGTAGAGGGCCACCATGGCGGACAACTCGGCGATGGAGGAGGGGCGCAGCTCCTGGATGTAGCGGCGCATGCCGGCCGACTCAAGCTGGAAGACGGCGAAGGTCTCGCCGCGGGAGAGCAGGTCGTAGGTCTTGGGGTCGCCGTCCGGCAGGTTCTTGAGGTCGATCTCCACGCCGCGCGTCTGCCGGATGAGATCTACCGCCTTGCCGAGGATGGTGAGGTTGGAGAGGCCGAGGAAGTCCATCTTGAGCAGGCCCACCTCGGCGATGGTGTTCATCTCCCACTGGGTGACCGGCAGGGCGGCGGCGTCGCCGCGGGCCGGCTTTTGCAGCGGCACCACCTCGATCAACGGGTCGCGGGAGATGAGCACGCCCGCCGCGTGCGTGCCGGCGTGGCGGGCCACGCCCTCCAGTTTGCGGGCGGTGTCCACCAGACGGCGCACGGCCGGGTCGGACTCGTAGGCCTGCTTGAGCTCCAGGTTCTCGGCCAGCGCCCGGTCGATGGTCATGTGCAGGGCGCTGGGCACCATGCGGGCGATGCGGTCCGTCTCGGCGTAGGACATGCCCAGGGCGCGGCCCACGTCGCGGATGGCGGCCTTGGCGCCCAGGGTGCCGAAGGTGCCGATCTGGGCCACGCGGTCGTGGCCGAAGCGCGCCGCCGCCCAGCGGATCATCTCCTCGCGGCGGTCGTCGGCGAAATCCATATCCACGTCCGGCATCTCCCGCCGCTCGACGTTCAGGAAGCGCTCGAACACCAAACGGGTGGCGACGGGGTCGATGTCCGTCACCCCCAGGCAGTAGAGGATGATGCTGGCGGCGGCCGAGCCGCGCACGCCCATAGCGATGCCGCGCTCACGGGCGGCGCGGGCGATCTCGGCGACGATGAGCATGTAGCTGGCGAAGCCGGTCTCGCGCACCACGCCCAGCTCGTACTCCAGGCGGCGGCGCACCTCGTCCGGCGCGCCGGGTGTGGGTGGTTCCAGGGTGGGGGTGAGCGGCCAGGGACCGGCCCGCTCCGCGCCGTAGCGGCGCACCAGCCCCGCGTAGGCGGCCTCGGCCAGGTATTCGTCCGGCGTCTTGCCGGGCGGCAGCTCCGGGTCCGGCAGTTGGACGCGGCCGAACTCCAGCGTCAGGTCGCAGGCGTCGACCACGCGCTGGGTGTTGTGTACCGCCTCTTCGAGGCCAGGGAAAAGGGCGAGCATCTCCTGCTCGGACTTGAGGTAAAAGGAGCGGCCCTCCAGGCGGAAGCGCTTGGGATCGTTGATCGTCGAGGTGGTGCCGATGCACAGCAACACGTCGTGCACCTCGGCGTCCTCGGGCAGGGTGTAGTGCGAGTCGTTGGTGGCCACGAGGGGGACGCCGGTGTGGCGGGAGAGCTCCACCAGGCGCGGGTTGACGAGGTCCAGCATCCGGCGCAACTCACCGTCGGCGTCCGGGTGCTCCTGGATCTCGAGGTAGACGTCGTCGAACACGTCGCGATAGAAGCCGAGGATGGCGCGGGCGTCGGCGTCGCGCCCCTCGCGCAGGGCTTGGAACAGCTCGCCGGAGGGGCAGCCGGTGAGGGCGATGATGCCTTTGCCGTGGCGGGCCAGCAGCTCGCGGTCCACGCGCGGGCGGTAGTAATAGCCCTCCAGGTGGGCGTAGCTGGTGAGCTTCATCAGGTTGCGGTAGCCCTCGGCGTTGCGGGCCAGCAAGGTGAGGTGGTAGTAGGCGTTCTTCTCGCGCGGGTCGCGGGAGTGGCGGGAGCCGGGGGCGACGTACGCCTCCATGCCGATGATGGGCTTCATCCCCCGCTCGCGGGCCTCTTTATAGAACTCGATCACGCCGTACATGGCGCCGTGGTCGGTGATGGCCAGGGCCGTCTGCCCCAGCTCTTTGGCGCGGTCCAGAAGCTGCGGGATGCGGGAGAGCCCGTCCAGCAGGGAGTACTCGGTGTGGGTGTGCAGGTTCGCGAACATCGTGCTGAGTGCTGCGTGCTGAGCGAGGAGCGATGAGCGACGAGCGATGAGTGCTGAGTTGGCTGGGGCGACCTCCCTCAGCACTCATCGCTCAGCACTCAGCACTCGTTGGCGGCATCGATTCTACCAGCGGTCGCCGCCTTCTTGGCCATGCGCTATGTTCACTCACCAAAGGTCCAAGCGCCGGCCGTTTGCCCCTCCGGCGGCCGCCGCCTAGACTGGCGCCACACCCTCTGGAGTGCATGAACGATGACCGCCTACGAGCACATCCTGGTCGAGCGGCTGGGCACCGACGACCGCCTGGCGCGCATCACCCTCAACCGCCCCGACCGCCTCAACGCCCTCAGCCCGGACCTCCTGGCCGAGTTCGAGCGGGCGCTCAAGGAGCTGGAGGACGACCCCACCGCGCGGGTGATCATCGTCCGCGGCGCCGGCCGCGCCTTCTCAGCCGGGTACGACCTGGCCACGCCCCGCCCCTCACCCCGGCCTTCGGCCACCCCTCTCCCGCAAGCGGGAGAGGGGCCGGGGGTGAGGGCCGAACGCCGTTCCGTGTGGCGCATCCGCACTAATATGGTGCGGGTGAGCGACCTCTACCTGTACTTCTGGAACATGGCCAAGGTGACCATCGCCCAGGTGCACGGCTACTGCATCGCCGGCGGCTGTGAACTGGCCATGATGGCCGACCTGGTGATCGCCGCCGAGGACGCCACCTTCGGGCACCCAGGCACGCGCGGTCTGGGCACCTCGCGCACGGCGGTGCTGTGGCCGCTGCTCATCGGGATGCGCAAGGCCAAAGAGCTGCTGTACACGGGCGACTCGATCAGCGGCGCCGAGGCGGAGCGCATCGGCATGATCAACAAGGCCGTGCCCGCCGCCGAGCTGGAGGAGACGGTGCTGCGCTGGGCGGAGCGCATCGCCAACCAGGCGGCGGACTCGCTGGCCCTGCAGAAGCGCAGCGTGAACACTTACTTCGAGCAGATCATCTACCCGGCCATCCACTCCGCCACCGACACCGACGCCATGTACCAGTTCACCGAGCAGGGCTACCTCTGGCAGGAGAAGGTACGGGAGGCGATGGCCCCCGGCGGCCCCGGCCTCAAGGCCGCCCTGGAGTGGCGCGACGCCCCCTACCGCGATTATCGCGCCGGCCGGCAGGCGTAGGCTGGGCGTGGTCTGGTCATGCTGCGCCCCCGTGGCCGGGGTGGTGGTCGGGCGGCACGGTCTGCTCGGCGGATGGCCCCTCCCGTCCCGGGGGCGGCGCGTGGCTGCCGGCCAGCAGCTCGAGTACGTGGGCGATGTCCGGCCATGGGCTCTGACCCAGCAGCCAGGTGACGGCAAAGGAGTGCAGGCCGAGGAAGATCACCAGCACCACCGCCTCCACCGCGCTGAGCCGCTCCTTGCCGGCCAGCGCCGCCAGGGCAAACCCCACCAGCACCCCCAGCGTCACCGCGGCCAGCACCGAGGCCACGGCCCGCCGGTACCCGTTGCGCGACGGCTGCATCACACCCCTCCTCGGTGAGAAGTGCTGAGTCTTGCATGCTGCGTGCTGCGTGCGCCCTCACCCCCGGCCCCTCTCCCGCGTGCAGGAGAGGGGTGGCCGAAGGTCGGGGTGAGGGTCAGCACCCAGCACGCAGCGCTCACACGTACGGGCAGGATAGAAGAACGTGTGTTCGCATGTCGCGCTCGGGATGTCACCGGTACGGGGCGGGGAAGCTACAGGCCGGCGGCGCGGTCGGTGACGAGGACCAACTGGTCCTCCCGCGGCTCCGCTCAGCAGAACCACGGCTCGGTGAGGCGGGGCGAGGGCCCGGGAAGCCCGGGCACGCCCACGCGCGGCACGCGGCCCCGAGGGCGGCCGCCGGCCTCGCGGGCCAGGGCGCGGATGGCGGCGAAGGTGCGCTCCGGCGCCTCGTGACGGCGGGCGGCGTCCTCCACCAGCGCGGCTACCTCCCCCGCCAAGGCGTCCATGCGCGGGTCCGGGTGGCGCCACCGGTAGGCGAACACCTCTTCCTCCAGCGGGCCCAGGTAGGGCTGCATCGCGGGCGTGTCCAGCAGGCTGGACCCAGGCGGCACGAGCAGGCGGATGGCGTATTGCACCGGGTCGATATCCGCCACCAGGTCGTTGACCGCGACGAACTCCAGCAGGGTGCAGTAGTCGTCGAGCGTCGCCCAGGGAGTGAAGGGCAGCAGGGAGGGTCTGAGCCGGATGCCGGCGCGGCGGGTGAGCGCCAGAGCGGTGACGACGTCGGCCGCGGTGTGGCCCTTGTCCAGCGCGGCGAGCACGGCGTCGCTGAGCGACTCCACGGCGGAGACAATGAACAGGCAGCCGAGATCGCGCAGCTCCGGCAGCAGGGCCTGGTGCTCGATGAGATGCTCGATCTTCACCGTCAGGTCAAAGGTGAGGTGCGGCAGGGCGGCGTGCAGGGCGCGTAGCACGGCCATCGAGTGGCGCACGCCGTTGAAGGAATCGGGGTCGGCGAAGGTGAGGTGTGTGGCGCCCAGCGCCGCCAGGCGGTGGGCGTCCGCCAGTACCACGTCTACCGGGATGACGCGCAGGCGGCCACCGTAGACCGGCGGGATCGGGCAGTGGCGGCAGTGATGGGCGCAGCCGCGGCTGGCCTCCACGCAGCCGGCCAGGGCCAGGCGCTCACCGTGCACGAGATGAGCGTAGCGCGAGAGCGGCGGCAGCCCGTCCCGGTGCGGCGGCAGGTACGCGGGCCGGCCCAGGAAGGTGATCACCCGCTCGTCCGGCCCCGCGCTGCCGGCCAGGCGCCGTACGAGCCGCACCAGCGGCTCCTCCACCTCGCCGCCGATCACGCTGTCCGCGCACGTGCGTAGCAGGTAGGCCGCGTTGAGGGCGGCGTACAGGCCGTAGAAGCAGATGTGGGCGCGCGGGTTGAGGCGCCGCACGCGCGCCGCCACCGGCACCGCCAGGCGCAGGGCCGTGTGCATGGGCACGGAGATGGCCACCACGTCGGCCGCCGCCAGCGCGGCGTCGGGCAGGGGTTCTACCGCCGCGTCGATGGCGCGCGCGCTGATGCCCGCCGCGTGCAGGTGCGCCAGCGGCGCCGCCAGCCCCAGCGGCTGGTGGCCGAGTTCGTAGGTGGAGACCAGCAGCACGTCCACGGCCATCCCCTAGCAGCGCGGCGGTTCGCTCCTCTGCAGATCCTCACCCCGGCCTTCGGCCACCCCTCTCCCGCACGCGGGAGAGGGGCCAGGGGTGAGGGTCACGCACCGTCTCAGGGCACCGTGCCGTCGATCACCACATCCACCAGCGCTGGCCCGCCGGCGGCGAAGGCGCGACGCAGCGCCGGGCCGAGCTGGTCCGGATGCTCCACCCGCTCGCCCTGCACACCGAAGGAGGCGGCGATGCGGGCGAAGTCCAGGTCCGGGTCGGTGAGGTCCATGGCCACGAAGCGGCGACCGGCGGCGGCCTCGCCCAGGTACTGGAGCATGTTGAGCTTGAGAATGCGATAGCTGCGGTTGTTGCAGATCACCCAGGTGACCGGCACCTTGTGGTGCGCCGCCGTCCAGAGCGCCTGGATGGTGTACATCGCCGCGCCATCGGCCACCACGCCTATTACCGGCCGGTCCGGCCGCGCCAGCTTGAGACCGACGGTGCCGGGCATGCCCAGGCCCAACCCACCGCCGCGGGCGCGCAGGTAGCTGCCGGGCTCGCTCACCGGCAGGCAGCGAGCCAGCGCCTCCGAGGCGGTGACGGATTCGTCGTACACGCAGGCACCAGGCGGCAGGTTGTCGGCGATGGCCTGCATCAGCCGTAGAGGGGCGATGGGCGTCTGGTCGCGCACGCGCTCCAACTCGCGCTCGAGCGCCGCACGCGCCTGCTGACGGCGCTCCGCCACGGCCGTCGCCCGCGCCTCGGCCGCCGCGCGCTGGGCCGGTGTGCGCGTCCGCTCCAGTGTATCAGCCAGCTCCGCCAGGGCACGCTTGGGGTCGGCCAGCATGGCCACATCGGTGCGGTAGTTCTTGCCCAGCTCCCACGGGTTGAGGTGCACGTGGATGAGACGGACCGTCTCCGGCACGAGCGGCTCCGGCTCCGGCAGCAGTTGCGTGAACACCGCTGCTCCCACCACCAGCAGCACATCCACATGCGCTAGCGCCTCGCGCAGGCGGGGGATGCTCGCTACCGGGAAGGCGCCCAGGAACAGGGGATGGCGGGTATCGACCACCACCTCCGAGGCCACGGCGGTGAAGATGGGGGCGCCGGCTAGCTCGGCCAGGCGCGCCACCTCCGCCTGGGCGCCGGCGACGGCCACCCCGTCGCCGCAGACGATGGCCGGCGCCTGCGCCTCCGCCAGCAGCGTCGCCGCCTGGGTGACGGCGTCCGGGTCCGGTCCCACCCGCGTCCTGGTGCGGGTGGCGGGCGTGACGGGGCCGGGCGCCGGCTCGTCGAGCACGTCCATGGGGATGGAGAGGAACACCGGGCCGCGCGGCGGGTCCATGGCCACCTTGAAGGCGCGGCGCAGGGCGAAGGGCACGTCGGCGCCGTGGGTCACCTCCACCGCCCACTTGGTGAACGGCCGCGCCAGGCCGACGAGGTCGCCGGCGAGGAGCGGCTCTTGCAGGAGGGCGCGGCTGTCCTGCTGGCCGGCGTACACCACCAGCGGCGTGCCGCCCTTCCACACGTTGTAGAGCAGGCCCATGGCGTTGCCCAGCCCGGGGGCGGCGTGTAGCTCCACGAACGCCGGGCGGCCGGTAGCGCGCGCGTAGGCGTCGGCCATCCCCACCGCTACCGACTCCTGCAGGGCGAGGATGAACTCGATCTGAGGGTAGTCCTGCAAGAGATCGATGAACGGTTGCTCGGTGGTGCCGGGGTTGCCGAAGACGTAGCGTACCCCCTCCGCGAGCAGCTGCTCCATCATCGCCTGTTTGGCGGACCGTGCGTTCATCGTGCCTCTCGCTCCTTATGTGGCTTCTTCGATCATGGCCACCGCCTCGATCTCGACCAGGTACTGGGGCTGAGCGAGCGAGGAGATGACCAGGAAGGTGCTGGCCGGGTAGGCGCCGTCCGGAAAGTGACGCTGGCGGGCGGCGACCACGGCCGGGCGATGGGCGAGGTCCGTGACGTAGATCGTGAGTTTGACGATGTCCGCCATGCTGCCGCCGCAGGCCTCCACCACGGCGCGCAGGTTGCGGAACACCTGCTCGGCCTGCGCCTCGATGTCGCCCTCGCCCACCAGGCGGCCGTCGGCGTCCAGCGCCACCTGACCGGCGATGAACACCGGCGTGCCGGTCTTCTTGATGGCGTGGCTGTAGCCGGTGGGACGGTGCACACCGGCAGGGGCGATGATCTCCTTCGGCATTGTGCCCTCCTTGGTCGAGACTAGCGGGCGCAGGCGGCGGCCAGGGTGCTGATCTCCTGCACCCGCCGCGCCTGCGTTTCTGGGTCCACAAAGCCGTTGGTGCAATAGCCCACGGAGATGCCCGTCTCCGGGTCACCCCAGGCGATCTGACCGCCGGCGCCACCGTGGCCGAAAGCGCGGGCCGAGGCGCCGTGGCCGAAGCCGCGCAGGTGCTTGTAGCCGTCGTCACCGGCCACCACGATGGAGAGGCCGCGGCTGACGGGGATGTTGAGCAGGGGGTCCCGGTAGCCGGCGGTGCGCACCGTGGTAGCGAAGGCGATGGTCTCCGGCTTGAGGATGCGCCGGCCGGTCACCGTCTCCCCGCCGTGGATCAAGGGCTGGTAGAACAGCGCCAGCTCGGCGGCGCGGGCGATACCGCCGCCGCCCGGCACGCCCACGGCGCGCACCTCCGGGCGGTTGAAGTTAAGGATGGCAGTGGGCGTCACCTCGCCCCAACCACCGGGCGGCGGCGTGGGCGGCACGGTGTAGACCACGTCGGCGACGCGAGCGTTGAGGGGCTCGGGCAGGCCGATGTAGAGGTGCGCCAGGCCCATGGGCGCGATGATGCGCTCGCGGATGTAGCGACGGTACTCCACCCCGGTGCGCCGCTCGATGATCTCGACCAGCACCCAGTGGGCTGAGGTGGCGTGGTACTCGAAGCGGCTGCCCGGCTCCCAGTTCAGACGCCAGCGGGCGAAGGCCTCCAGCCGGCCGGCGCGCGTCTCCCACTTTCCCGGTCCCAACGGCGCGTAGGGGAAGCCGCCGGTGTGCAGCAGCGTCTGTTCCACCGTGACGACTTCCTTGCCGTTGGTGGCGAACTCGGGGATGATGTCGGCCACCCGCTCCTCCAGGCGCAAAAGCCCGTCCTCAAACAGGGTCCAGACGGCGGCGGCGACGATCGCCTTGGTGCAGGAGTAGATGCAGTACAGCGTGTCGTCGGTGGCGGGCTTGAGCACGCCGCCTTGGACCGCCTGCCCAAAGGTGCGCATGCCGGCCAGGCGGCCGTGGCAGGCCACGGCCACCTGGGCGCTGGGCAGCACCCCCTCGTCCACGTCGCGCTTCACGCGGGCGAAGAGGACCTCCAGCTTCTCGCTGTCAATGCCGAGGTCCTCCGGCTTGGTGGCGATGAGATCGGCGCTGGCCATGGTGCTTGTGGCCTCCTTCCGAGTGATCCGGGTGGTGCGCGGTCTGCCGGGACGGCGCCAGTATAGCGGACAGGCACGTACAACGCGGCCTCCAGTGCTCGCGGCGTGTGGGTTGCGCCAGGGCCATCGTTCGTGGCAGCATAGCCGCCTAACGATAAACTTTTTCCCGGCGAGGCGCCCCTGCCGGGGATGAATCGCCTGCCCCCCAAGGCATGAGGTGCCTCCATGCCTGAGCTCAACCAGGACCATCTGCGCGCGCCGGACGCACGAAGAGGGAACATCCTCATCGTCGCCTTGCCGCCGGAGGAGCGTGCGCGCCTCCTGCCGCTTCTGGCACCGGTGCAGCTCTCGCGCGGGCAGATATTGCACGGATTCCACGAACCCATCACCCACGCCTATTTCCCCCTCACCGCCCTTGTTTCGCTGATCGTGACGATGGAAAACGGCCGCCAGATCGAGGTGGCCGCCGTGGGCCGCGAGGGCATCGTCGGGTTGTCCCTGGCCATGAGTGTGGTGGCGGATCCGCATCTGGCGCTGGTGCAGGTCTCCGGCGAAGCGTTGGCGCTGACGACGGAGGCGTTCCACGCCGTGCTCCCCGCCTTGCCGACACTGCAGCTGCTCCTGAGGCGCTACGCACTGCTCCGTTTTGCCCAGATGGCGCAGACCCTCGCGTGTAATGCCTTCCACTCGCTGAGCGAGCGGTGCGCACGCTGGCTGCTGGAGGCGTCCAGCCGCATCGGCAGCGATGAGCTGTCCTTGACCCACGAGTTCCTGGCCGCCATGCTCGGCGTTCACCGCCCCACCGTCACCGTGGCGCTAGGGATGCTGCAGCAGGCAGGGCTCATCGAGACCGCCCGAGGGCACATCAAGATCCTGGACCTCGAACGGTTACAAGAGGCGTCCTGCGAGTGCTTTCGGGCTGTGATGAGCGAAACCGAGCGGCTACTCGGTCTGTGAATGACCGGTCGTGAGGACCTTCGCTCGCTGTAACAGACCGGAGAGTCGGTATGGTAGCGAACTGACGGCGGTTGTGCGAGGCCGTTATGGTAAGGCGCGATGGACGCCGTTTCAACGAGCACCGAGGCGGTCATCCGCCCCTCTCCACCGCCTCGCGGCAGCCGCTGCAAGCCCTCACCCTCGGCCTTCGATGCCGGTGGCGTCGACATAGGCACGCGGCACGTGCCGAGTTCACCCCTGCTATGCGGGGACGGGGCCGCGCTTCGTCGGGAGGTGGCTGCAGGCCGGGGTGAGGGCCGAGCGGGAGCGGGCGTGCCGATCCAAGTGCTTGTGGTGGCCGCCCATCGCAAGCGCCGCCACCTGCTCACCACCGTGCTGCGCGCCCACAAGTTTCGGGTGCAGGAAGGACCGGTTGGTGAGAGCCTGCTGGAGAGCGTGGCCTCCTTCCGTCCGGACATAGTGGTACTGACCCTCCCTGATGCGGGCGTGGACCACGGAACGGGGCCGGAGGCGGGACTAGCCCTGCTACGGGAGCTGCGTGAGCAGGCCGGCGTGCCCGTCATCGTGCTGGCCACCGCGGCCGGGGCACCTGGCGTCGTCCCCGCCCTGCAGAGCGGGGCAGATGACTATCTCACCTGGCCGGTGCATGTTGGCGAGCTGGTCAGCCGGATGCGGGCGATCCTGCGCCGGGTCGCGAGGACCGGGTACGGGCGGGGCTCGCGGCTGGTGGCCAGCGGCGGGGCGGTGGTCATCGACCTGTTCCGGCGCACGGTCAGCGTGCGCGGTCGGCCGGTGGAGCTGTCGCTGGTGGAGTGGCGGGTGCTCGCAACCCTGGCCGCCAACGCCGGTCGCGTGCTGACGCACGATGAGCTGCTCACCCGCGCCCTGGGGCTGACCTGGCGCGGCGATGTGCAGTGGCTGCGGGTGCTGATCAGTCGCTTGCGGCGCAAGCTGGGCGGTGCAGAGGGGATCCTCCCAGTGTTGCACACCCGCTTCGGCGTCGGCTACCTGCTGATCGCCGAGCCCGCCGAGGGGGACACGCGCCAGCCAGATCCAAGCGCTGAGAGCCGGGGCCCAGTGTCGGGGCGGTGCGGCCTGCCACCTGAGTGCTAGACGCTGCTCCCGGCTCTGGCGAGCCGGGGCCGGAGCGGGCCGGAGGTGCGGGCGGGTGTGGCACGGCCACCGGCGAGCGCCGTCGCCTCTGCCTCATGCATGCCACCGAAACACAGGCTGTTGACGGAACAAGGCTTCGCGACAGGCGTCGGGCAGGGGCAGCCCGCCTTGCGGCAGGGGTGCCGGCGTGCCATGCTCGGCATGTCCGCCCCCGCGTAGCGCGCGTCACGAAACGAGTAGCGGAGAGGCGGCGCGCGGCAGGGTTGGGGGCCATCGCGACAGAGAAAGGGGCCGTGTCATGCACGTCGGCTATGCGCCACTCTTCCAGAACCCGGACAACGAGCGCTCAGACCTGGAGGTCTACCGGGAGGAGCTGCGGCTGGCGGAGCTGGCCGAACCGCTGGGCTTTGACTCCGTGTGGTCGGTGGAGCACCACTTCACCGATTACACGATGTGCCCGGACGTGTTGCAGTTTCTGGCCTACATGGCGGGCAAGACCGCGCGCGTCAAGCTGGGCTCGATGGTGGTGGTGCTGCCGTGGCACGACCCGGTGCGGGTGGCCGAGGAGGTGGCCATGCTGGACAACCTGTCCGGCGGGCGCGTGATCCTGGGCATCGGCCGGGGCCTAGGTCGTGTGGAATTTGAGGGCTTTCGCGTGGACATGAACGAGTCGCGCGAGCGGTTCATCGAATATGCCGACCTGATCCTCACCGGCCTGGAGCGGGGGTATGTGGAGTACGCGGGGAAGTACATCACCCAGCCGCGGCGAGATATCCGCCCCGCTCCCTTCCGCTCCTTCCGTGGCCGTACCTATGCCGCCGCCGTCTCGCCCGACTCGATGCCGGTCATGGCCCGGCTGGGGGTGGGGCTGCTGATCATCCCGCAGAAACCGTGGGAGGACGTGCGCAAGGACTTCGAGGTGTATCACCGGGTGTGGGCCGAGGTCAACGGCAGTGTCCCGCCGCCCAAGCCGCTGGTGGGCGGCTTCTACTTCGTGGACAGCAACGCGGACCGGGCGCGGGAGATGGCATACCGCTACATCGGCCGCTACTACCAGACGGTGATCAAGCACTACGAGATGACCGCCGGCCACTTTGCCGGCATCAAGGGCTACGAGTTTTACAGCCGGGTGACGAAGTACATCGACCGCCACGGCACCGCGGGGGCGGTGGAGAGCTTCGTCAACCTCATGCCCTGGGGCACGCCGGACCAGGTGCTGCGCAAGCTGGAACAGATCCGCGCGGTCACGGATATGAACGGGGTGATGTGCCACTTCTCCTACGCCGGCATGCCGTGGGACGAGGCGGAGCGCAACCTGCGGTTGTTCGCCGCCGAGGTGCTGCCGGAGCTGAAGCGGTGGCAGACGGCACCGCTGCCCGAGCCGGCGGAGCTGGCGGTGGGGAGCGCCCACTAGCGTGGTGGAAGCTCCGCCGGCGGATGAGCGGGTGAGGCCAGGGGAACCAGCCCTCACCCCCTGCCTCCTCTCCCTCTTGGCGAGGACGAGGGGGTCTGACGCCGGCGAAAATGATTCACAACGATGCCCGGCTCCCCGCCTGGCGAAAGGGCCTGGCGTGCGCGAAGCCGTTTCGCTAACGATACTCCCCTCTCCCGCGTGCGGGAGGGGGTGCCGAGCGCAGCGAGGCGGGTGAGGGCCGGCCCCCCTCCGGCCGGCGATTGAGGGCCAGTCCCGGCCCGCATGACACAAAGGGAGGATGCCATGCACGGCCGCGCCGCCATCTTCATGGGGCCGGAACGCGGGTACGAGCTGCGTGAGCTGCCGGTGCCGGAACCGGAGCCGGGCGCCATCCTCGTGCGGGTGACGATGGCCGGGATCTGTGGCTCGGACCTGCACTACTGGCGCGGGGAGCAATCTGCCCGCGCTCGCGCCCTGGTGGGCAAGGTGGGTGGGCACGAGATGACCGGGAGGGTGGCGCGCCTGGGGCCGGGGGTGAGCACCGACTCCAACGGCGTGCCCCTGCGGGAGGGCGACCGCATCGCCTTCCCCTACTTCTACCCGTGCGGCCGTTGCCGGGTGTGCATCGCCGGCGACCGCTACGCCTGCCCGCGGCGGCTGGCGCTGCCTGGTGACGCCGAAACGCCGCCGTACTTCACCGGTGCCTACGCCGAGTACTATTACCTGCGCCCCGGCGGGTTCGCCTTTAAGGTGCCCGATGAGCTGCCGGATGAGCTAGTGACGCCGGTCAATTGCGCGCTGTGCCAGGTGATCTTCAGCTTGCATCAGGTGGGCGTGCGCTTCGGCGAGACGGTGGTGATCCAGGGCGCCGGTGGACTGGGGCTGAGCGCGGTGGCGGTGGCACGGGAGATGGGAGCCGGGCGCATCATCGTGATTGACGGCGTGCCGGCACGGTTGGCCCTGGCGCGTCGCTTCGGCGCGGACGCCACCGTCGACCTGAACGAATACCCCACGCCCAAGGCTCGGATCGACCGCGTGCGCGAGCTGAACGGCGGCCAGCCGGTGGACCTGGCCTGCGACTTCGTAGGGCGGGCGGAGGTAGTGCCGGAGGGGCTGGCCATGCTGCGCGCCGCCGGCCGCTACCTGGAGGTGGGCACCATCACCGAGTCAACGCCGACGATCGATCCGTCCACCATCACGGCCGGCAGCCGGCGGGTGATCGGCGTGGCGACGTACGATCCCTGGGTGGTGCCGGCCGCGCTGGAGTTCCTGGTGCGCACGCGCACGCGCTATCCGTGGGACGCGGTGGTGTCGCACCGGTTTCCGCTGGAGCGGATCAACGAGGCGTTTCAGCAGGCGGAGTGGCACGCCCGCCAAGGCGAGGCCACGGCGGTAACGCGGGCGGTGATCGTGCCGTAGGGCCTGGCCCTCACCCCGCCCTACGGGCGCCCCTCTCCCGCTCGCGGGCGGGGCCCCTGCTCACAGCGCCGTGATATCCCGCCGCAGGAAGCGCCAGTACGCCAGGGCCACAAACGCGGCCGTGTACGCCGCCAGCACCGCCGCCGCCCGCCAGGCATCCGGCAGGTTGGGCGTGGCGCTGGTGGTGGGGAGGCCGGCGGCGTTGGCCGCAAGCACCGCCTGCACGTTCACGGCCAGCAGCGCCTCCGGCACGCGACCCAGCGTGCCGCCCTGCAGCCGCAGCAGGCCGGTGACCAGGCTTTCCAGAAACAGCACCGCCAGGCCGATGCCGATGCCGGGCGCCGTGGAGCGAAACCACAATGCCGCCAGGAAGGCGAGGGCCGTATAGGGCAGCATCACCAACAGCGTGCGCACCAGGGCCGCCAGCGTGCGCGGCAGGGCCGCCGCACCCAGGGCGGTGTCCAGATGCTCAAGGCGCGCCAGAAGCAGGCTGGCCGCCAGCGCCGTGAGGTAGCCGACCAGCACCAGGGCGGCGGCAAACAGCGCCAGCACGAGCAACTTGGCGGTGATGAACGGCGCCCGTCCGGGGGAGCGGGGCAGCAGCGTGCGAATGGTACCCCAGCCGAACTCGCTGGCGATGAGACTGGCCGCCAGGATCACGGCCAGCACCGTGCCGACCTGATGGACCAGCGAGAGCCCGGCCGAGCGCACTGTGGCCGGGCGGATCTGGTCGCGCAGCTCGGCCACCTGCTGCGGCTGCAACTCGGTGCCCTGGGCGCGCAGCACGCTCCACAACACGAGGTAGAGCGTTGCCACGGCCACCACCAGGATGGCCAGCAGCGCGCGCGTCATGGGCCGCCGCGCCAGGCGGAACAGCTCACTCGCCAGCAACCCCACCATCGCCGCTCCTCTCGTCGGGCGCCGTTTCCGTCAGCTCCAGGAACACATCCTCCAGCGTGCTCTGCCGCGGCACGATGGCCGCCGCGTACAGCCCGTGCGCCGCCAGCGCGCGGTTGAGGTCCGCCCCCCGCTCCGGTGGCGCGGTCACGGTGAGGCGTGTCCCGTCTACGGACACCCGCTCCACGAACGGTAGGGCGCGCAGCACGTCCGCCGCTTGCTCCGGGGCCGCAACGGTGATCTCGACCGCGCCACCCCGTCGCAGCAGCTCCTGCACCGGTCCGCTCGCCACCAACCGGCCGCGCCGGATGATCGTCACCCGGTCGCAGACCTGCTCCACCTCGTGCAGCAGGTGGCTGGCCAGCAGCACGGCGTGTCCCTCCCGTGCGAGCTGTGGGATCAGCGCCCGTACCTCGCGTTGGCCGGCGGGGTCCAGACCGTTGGTCGGCTCATCGAGGATGACGAGCGCGGGGTTGGTGAGCAGCGCGGCGGCGATACCGAGCCGCTGGCGCATGCCCAGCGAGTACGTCTGGTAGCGGTCGGCGGCGCGCTCGGCCAGGCCCACCTGAGCCAGCAGGGCCTCGATGCGTGGGCGCGGCACGCCGCCGGCGGCCAGGGCCAAGGCGCGCAGGTTATCGCGCCCGGAGAGGAAGGGGTAAAAGGCGGGCGCCTCCACCACGGCCCCGATCAGCCGCCGCGCCGCCCCGCGCCGGGCGGCGACATCCTGCCCGAGCAGCTCGATCCGGCCGGCATCGGGCCGGATAAGGCCCAGGATCATGCCGGCGGTGGTGCTCTTGCCAGCCCCATTGGGGCCGAGGAAGCCGTGCACCTCCCCGGCCCGCACCTCCAGGTCCAGACCGTCCACGGCGGTGACGGAGCCGAAACGTTTGCTCAGCCCGCGGATGCGCAGCACCACCGTGCCCGGCTGCGGACGCGCGTCCTGCTCCGCGGGCGGTTGTAGCGATGCGCTCATCTTCCCCCTGCCTCGGGCTGGGGCCGATGCGCGCGGCCGCGCGCCGGTTCCGGCGCCGGTGCGGCGCGCATCGGCTCGGCGCGCAGCACGAGGGCGGTGGCCAGCACAGTGATCATCGTTATGATCACCGCCGAGGTGACGCACCACAAGCAGACGGCGTGGAGCACCGCCAGTTCCACCCAGGTCAGGTAGCCGCTGTACAGGGTGCCGGCGGCGGCCACGGTCAGCAGCGCCGGCTCCGCCCAGGCCAAACGCCCGCGCAGCACGCTCAGTCCGCCGATGGTGAGGTAGGCGAGCAGGCCGAGCAGGGCCACCGGCACCCCCATGAGCTCGGCGTAGGCGCTGGTGTTCACCGTCTCGCAACTGCTCAGCCCACCGCAGAACACCGGCCGGTGCGCGTAGTGCACCGCGGTGAGGTAACCGCTCACCGCCGTCCCCGCCAGCGCGAGAGCGGTGATCGCGGCGGCCAGATATCGCGGCTGCCACCGTCCCGGCATGGTGCTACCTCCCCGCCCCGGCCTCGGCCAGGGCCTGTTCGATCACGGCTTGGAAGACGGGGAACGGTTGCGCGCCCACCACCTTGCGCCCGTTGATGAAGAACGTCGGCGTCCCTTCCACTCCGGCCGCCTCACCGGCCAGCTTATCGGCCTGCACGCGGTCGCGGTAGCGGCCGCTATCCAGGCAGGCGGCCAGGGCGGCGCCGTCGAGGCCGGCCCGGTCGGCGATGGCGCGCAGGTTCTTGTCGGAAAAGGCGCCGCGATTCTCGCCCGCCTGGGCGGCGTAGAGGGCGTCGCGGTACTGCCAGAACTTCCCCTGCTCGCCCGCGCACTCGAGCGCCTCCGCCGCCCGCCAGGACTCCTTTCCCAGGAAGGGGAAGTGGCGGAACTCCAGCCGCACCTTGCCCGTCTCGATGTATTGGCGCTCGATCTCGCGCTCGGTGGTGCGGGCAAACAGGGCGCAGTTGGGGCACTGCAGGTCGGCGTACTCGATGATCGTCACCGGCGCCGTGGCCGAGCCCTTGACCCGCCCCGCCACGGGGGCGGTGCCGGCCGCCGGCGGCGCCTCCACGCCGCGGTTGCGCGTGAGGGCACCCAGGGTTATGGCGGCCAGGGCCAGCAGCACCGCCATGCCAAACGCCACCACCACCATCCGCCCCCGGCCTGCGGTCGCCGCTCTCCCGCGTGCGGGACGAAAACCGGAGGTGGAGGAACGCCGCCGGGAGGCCGGGTTCACGGCGGGGGCAGTCCGACGCACCGGCACGCGCGCGCCGGAACCTCGCGTCTTGGTCATGAGGTGCTCCTTTCTGTGCGAGAGCTGCCGAGCGGACCCTGATATGTCGGGGACCGCCTGTATCGTCTATGTGGCTGCGTCAACACGTTCGCCGTCTCGCTCACCGCGGGGCCGACCGGCGACCGTTACGCCGGCGTCGGGCCGGACGGACGACGCGAACGCGAGCCGTGAGAAACACCTGCCCTACGGGAGGGAAACGGGAGGGGGAACGAGGGGGCGTACGGTATAGGAAGGAGGACGCCGCTCATCGGTGGCGTGAGCCGTCCATGAGCGAATACGGGCGCACGCTACACCGACCGACACGGGCAGCACGACGGCCGCGAGCACGAGCCCCTGAGCGGTGGATGGCGGCGCCGGCCGCAGCTCGCAGGGATGGGTGGAGGTATCCGCCGCACTCGACGACCACACGGGGGCGAGCGGCGCACACACACCGCCGATCCAGCGCGCCCACGGCACCACACCGGCCAGATTGAGCACGAGCAGCGCGGCCACCACCCCGGCATGCCGGAGCGTCCTGGCCCGGCTGGGGCGCTTCACTTGAGGTGGGTTGAAGGTGAGCGCCTCATTGCGGGCGGGGGCGGTGCCCGCCGAGGTGACGGCATCGGGTCCGCAGCGCCGCGCTGAAGCGGCCATGTCCGTCTCACCGATCCGGCATGCCGACGCCGGCATGTGGCTCCTGCTCCCAGTATAAGGGGCCTGGTCACGGCGCGGCAATCGTCGCCTCCCCTCAGCCAAGCAGGCGCGCCGCCAGATACGTGAT
>JBHOQW010000311.1:0-3561 GCA_042408665.1 Dehalococcoidia bacterium
CGTCGAGATACGCGGTCAGGACATCCTGCAGCTCGTGCGTGAGGTTCACGGGTGACCTCCGGTCCTCCTCTGCCAACCCAACGTGTCTGCCTGTGGCTCCTCCGCGACCTGTTCAACAACCTCAATTGCGAGGATCGGGCCCGGCGCGGTGAACTTCTGCTTAGGATTACTCGGCGCTCTCCTGCCCCTGCCAAGGCAAACCAACCCCCCGGTACCGTGAGCACCCTGCGGGAATACCGCGACGCGCAGGGCCGCGTTTTTGCCATTGCCCACGCCTACCAGCGCCCGGACGGAACGCTTGGCGGCAGTGGTCGGCCCGATCCCAAGTGGGTGCGGCACGGCGACGTGGGCCTCGTGCCCGCCCACGGCGATCAGGAGACCTGCCCGCGCTGCGTCGAGCGGGGGCGAACGGCGGTGAGCATAGAGCCCACGCCACCACGATGAACATCGACCGTCCCAGCTTCGGTTTCGGTTACCGGCGCAGCGCACGAACGACCGCGCGGGAGAACCTCCCGTTGTGGCCGCCTGTTAAGGGTAGCTGCGCACGTCGTAGAGGGGAAGACGGCACTTCGGGCCGCCTCAGGCGCCGCATTCATTGAAGAATTGGAGAAGAATTGGACCGCTCACCGGACCGTGTTGGCCCAGACCCCGGGCACTGGTCCGACCAGTATCTCCCCTTACCGGAGCGACGGTATGCGATGGCCTGCGATGGTTGCGCAGGTTTGGTGAGCACCGCACCGGGGGCGAAGAACAGCACGTCTAGGTGCTGGCGGCAGAGGCCGAAGTCCGGGTTCTCCATCACAGCGGTGCAGCCGTCCACGTAGCAGGGCATCACGTCAACCTCCTGTCTCATCGATAGTTCTACTAGACCATGTACAGTAGAACATGCCAGGGGTGCGGGCGTAACAAAACCATTACAGTTGTTTGACGCAAGGGGGTTGCGTGGAACCCATGTGGAGTGGGATGCTGGAGATAGAGGTCACACCGATGTCGCATCCCGAACCCGAGCGCCTCTCGGTTGAACAGGCGCGGGAATTGGCCCGCGTGGCGGGGAAGGTGCTTGGGGGGCTGAAGCGCACGGAGCCGCGCGTGTGCGAGCGGTGCGGGAAGCCGTTCATCGGCACTCCCCGCGCTCGCTACTGCAGCGTCAATTGCCGCACCCGAGCATGGCAACTACGTCAACCAGACTATAACGTGCGGCGGCGCCGGCGCCGCCGCGCCGCCGATACCCCACCGCCGGCCCCCGGCAGTTCCGGGGTTGACTCCCCCGGCTAAAGCACGGGGCCCCGCGCCCGAGGCCGGGGCGGCACCGAACACTGACACCGCCCCGGCACGCCGGAGCAGCTCCTTCGTGTAGGAAGAACCCGTGTCGATGCCCGCCATCGCTCCGCCCCACCGCTTCAGCCGTCGCGGGCATCACCGGCACGGTGGTGGGAATGGTGGATGTCATGGCTGCATCAGAACCCGGACCGGGGTCAGGATCGGCAGCGGTGGCCCTCTACCTCCGGACCTCATCCGAGGAGCAGGCTGAGCGCCAGACGATCGAGGCGCAGCGCGACTTCCTCCACCGCTACTGTGAGCTGCACGGTCTACCCATCGCCGCCGTGTACGCCGACGACGGCGTCAGCGGCACCATCCCCCTCACCGAACGGCCCGCGGGACGCCGGCTGCTGGCCGATGCGCGCGCCGGCCGTTTCCGCCTCGTGCTCGTCTACCGCCTCGACCGGCTCGGCCGCAGCCTGCGCGCGCTGCTGTCCGCCCACGACGACCTGGACGACCTAGGCGTGACCATCCGCTCTGCCACCGAGCCGTTCGACACCGGCACGTCCATCGGCCGCTTCCTGTTCTCCCTGCTCGCCTCGCTCGCCGAACTGGAGCGGGCCACGATCATCGAGCGCATGACCCTGGGCCGCGACCGCGTCGCCCGGCAGGGCCGCTACACCGGCGGCCCCATCCCCCTTGGCTACGACCTGGACGGCGAGGGGCGGCTGGTCCCCAGCACCCGACCGGTTGCGGGCCTGGGCCTCAGCGAGGCGGACTTCGTGCGCGACCTGTTCCGACGCTGGGCCGCCGGGGAGACGCTCACGGCCACAGCGGAACGGCTCAACGCCCTGGGCGTGTGCCCGCCGGTGCGCTACGCCTCTGGACGCACCCTCCCCCGGGCCCGCTGGTCGGTCACCAGTCTGGGCGCCATCGCCCACAACCCCCTCTACAAGGGCGACGGGCAGCTCGCCTCGCGCCACGGGACGGTGTCCCGCCCGGCCCCGGCGCTGGTCGAGGCCGCCACCTGGCAGGCCGTGCAGGAGGTCCTGCGGCGGAACCGCAAACTGAGCGCGAAGAACGCCAAGCGGTTCTACCTGTTGCGCGGCCTCATCCGCTGCCAGAACTGCGGCGCCCCCTACGGTGGCAGCACCTGGACCGACCCCCGTACCGGGGCCCAGTGGCGCCTCTATAGCTGTCACGGCCGGTTGGCCCACTACCACCCCCGCAAAGAGGACCGCTGCCGGGGACGGGCGATCGATGCCGAGTGGCTGGAGGGGGTCGTGTGGGCGAGCCTGCGCCGCTTCATCCAGAACCCCGGTGAGGCCCTGGCCGAAGCCCGCCGACAGCTTGCGGACCAGGACACGCAGCGCGCGCAGCATGCCGCCCAGCGGCGTCGGTTGGAAGCCGAGCGCGCCCAGAAGGCCGTCGAGCGCGATCGGCTCCTCGGCCTCTACCGCAAGGGACTCATCGACCAGCCGACGGTCGAGGCGCACCTGGCGGCCATCGCCCGGGAGACCGAGGCCCTCGACGGGCTGCTCGCCGCGCTGGATGCCGAAGAGGCGCTAGCCCAGGCCCAGACCGCGCTGCTGGACCACGCCACCACCTGGCTTGCCGCCCTGCACGATCGCCTCGCCGCCATCGAGGTCGACTCTGACCCCGCCACCCGACGCGCCGTCGTGGAGACCCTCGTGGAGCGGATCACCGTTCACACGGAGCGCCCCGCCCCGCGCCGGCCCGCCACCGCTACCGTCACGATCACCTACCGCTTCACCCCTCCGCCACCCTCGTCGGTGCCGGACACCCTGCCAGAGGCCGATCCCCGGCAGCAGCATGTAGTAGTCCCAATCAGGAAATCGCGTTGCTCTTTGCCTGCAACGAGACGCTTGTCATCTCGGCCGGGCTCGAAGCACGCCTCGGCACGCTCACGGTCGACCGGGACCGGTACATGCCTTGGCGGGCAGTCCGCGGTGACACGGTCGCGGGACCGGAGACGCCGTAGCTGGAGGTGCTGCTCGAGGGGGTGTTCGAGAAGCGCCGCTTCCTCCAGCTCGTCCGCGACTTCGTCGTGTTCGAAGACGAGGGGGGCGGGAAGCTCGCCAAGAAGATGGCTGGCTACCACCAGTTCCATGCCGTCAACGTGGCGGTGGAGGAGACGTCGCGGGCGGCCGCGCTTCGGGCCGAACATATCCGCGAAGCGGAGGGACGGTACGAGGCAGGGCGCAGGCCCAGACCGGACGCTCCCGGTCGGGGAGGGCGTGGTTCTGGCGGCAGCAATACGCGGTGGTGCGCAAGGCGCTG
>JBHOQW010000313.1:0-5320 GCA_042408665.1 Dehalococcoidia bacterium
GCGCCGCATTTACCTGAACACCCTGGACTGGAACGTGCGCGCCCAGCGCGCTTTCCAGAAGGCGGGGTTCGTGCCCATCGGCACCAACCGGCGCGGCTTCCACACCTTCATCACCATGGAGTTCCTGCGCGAGTGGCTGGAACCCGAACAACCTCCAGCTCACGGGTGATCGGCTTCCTCTCAGCCGTTGTCGGCTCGCCCTGTGACGCCCGCCTGCGCGCTTGCCTCAGGCACCCGCCCCACGTCGCTGCCTGGGCGGCGCGCTGAGATTTCACACAGCGGAAACGGGCGCGTCATCCCATCGTAATACCGGCGCGGCATACTCAGCCTGCGCGATGTTGCGCGCAGGTGAGGGATATGGCACCGGCAATCGCGTTTGTGGTCATCCTCGCGCTGTTCCTCGCGGTTCCCTCGCTCACCCGGGCGAGGGATTAGGCCGTCGTTGGGGGCTTCGCATGCAGCCCGTTGCAGGTGGCTTGGCCGGAGAGCGCCGGCCAGGTGAACCCGTCTCGTCCCGCGTTGATCGGGGTGTGGCTCCATTGCCCGCGTTCGCCGGTGGAGAGCTGGCCGCCGCGGCCGGCGCGCTGCGCGACGGCCTGGCCGCGTTTCGCGCGGGTGACCTCGATCGCGCCCTTCCCCTGCTCGCCGCCGCGGCCACAGCGGGTGACGGCTTTGCCTTGCTGGCGTACGGCACGGCCCTCCTCCGACGGCGGCGGTACACGGAGGCGATTGACCCCCTGGAGCGGGCCGTCACGCTGCTGCCCGAGCGCGGCGAACCGCTGGCCTACCTGGGGATGGCCCGCTTGCACACGCTCGACCCCGCGGGGGCACGCGAGGCGCTGGAGCGAGCGCTGGTGGTGGCACCGGACAGCTTCGCCGTGCGCCTGAAGTACGCCGAATTCCTGTTCCGGCTCGGCTACTACCGCGAGGCCCTGGACGAGGCGGAGCGCACCCTTGCCCTCACCGCTCCCGACGCCGAATCGCTGGCCTTCGCGGAACGTCTGGCCGCGCTGGCGCGGCAGAAGGCGCCCTTCGCCTACACGCGCCAACCGGCCCGGCTCCCACGGTTCCCGTTCCGCAGGTTATTTCAGCGCATGCGCCTCGACCGGTGGGTCCAGGCGGCCGCTCGGGCCCGGCCTCGCCGGGCTGTGGCGCCGGCCGGTCGGCGGTGATGGCGGCACGAGAGGAGCTCGCCAATGGCAGCGGTGGCGCTTGTCGCTTCGTCGCTCATTCTCATGCTGTGTCGCACCGTCGTGCCGTTCGGGCAGCGGGTTGCGGGCCGGGAACTGCTGACAGTGCGGCTCGGTCTGCGTGAGCGGATCTTGTACCACCGTTCGGGGCTGTATGCCTTTGGTGTGATTCTGCTGTTGCTGGCGGCCGGCGGCCTACTCAGCTATCCCCTGCAGGTGCTCGCCGCGCTCGCCGGGTACGGCGTGCTGCTGGTGCCGGTGCGCTACCGCCTGACCAGCGCCGGTATCGCCGTGAACAACGTCGTGTTTCGCCGCTGGTCTGAGTTCGCGGAGGTCGATGTCACGCCGCGGGCGCTCACGCTGCGCGCTCGCCCCGGGTACCGTCCCTTCACCCTGCGGTTGCTGGCGGAGCATCAGCCTGCGGCGCTCGCGGTCGTCCGACACCAGCTCCGCCTGGCGGCGTCAGACGACGCGCCGGCTGCCGGCCGGGGCAGGGCGCGTCGGCCGCGCCGAGTCCCGACGCACTGAGTGGGGGGTCCCACCATGATTGAGCCCGCCAGTCGAGCGCCGCCGGGCGTGTGGCCTGCCCTGCGCATGCGATCTGACCGTGGTGCAAGGAGCGAATCGGATATGAGGTTGAGAACGTTCAGACGTGGCGTGTTCGCCGTTCCGGCCGTGCTGCTGCTGGCGGTATTGCTGGTGTCCCTGGCGACGCCGGCCCACGCCCAACAGCCTCCCGATCAGGCGTCACCACCGGCCCCCGATCCTGCCGGCACGAGCACCGGCGCGCCGGAGAACCTGGCCGGTGTGACGGTCAGCGGCGGGAAGCTCACGCCGGACGACATCAAGGCGGCGAAAGAAAAGGAACCCTTCGCGTACAACCTCGCGGCCTACGTAGACCAGAACCGCCTGGCGATCAACATCGTGTGGGTTTTGATCACCGGCTACCTGGTCATGTTCATGCAGGCCGGTTTCGCCCTGGTGGAGACGGGCTTCTGTCGGGTGAAAAGCGCGATGCATGTCATGATGACCAACTTCATGATCTACGGTCTCGGCATGCTCGCGTACTGGGCCGTAGGCTTTGCCTTCCAGTTCGGCGGGATTGCCGGCGTGCGTGATGGCTGGAGCGGTGGCCCCACGAACCTCAACGGCTTGAGCGTCCTGGACCGGGAACTGACCCTGAATGGGTGGGGCATCATCGGGCTCAAGGGGTTCTTCCTTAACCCGAGCGTGCTCGACGTAAGCGTGGCGGCGATGTTCCTGTTCCAGATGGTGTTCATGGATACCGCCGCCACCATCCTCACCGGCGCGGCCGCCGAACGCTGGAAATGGACGGGCTTCCTCGCGTGGGGGGTCTTCGTGGGGGCCATTCTGTACCCGGTGTTCGGCAACTGGGCGTGGGGTGGCGGCTGGCTGGCGCAGCTCAGCGCCTCGGGCTTGGGCCGCAGCTACCTGGATTTTGCCGGGTCCGGCGTGGTGCACGCCGTGGGCGGTTGGGCCGGACTGGCGGCGGCCATCGTGCTCGGCGCGCGCATCGGCAAGTACAACCGCGACGGCTCGCCGAACCCAATGCCCGGCCACAACTTGGTCATGGCCGCCCTGGGCTGCTTTATCCTCGCCTTCGGCTGGTTTGGTTTCAACCCCGGCAGCACGCTGGGCGCCTCCGGCAGCGGCAATTTACGCATCGCCGTTATCGCCACGGTGACCATGCTCGCCGGTGCCGCGGCGTCCGTCTCGGCCATGGCCTACGCGAAGGCTACGCTGGGCAAATGGGACCCCGGCTACATGATGAACGGCCTGCTCGCCGGCCTGGTGGCGATCACCGCCCCCTCCGGCTACGTTAGCCCGATCAGCGCCGTCATCATCGGCGCCGTGGCCGGCGTGCTGGTGTGCGTGAGCATGGCGTTCATTGAGCGGGTGCTGAAGGTGGATGACCCGGTCGGCGCCATCTCCGTGCACGGCACGTGCGGCGCCTTCGGCCAACTGGCCCTCGGCCTGTTCGCCGACGGCACCGCTAACTACGGCGGCGCTACGGCGAAGGGATTGTTCTTCGGGGATTGGCGCCAGTTTGTGGCCCAGCTCATCGGCATGGTCGTCGTGTTCGTGTGGGCGTTCGGCGCGTCGTTGGTCTTCTTCAAGCTGCTGAACGCGTTGGGGCTGCTGCGCGCCAAGCCAGAAGACGAGCTGGCGGGGCTGGACGTGCCGGAGATGGGCACGCCGGCCTACCCGCTCGAACCGCCGGTGCCGCAGGGGGCCGGGGTGCTCTATCCCGGCGGCGGCTTCCGGCCGGCGCCGGCGCTGGGCAGCGCCTGAGGCAGCCGGTACTGGATGCGGGCGGCGGGTGTGCGGCCACGTTGCGGGCCACCCTTCCCGCGACGCCGATACCCGCCGCCCGGATGGGGATGGGATGCGAGACTCGGGCAATCTGCTCATCTCTCTGGCACTGATCCTGCTGGCCACCAAGCTGGCCGGCCTGGTGAGCCTGCGCTGCGGCATGCCGACCGTGTTCGGCAAGCTGTTGGCCGGGCTGGTGTTCGGACCGGCGCTGCTCCACATCCTCAGCCCCAGCGACGGCCTGCGTGCCATGGCGGACGTGGGGGTGATCCTGCTGCTGTTCGTGGCCGGCCTGGAGACGGACGTGGTGGAACTCCGCCGCGTGGGGCGCGCCGCGCTGCTGAGCGCGGTGGGGGGCGTGGTGCTGCCCTTCGTCGCCGGCAGCGTGCTGGCGCGGGCCTATGGCTACGAGGCGCTGCCGGCGCTGTTCATCGGTGTGGTGCTCACCGCCACCAGCGTCACCATCTCGGCGCACACGCTGCGCGAGTTGGGTCACCTCCAGGGGCGGGTGGGCACCACTATCCTCGGTGCGGCGGTCATCGATGACGTGTTGGGAGTGGTAGCGCTGGCGCTGGTGACGGCGCTGGCAGGCGGCGGCTCGGCCGTGGGGGTGCTTCGGCTGGTCGTCTTTCTGCCGCTGGCGGTGATCGTCGGCCGGTGGCTGGTGCCGCGCGTGGTCCACCGCCTGGCAGCGTACGCCGATGAGGAGCTCCGTTTCGCCGTGATCTTGTCCGTGGTGCTGGCGGGGGCGTGGGCGGCGCAGGAGTTGGGCGGTCTGGCAGCCATCACCGGTGCCTACCTGGCCGGGGTGTTGGTCGGCCGCACCGCGATGCGGGAGCGGCTGGCGGAGCTGACCAACTTTATGGGCTACGCGTTCTTTGCGCCGGTGTTCTTTGCCACCGTGGGCATGGCGGTGCGCGCGGAGGACCTGCGCGCGGCGCCCGGCTTCGCGTTGGCCCTGATCCTGCTGGCCGTCCTTACCAAGGCCGTCGGCTGTGCCGCCGGCGCCCTGTGCGCCGGCTTCCGCGCCGGCGACAGCCTGACGGTTGGGGTGGGGATGATCTCCCGCGGTGAAGTGGCGCTGGCCATCGCCGCGCTCGGGTTGCGCGAGGGGGTCATCGACCAGCGGGCGTTCTCGACGGCCGTGGTCATGACCCTGATCACCACCCTCGTCACGCCGGCGCTGCTCAAAGTGATGCTGGCCCGGCGGCAGGCACCGCGGCCATTACCCCTTGCCGACGGCACAGCGCCGCTGCTCGAACCGCTGGAACGTCTCGAGCCCGAGCGACCGGTGGGCGCCTGAGCGGCGCGCCGCCATGCGCGGAGCCATGCGCTATCTCGTGGTGTGCAGCGGTGACCGGATGGCCGAGGAGCTGGCCGCGAGCCTGACGGCTGCCGGCGCCCAGGTGCTGTGCCTGACCCGTCCCGCTCCCGCCCGCCTGCGGGCGATCGTCGGCCAGGCCCCGGACGCCTTCGTGGTGCGCCTGCCCGCGGGGCCCGCCCTGTCACCGTTCACGCGGTTCGTGCTGGATCTGGCGGCCTTCGGGCATCGGCCGGTCATCGGGTTGCTCACCGCTGAGGAGCTGCGGAACCGGGGCCGACCCGACGGTGTGCAGGCGGTGGTGCTGGCCCCGTACCGCGCTGAGGACGTCGTGGATGCGGCCTGGAAACTGGTCGACGAACAACCTGCGGCCGAAGGGCCGCCCGTGCTGCGCTGTGGCGACGTCACGCTGGACCGGCGCGCCTGGGCGGTACACGTACGTGGCCAACGGGTGGATCTGACCTACGCCGAGTTC
>JBHOQW010000314.1:0-2534 GCA_042408665.1 Dehalococcoidia bacterium
GTCGTACCAGTCAAACAGGACGAAGAACAGCACCATGAACACGCCCGCCGTCACCGGCGGCACCAGCACCACCCACGGTCGCTCCCGGTCCCACCACATCGGTTCCTGCCTCCGCCCACCCGGCGCGCATCAGATATTGGAGCGCGTTTGCCCCCCGTCCACGTTGATGCAGGCGCCGGTCACCCATGAGGCACGCGGGGAGCAGAGGAAGACGACCACGTTTGCCACCTCCTCCGGCCGGCCAAAGCGGCCGAAGGCGATGTTCTGCTCCACAAAGCGCTGCATGCCCTCCGGATCGGCCTGCACCCGCCGCCACCAGCCGCCGCCCTCAAAAAGGATGGAGCCGGGCGCGACGGAGTTGACGCGGATATTGTCCTTGGCCAGCGCCAGCGCCAGTTGCTTGGCGTGCGCGATCATCGCCGCCTTGACGGCGTTGTAGCTGGGCAGGCCACCCGCCTCGCGCCCCCAGATGGAGGCGATGTGCACGATGCTGCCGCCGCCCACCGCGCGCATCTCCGGGATCGCGGCGCGGCAGCAGCGCACCGCCGCCATCACGTTCGCCTCCCACGACTGCTCCCAGGCCACGTCGTCCTCACCCGGGAAGGCGCCGCCCACGTTGTTGACGAGGATGTCCACCCGCCCGAAGGCCTCCTTGGCCGTTCGCACCACCTGCTCGGCCGCGTCCGGTCGCGTTAGGTCGATCGGCACGCCCACGGCGGCGACGCCCAGGGCCTCGACCTCCCGCACCGTCTCCGCCAGCTTCTCCGCGCCGCGGGCGGTGAGCACCACCCGCGCCCCCTCCGCGGCCAGGCCTAGGGCGATGGCTCGGCCGATGCCACGACTGGAGCCGGTGACGATGGCAACCTTGTCCTTGAGCTCTAGGTCCATGCGGCCATCAGGGTGATGGAAAGTGGCCGTCGGCCGAGCCTAAGGTAGCAGCCCGCCCCCTTGCGGACAATCGCCCCGGCCAGGGCTGGTCCTCCCCCTGGCCCCGGTAGGGCTGCGGGGAGCGTGTTCCACGGCGAGGGCGGCGGCTACAGGAATTCATCCGTTTCATCCGGCACTAAGGGTGTCTCGGCGCATGAATCGAATCCGACCCGCCCCTCGGCCGGCCCTCATCCCCGGCCGGCCCTCACCCCCGGCCCCTCTCCCGCACGCGGGAGAGGGGAGTTGCTCGTTGGCAAAACCGCTCTGCCGGCGCCAGCCCTCCGCTCGCGTCAAGCGGGGGAGGGGAGTTGCTCGCCGCGAACGCGCTTTGCTAACGCCAGTTCCCCCCTCGCCCGCGCCCAAGCGGGAGAGGGGGGCGAGGGGGGTGAGGGCCTGCAAGCGAGGCCCTACGCGCCAGCGCCGCGCCCGGCTCGATAGTTTGACATCACCCACGACATTAGAAAAATGTCGCGCATGTCAAACTATCCTCTCCCAGGCGAGGGGGGACGATAGTTTGACATCACCGCGCATGTGTACGGTGTGGAGATGATGTCAAACTATCCTGCCGGCCCCCGCCCTGGCAGGGGGTGAGGGCCGGTACCCGCACGCCGGGGTGAGGAGGGAGCCACGGGCAACGAGGAACGCGGGGCGCGCGGGTCTCCCTCACTTCTGGCGCGGGGTGAGGGCAGCCACGGGTGACGTCGCGGCTGCGCCGCCGACGTGATAGGCTCACCCCAGCCGGCTGCCCCACAGGGGCGGCTTGCAGGCGTGTTCCTGGAAGAGGGATAGAGATGACGGTCTCCGTGGGCGAGCGGGCGCCCGATTTCACCCTGCGCGACGCCACCGGCCGCGGCGAGGTCAAGCTGTCCGACTTTGCCGGGCGCCCCGTGGTGCTGGCCTTCTACGTGCTCGCCTTCACCGGCGGCTGAACGCGTGAGATGCAGGCCTTCCGCGACCGCCAGGCGGAGTTCGCGAAGGCCGGCGCCCAGGTGCTGGGCGTGAGCGTGGACCCCTGGCCCGCCGCCGAGGCGTTCCGCAAGGAGCTGGGATGCGACTTCCCCTTGCTGGGTGACTGGCCGCTCAACCGCGTCGGTCAGGCCTATGGCGTCTACCAACCGGATCGCTACGTGCACCGGCGCGTGACGTTCGTGCTGGATAAGGACCATATCGTGCGCGCGGTGATCGATGACCCGCGCGATATGGAGCGGCACGCGGTGGAGGCGCTGGAGGTCATCAAACGGCTGGCAGCCGAGTGAGGGCGGACGAAGTCGCTCCCGCCGCCCGGCGCCCGGCTCACCCCGGCAGAACCAAGGGCGCCAGGCAGCCCGCGGCGGTGGGATGCTGGCCGACCATGCCTTGACAGCCGTCGGTACGGCTTCCTACGCTGCCGCTATTCAGCGCGGGAGGTCTAGGCGATGGGCGAGGAGCGCTGGGGGGCGCTGGCGGGCGTGCGCATCCTGGACCTAGGCTGGGCGATGGCCGGGCCGCAGGCCACCGCCATCCTTGCTGCCTACGGCGCGGAGGTGATCCGCGTGGAGAGCCGCGCCCGTCCGGACCTGGCGCGCACCACCTTCGGCCCCATCATCAACCCCGACGACCCGTACGAC
>JBHOQW010000008.1:0-41748 GCA_042408665.1 Dehalococcoidia bacterium
CAGCACCACCTCGCTGATGTCATGGCCCCAGCGGTCGTACTTGACGAGGCGCGGCGGGTTCTTGTCCGTCTGCTCGGCCAGCTCCGAGATCCGTCCGCCGATGAGCGCGCCCAGCCGTTCCAGGTGCGGTTCCGCCCAGGACAGCTCGTGCGGGGCGAGGTAGTAGCGCATCAGGAACTGCAGGGAGGGGTCCGCGGTGTACCAGTTGAGACCGGTGGCGCCGGGGAAGCGCTCGGTCTGGTAGCGGCGGGCTTTGGCGGGCGTGCTGAACGGCAGGCGCTCCACGCGCTCCGGCAGATAGGCCGCCGGTTCCGGGCCGGGTTCGTTAGCGGGGACATGTTGGTGGTGGTGCAGGATCGTCATCGGGCGCTCCTGAGCGTGTTGAAGCCTCGGCGTTATCGATCGCACGTGCGATCGAAGGCGACGCCAGTCTAGCCGCCGCCCGCGGGGCTGTCAATTGTGTGGCACCCGATCGGCGCTGCCGGTAGACGGGGTGAGACCGTCGATGTAGGCGTGGAGCAGGGCCCGGGCGCGCTCCGGCGTCACCACGGTGCCCGCAACCACCTGGTTGACGGCCAAGCCGTTGGCCAGCCCCAGGAAGGCGTCCGCCACCTGCTCCGGGTCGAGATCGGCGCGCAGGTGGCCGGCCTCGATGCCGGCCCGGACGATGCGCGCGTAAAAGCGCCGCTGGCGGGTGTATCGATCCTCATGCCGCGCCCGCAGCTCCCGGTCCCGCCCGGCGTGCGCCATGTACTCCAGCCAGAACTGCCACCACTGCCGCCGTCGCGGTGAGTCGAGGACAAACGTGTCCACCATGCGCCGGAGCTGATCCGGCGCCGGCAGGTCGCGGTAGCGATCCCAATCGGCGGGTAGCGCGTAGACGGCGTCCATCGCCGCGATCACGAGGCCACGCTTGTTGCGGAAATAGTGGTTGATCGTGCCGGTGCTGAGGCCCACCGCCTCGGCGAGCTGGCGCATGGACGTACCCTCAATGCCGTGCTCGGCGATCAGCGCCGAGACGGCATCGATCACCTCACGGCGACGATCCTCGGTCGACTGGAGAAGACGGCTGGTTGTGCGGGCCATACGCACCTATCGATGTAGCTTGCCGGGCACTTCTTGCCCGTTCCTGAGGCGCTTACACCTCAAGATAGCGGTCCGGCCCGATTGTAAGTCCGCCGTCGCGGTGACACCAGCCAGCGGACTTCCGCGATCTGTTCCGCCGCTCATTGGAAACCAGCGGGCCCTGACCAGGAGATCATCGCCTCGCTATGAGCCATCACGGCACGAGCAACCGTCCATGCCTGGACGAACAGGACGCTTGGACGGCATCATCGCAAGAGGAGCGCGTCGCCGACCGCGCCGCCGCGGGCTGATCTCGGTTTGTTCGCACCAGGCGCTCGGTGGAGCGGTGTCAACAGGCCGCTTAGGCGCCGGCGCGGCACCCCGTCGGAGGCTGAATCGATGAAGCGGTTCCTCGCGGCGCTCCTGGTCGCGCTGACCCTGCCGCCGGCGCTCGGTCGCCCACCCGTGACGCACGCGCAGGCGGGCAGCGGGCGGGTGGCCCGAGCCCTGCTCGACGCCCTGGCGCAGGACGACCTGGACGCCGCCATGGCCCTCATGGTCTCAGAGCCGGAGCTGCAGGCACCGGACGGTGAGCTGCTTCGAGGCGCGGAGGCCGTGCGCGCGTACCTCGCCGCGCTGCCCCGACCGATCAAACCGGGGCCGGTGATCCCCTGGGGCGGGCACCGGGTGGAGGCCCACCTGCACGCCGGCGAGACGGCCCTGGTGTTCCTGATCGAGGGCGCGTCGGGCGCGATCGCCTTCATCGAGGTCGCGCCCGACGACGGCTCGGTAGTGCCGCTGCCGCCGGCGCCGTCCGAGGGGGACGCCGGCGAATAGGGCACCACGTCGGCATTCCAGGCCCGATCCGCCGCGGATCGACCGGTCACGGCCGGATGCGGGGTGGTAGACTGCAAGGGGTTTCTCTGGAGGTCTCCGCCACGCGGGGCCCTCCCCGCTCAGCGGCGAGATGCGGTGACCATGGGAGGTGCTCCGCCATGCAGTGCAGCAATTGCGGTAACCCCCTCAAGCCCGGCGCGATCTTCTGCAACAACTGCGGCCAGCGCGTGGCGCCCGTCGCCGAGGGCTCGCCCACCACCGCCGAGACCATCCAGGCGCCGATACCACCCGGCGGGTTTGCCGCTGGCGGCGGGACAGGGTACCAACCGTCAACCGGCGGACCGCCTGCCGGGGGCGGTCCGCCACCGTACGGCGCCGGACCGGGCACGACGCCGCCCACAGGCATCCCGTACCCAGGGCCCGGGTACATCGGCGCGCGCGGTGGCCCGGCGGGCAGCATCAATCTGAACGTCACGTTCAACCGGATCGCCCGTCTGATGCGGCTGGACACCTCCGTCTTCCGTGAGGCGCGCGACGACCGCACGGCGCTGCTGCCCGGCATCGGCGTGGCCGCGGTCTCGGTCCTGGTCATGGCGCTGGGCACCTGGCTGTGGGCGGAGCTGAAGCTGGGCGATAACCCGTTCTTTAACAGCGGCCGCTTCTTCGTCCGCTCGGTGATCATCGGCACGATCACCGGCACCGCCGCCTGGGCCGGGTGGGTGGCCATCGCCGGTTTTCTGCTGCAACAGATGTTCCGGCGCACGGTTACTCTTTCTAGCCTGTTCGGCCCGCTGGGACTGGCCGCGCTGCCGATGGTGATCGGGCTGCTCTCGCTGATCGACGTCTTTTTCCTGGCGTTCGCCGTCACCGCGCTGGCCGGCGCCGCCCTGCTCACCCAGGTGGCGTTACAGGAGACCACGGACGCCACACCGGGCGAGGCGGCGGCCGCCAACCTGGCCGGCTTCCTGGTGTTCGCCCTGGTGCTGGTATTGCTGGGACGGGAGAGCGCCGACCTGGCGCCCGGCATCTTCGCCTCGGGGGCGTAGCCCGGCTCACGCGCCGGCGGCCTGGCGCGCTTCTTCTTGCAAGGCGCGCAGGCGCGGGCTGAGCTCCACTGCGTAGCTGCTCTCCCCGCTGATGCGGCGCACATCGTCCGGCAGGCGATCGCGCTCGGCCAGGCAGCGGGCGCGGATGGCGTCCAAGGGCTCAGGCGGGCGCAGGCGGCGGCCGCCGGCCATCACCGGCACCAGCAGGGGCTCGGCATCGGCGATCGTCTCCTCCGCCGCGGCGATCACGTCGCCGGCAAACCGCCCGTCTGGGCCGGTGCGCCGCCAGACCTGTTTGCGCCCGGCGAGCGTGGCCTTGCCGGTGCTGAGCTTGAAGGCCGGCCGCCCCGCGTACTCCACCAGCTTGTAGGCCGCCTCCAGCGTGGGTGCGTCCTCCGAGGCGTCCATACGCGTGCCCACACCGAAGCCATCGATGGGCGCGCCCGCGTCCAGGATGGCGGCGATCTGGTACTCATCCAGACCGCCGCTCACGAAGATCTGCACCTCGGGGTGGCCGCCCGCGTCCAGGATGGCGCGCACCTCCCGGCTCAGGCGCAGCACGTCGCCCGAGTCGATGCGGACGGCGCGCAGGCGGTGCCCGGTGCGGGCCAGCTCATCGGCTACCACCAGCGCGTGGCGGGCGCCCTGCACGGTGTCGTAGGTGTCGATCAGCAGCGTGGTGGCGTCGGGATAGGCCCGCGCGTAGGCGCGGAAGGCGTCCAGCTCGCTGGGGAAGCTGGTGACGAACGAATGGGCCATCGTGCCGCTGAGCGGGATGCCCCAACGCCGGCCGGCGGCCACGTTGCTCGTCGCCACGCAGCCGGCGATGTATGACGCCCGCGCGGCGGCCATACCGGCCTCCAGGCCGTGCGCCCGGCGCAGGCCGAAGTCCACCACCGCCCGCCCCCGCGCCGCGTCCACGCACCGCGCCGCCTTGGTGGCCAGCACCGTGTGCAGGTGGATGATGTTCATCAGGTACGTCTCGATGATCTGCGCCTCGATGATCGGCGCCGTCACCTCGACCAGCGGCTCCTCCGCGAACACCACCCGCCCTTCCGGCACGGCGCGCACGTCGCCGCTGAAGCGCAGCTCGCGCAGATAGCCGAGCAGGGCTTCGGAGAAGCGACCCGTGCTCCGCAGGTAGGCGAGGTCGTCCGCGGTGAAGCGCAACGACTCCAGGTAGTCCAGGGCCTCCTCTAGCCCGGCGGCGACCAAGTACCGTCGTGCCGGCGGCAGGCGGCGGATGTAGAGGCTGAAGGTGGCCGTGCCGGTCTCGCCGGCGCGCAGATAGGCCTCGGCCATCGTCAGCTCGTACAAGTCGGTCACCAGCGCGAGAGAGGGACGGGCGGCATCCGCCTGTGGCCCGGACACCGGCGCTACTCCCGGCTCACGACCTCGCCCGTGGCGGCCCCAATGGGGAAATGGTCATCGGCGCGCAGGGGCGGCACGGAGACGCTCAACACCGTCGCCGGCCCGCCGACCGGGCGGATCCCGTGCACCTGGCCGGTGGGAACGCGCAGGGCCTGCCCGGGTGCCAGCACCGTGCGCACCTCGCCTACCCGCACCTCCACGCTGCCGTCCAGCGCCAGGTAGCTCTGCGCGCAGTGCGCGTGGTAGTGCGGCGCCACCTCGTGGCCCGGTTCCAGGCGCAGCACGCGCAGGCTGCACTCGGGAAACTCATGGTGGGAGACGACGGTGTAGTCGCCGAACGCCTGCATGACGGTGCCCCTTGCAGTTGGGTGCTGCTTGCTGAGTACTGAGTGCTACGGGGGTACTAGCACCTAGCGCGCGGCATCCAATACTCCCCCGCGGCGGTTGATTCCCTCCCCAGCCGGATGATTGGGCCGGCACCCCCAGTGTAGAGGCGGCGGGCCGTGCGCGGAATGCGCGCCTCAACCGCCGGCGGCCGGTTCCGCTGGCCGTCGGCCGCCCACCGGCCGCGGGTGGGCCAGCGCGGCCGGGTTGACCACGTGCTGCGGGCGGCCGGCCAGATAGGCGGCGATGTTCTCCACCGGCAGGCGCAGCAGGCGATCGCGCGCCTCACGCGTCACCCAGCCGGCATGCGGCGTGAGCACCACGTTGTCCAGTGTGGTGAAGGGGTGGCCGGGCGGGAGCGGTTCCTCCGTGAAGACGTCCAGGCCGGCACCGCGGATGCGCCGCTCGCGTAGCGCCGTCACCAGCGCCGCCTCGTCTACCAGCGCCCCACGGGCCGTGTTGACGAGGATGGCCGTAGGCTTGAGCAGCGCCAGCTCGCGCGCGCCGATGAGGCCGCGGGTGCGCTCACTGAGCGCGAGGCTGAGCGAGACCACATCCGCCATGCGTAGCAGCTCGTCCAGCTCCACCAGCCGGGCGCCGCAGGCGCGGGCGCGGCCCTCATCGCGCGTGGGGCTCCAGGCGATGACCTGCATCCCCAGCCCGGCGGCGATGCGGGCGGTATGCCGGCCGATGTTCCCCAGCCCCACCACGCCGAACACCTTGCCCTCAAGCTCCACACCCTCGTAGTGCGTCCAGCCGCCGGCGCGCACGGCCCGGTCGTGCTGCGGCACCGCGCGGGCCACCGCCAGCATGAGGGCGACGGCGTGCTCGGCCACGGAGCGGGCGTTGGCGCCGGGAGCGTTCACCACCACGATGCCCAGGCGAGACGCCGCCTCCAGGTCGATGTTGTCCGTGCCGGTGCCGAACACGGCGATGAGCGCCAGGTCCGGCAGCGCGGCCAGTGTCTCGGCGTCGAACGAGGTATAGGAGCGCACGTTGAGGACGACGTGCGCCCCCGTCAGGCGGGCCAGTAGCTCGGTGCGGTCGCCGGCCTTGCTGTCGTAGACGACCACCTCGCCCAACCGCCGCAGCGCCTCCACCTCCGGTCGGCCGCTGTAGGCGGGCGGGAAGTCATCGGGGATGACGATGCGGACGGGCGCGCCGCTGCCGGGCGGTCGGGGCGGGATCGGGATGGCGTGTGGCTCGTGGGCCATGAGTATCCTCCAGGAAGAGCCTGCGGGCGTGCGCCAGGCTAGTATATGGGAACGCGCGCCTCCATCCGCTCGGGCGGGAGATGGTTCGCATGGCGCACAAGGACCCGGCATCACGTCGTTCGGCGCCGGCGCTCGCCCGACGCCGGGGCCACCGCGTTCTGCGTGCGCTGCGGCTGGTGCATCCGTTCCCCACCCTGCTCAACGCCGTGGTCGTGGTGCTGCTGGCGACGGTCGCCGTGCGCGGCCGGCCGGAGATCGGCGTGGTGGTCCGCCTGGCGGCCACCATGCTGGCGGTGCAGAGCGCGATCGGCGTCGTCAACGATTGGGCGGATCGCGACCTGGACGCCGCGGTCAAGCCGTGGAAGCCGATCCCGGCCGGCGTCGTCAGCGCGGGCGTCGCGGGCTGGCTGGGCGGGCTGACGATCGCCCTCGCGTTGTTTCTGGGCGCCACGCTTGGGCCGGCGGCCTGGCTGCTCTCCACGGCCGGGCTGGGCGTGGGCCTGGCCTACGACCTGTGGCTGAAGCGCACCCCGCTCAGCGGTCTGACGTACGCCCTGGCGCTGCCGCTGGTGCCGTTGTGGGTATGGACGGCGCTGGGGCGGTTTACGCCCGCCCTGCTGTGGGCCTGGCCCGTCGGCGCGTTGCTGGGCGGAGCGCTCCACCTGGCCAATGCCCTGCCGGACCTGGAGGCGGACGCCGCCGCGGGGGTGCGCGGGTTGGCGCAGCGCTTGGGACGGCGCCGGGCCCTGGCGGGCGCCTGGGGCGGCTACCTGATCGCTGTCCTCAGCGCGGCGGCGCTGGGGCTGCCACTCGGACTGGACCGGCGCGTGCTGCTCCCAGGGGCGGCCGCCGCGTTGGCGCTGCTCGGCGGGGCCGTGACCGCCCACCTCTGCCGCCCAGGCCCTGCAGCGCTGCAGACCGGTTGGAGCCTGCTCGCACCCGGCGCGGCGCTGCTGGCAGTGGCCTGGCTGGCGGCCCTGCCGTAGGCCGTCGCGCCGGGCGCCGCACTGGGCCCGGCCGCTGCGCCAAGACCGCCGGCACCGCAGCGCGGGGCGCTCGCCCGCGCGGGTATATGGCGGGGGCCGCATCGGGCGTGCGGCGTCACCCCGATACGGTCGGCCTGCCAGAGCGGGCAACGACGGGACCGGCCGGCGACGCCGTCGTGTTCATTCGCGCCCCGTGAAGGCGTGGGGCCGACGCACCCGCTCACCGGTGGATCCTAGCCGTGCGGTTGCCACTGTTGCTCCATCTCCCGGCGCAGCCGCACGGCAAGGTCATGCCCATCCACCGTGACGTCGGCCCACCGGATCGGGTGGCCGGCGGCCACCGCCCGCTTGAGGCGGACACCGTGGGCAAGCCCGATCGGGAACGCACCCTCGCGCAAGGCGTCGGCCGCGGGCAGAAGGGTGCCGTACACGGTGTAGCCGCCTTCGCCGTCCAGCAGCTCGCCGGCGGCGAGGGCGCGCTTCGCCGTCGCGACCACGTCGGCGAGGAACGCGGTGGGCTGACCGGTCGCCTCGCCGCGCAGTCCGGCGCGCAGCACGCTCACCGCCAGCTCCAGGCCGACGAGGTGATAGGGCCGGTAGAGAGCGGCGTAGCGGCCGCTGGGATCCGTGTGCAGGCCGTACTCGGCGAAGCAACGGCGCACGTACTCGTTCGGCGCTTCCACCACGACGTACACGCCCCAGCGCAGATCGCGTGGCACGGGGCGGCCATCTCGCTCCAGGCACGAGACCACCTCGACGGTGCCGTACCGGGTGAGCCAGCCGCCTAGGTCACGTGGGCGCAGGACGGTAGGCAGATCGTCGACGCCGCATGGTGGGAACTGCAGCCCTTCGGGTTGCGGCAGCAGGCCGGTAGCGTTGGCGACGGCGGCCATCTCGATGGCCGACTTGGTCCCATCCAGGAACGAGTTGAACATGCGCGGGTTGTAGTCCCCCGCGGCCACCTGCTCGGGGGTAAAGCCGTAGTGGTCCCACACCGTATCCGGGGTCGAGGCGTGGTAGGCGGGCAGATATTTGGTCCCCTTGCCGGCACAGACCACATCGAAGCCGCAGGCACGCGCCCATTCCACCAGCTCACAGATAAGCGCGGGCTGATCGCCGTAGGCCAGACTGTACACGACCCCTGCCGCGCGGGCCCGGGCGGCGAGCAATGGTCCCACGAGCGCATCCGCCTCAACGGTGACCATCACCACATGCCGGCCGCGATCGATGGCGGTCAGGGCGTGCCGGATCGCGGCTTCCGGCGCACCGGTGGCCTCGATCACCACTTCCACCCCTTCGGCATCGATCAGGGCGGCGGCGTCGTCGGTCACCCAGGTGGTGCCGCTCCGGACTGCGTCGGCCGGGTCACGGGCGGTGTATTGCGCCTCCGGCCAGCCAGCACGCGCGAGCGCGGCACGGGCGTGGTCCGGTGCCAGATCGGCCACGGCCACGAGGTGCAGGCCGGGGATGCGGCGGACCTGGGCCAGGAACATGGTGCCGAACTTACCCGCCCCGATCAGACCGGCGCGCAGGGGCCGGCCAGCCGTGGCGCGGGCGGCGAGCAGGTCGAGGAGAGAGCCGGCCATAACAAACGCTCCAAGCTGGTCTCGACGGCATTCTCGCATCTGAGGGGCTATCGCGTTCGGACAGCTCCCGCGCTGAACCACAGCGTGAGCGCGGCTATACTGCGGATGCCATCGCCGGCCGTATTGTCTGGTGCGCGCCGCGCAAAGGGGAGCGCCAAGGGCAGCCGTTATCGGCAACCTCGTGCCCGAGGACGACTACCCCGCACCCGCTCGGCCCGGAGCCCACCTTCCAATGCGGGATCGGGCACGCCAGACGCGGCGATCACATCGGCTACGGCCTGTCCGAGCGGACCAGGTGACGTGAGCCGGGTGAGGGCATCATGCGGGCAGAGGAGATCGCCGCGGCGCTGCCACCTGCCCTGTGCGCCGTCTGGGGCGCGGAGCGGGTGACGGTGCGGAACGTGTGGCGCATGACCGGCGGCGCCTCACGGGAGACGTGGGCGCTGGACGTCACGGTGGAGCGCGCCGGCCAGTCGCCGGAAACGTTGCCGCTCGTGCTGCGCGGCTTCCAGAAGGAGACGCCGCAGGCAATGGACGCCCGCGCCGAGTACACCGTGCTGCAGGCAGCCGTGGCGGCCGGTGTGCCCGTGCCGCGGCCGCTGTTCCTGGCCGAGGACCTGCTCGATACCCCGTTCTACCTCATGGAGCGCATTGAGGGGGAGACGATCGGCCGGCGGCTGATCAAGGACGCCGCCTACGCCGGGGCGCGGGCGGTGATGACCGAACAGCTCGGCGCCGTGCTGGCGCGCATCCACCGCATCGCGCTCACGCCCGAGGTGCGGGCCGCCCTGCCCCTGGGCCCGCCGCCGGGTGTGCCGCCCGCCCTGCACGAGCTGGACCGTTACGAGGACACGTACCGCCGTATCACGCCGGACCCGCATCCCGCCTTCGAGCTGGCGTTCCGCTGGCTGCGCCGCCACGCGCCGCCGGCACCGCGCGTGACGTTCGTGCATGGCGACTACCGCATCGGCAACGTCATCTTCGGGCCGGAAGGGGTGCGCGCGGTGTTGGACTGGGAGCTGGCACACATCGGTGACCCAATGGAGGACCTGGGCTGGATCTGCGTGCGCTCCTGGCGCTTCGGTGGCCCGCTGCCGGTGGGCGGCATCGGCACGCGCGCGGCGTTCTTCGCCGCTTACGAGGCCGCCGGGGGCGAGCCGGTAGACCCGGCGCGCGTGCACTGGTGGGAGGTATTCGGCAACCTCCGCTGGGGGATCATCACCCTCAGCCTGTCCCACACCTTCCTCACCGGCGTCAACCCCGGCGTGGAGCCGGCCAGCATTGGTCGGCGCACGGCGGAGACCGAGTGGGAACTTCTGGAGCTTCTGGCCGGCAGGTGAGCGATGCAGGACCGTCCGACCGCGCACGAGCTGCTCACGGCGGTGCGCCGCTTTCTTGAAGAGGAGATCGTGCCGCACACGGAGGGACAGCGCCAGTTCCTGGCGCGCGTGGCCGCCAACACCTTGGCCATCGTCGACCGGGAGATCGCCCTGGAGGAGGAGCACCTGCAGCGTGAATGGCAGGGCTTGCAGGCGCTGCTCGGCCCGGAGGAGACACCGCCCACCCGCGCCGCCCTGCGCGCCGCCGTGCGCCGCCGCACGGAGGAGCTATGCGCCCGCATCCGGGCGGGCGAGGCGGACGAGGGCCCCTGGGCGGAGGCCGTCATCGCCCACGTGCGCGCCACCGTGCGGGACAAGCTCGGCGTCACCAACCCGGGCTTGCTGGCCGGCTAAGCGGGCGCGCGGTAGCCGGCGCGCTCCCCACGGGCTAAGCGGATCACCCCCGGTGGGTATCACCCGGGAACACCCCGACGGAGGACAGACGCCATGCGGCAGCACATCAGCAGCGGTACGCCCTGGGAGCCCGTGGTGGGTTACGCCCGCGCCGTGCGCGTCGGGCGGGTGGTCTACGTCTCCGGCACCACCGCCACCGACGAGCAGGGCGCCATCGTCGGTCAGGGCGACCCCTACGCCCAGACGGTGCAGGCGCTGCGCAACATCGAGCAGGCGCTGCGGGCGGCGGGCGCTTCGCTGCGAGACGTGGTGCGCACGTGCATCTACGTCACAGACATCAGCCAGTGGGAGGCGGTCGGGCACGCGCACGGGGAGGTCTTCCGGGAGGCACGTCCCGCCACCACGATGGTGGAGGTCAGCCGCCTGATCGACCCGGCCATGCTGGTGGAGATCGAGGCGGAGGCGATCATCCCCGAATCGACCAGCGAGAGAGCGGATTGATCCGGCCGGCTTGCCCGGCCACGCGGCGACCATCGCGGATCGTGCCACCAGGGACAGGTGCAGGCGACACGGGGACGGGCTACACCCGCTCGAACCGCTCGACGTTGAGCACGAACACCACGGCACCGCCCACGCGCACCTCTACCGGCTCGCCAATGAAGGGCACCTCCCCGCTAAAGGGCAGCGCCCCCAGCGTGAGCAGTTCCGTGCGGGCAGGACACGTGCGCCCGACGAGCGTGAGCACGGCCTCGACTTCCGAAGCGGGCACGCCCACCAGCAGGGTGGTGTTGCCGCGGCGCAGGAAACCGCCGGTGCTGCCGATCTTCGTCGCCGCCAGGCCGCGCTGCACCAGGGCGCGCACCAGGCCATCGGCATCGGCGTCCGAGGCGATGATGATGAGCAGCTTCTGGGCGTCCGGCGGCTCATGAGGAGTGAGCCGCTCCCCGTGCGCGGGGGCGGTGTGCGTGCGGCGCGGGGCACGGACGTGCGGGCCGCGCCGGCCGGAGGTGAGGCGGTCGCGGCTCGCGGGCTCGCCGCCCGCGCTCGGCCGGATGGCACGGCAACGGAGCATGGGGTCAACTCCCTCTGGCGTGCACGGGTTGGCATCAACACCGACCGGCGCGGACGTCCACCCGCGCCGCGGCAACGCAGCACGGGCTACGGATCTCCCACCGGCGGCGTGACGTGGGGAGGGAGCACTTGGCCGCCGGACAGGAAAGCGGCGCGCCCCGATCAGGCCGGGGCGGCCGCTGCGCCGGTGCATCACCCTCTTCTGCTTGCCTGCGGGGTTCGCTGACGGGTTCGGCCCAGAAGCGTGGCCGTCTGCGCCTCCCTCCCGGCTCTGTGAGCCGGGCCCCGGCGCGGATTCACCCCGGCACCGCGGGTCCCCCGCCGCTCTCCCGCGGAGAGCGTTCGGCGCATGTTCACTTGTTGCCCGCATTCTACCCGACGCCCACCGCCGGTCAAGGGCACGGGACCGCGGTCGCGGCAGGCACGCGCTCAGGGTACGATGACGAGCGGGCAGGAGGCGCACCGGTGACCGGGTCACCTCAGGGGGGCACGCGCCAGGATCACGGGCAGTCGCTGCTCCTGGGCGAGTACGACAACATGCTCGCCTGCGTGCGCTGCGGCCTGTGCCTCACTTCCTGCCCGACGTACGTGCTCACCCTGCACGAGGCGGAGGGGCCGCGCGGCCGCATTGCCATGGCGCGGGCGCTGGCCGAGGGCCACCTCACGGTCACGCCCGACCTGGTGGCGCACGAGCTGAACTGCCTGGTGTGCGAGGCGTGCACCGCCATCTGCCCGGCCGGCGTGCACATGGAGCCGATCCAGGTGGCGCTACGCGCCACGCTGGCCGCCGGACGGCACGAGCCGTGGTGGCGGCGGCTGACCCGGGCGCTCGCCTACCGCGCCGCACTGGCCGACATGCGCCGCCTGCGCCGTGGCGTGCGCCTGCTGTGGCTGGCCCAGCGCCTAGGCCTGGTGTGGCTGGCGCGGCGGTCGGGGCTCTTGCGCCTGCATGGCCTGAGCCGGGCAGCGGCCATGCTTCCGCCCTTGCCGCGCCGCTTCCTCGTGCCGCGCGGCGAGACCTACCCGGCCCTGAACGGGGGCGAAGCGCCGCAACGGGTGCTGTTCTTCGCCGGCTGCGTGATGTCCACCATGCTGACCGAGATCGACCGGGCCTCGATCCGCGTCCTGCAGCGCGCCGGCTGCACGGTCGTCAACCCGGCCGGGCAGGGGTGCTGCGGCGCCCTGCACGCGCACGACGGCGACCTGGAGACGGCCAGAGCGCTGGCGCGGCAGACGATCGCCGCCTTCGCGGGCGAGGAGCCGGTGATCGTCAACTCGGCCGGCTGCGGCGCCATGCTCAAGGGCTACGCCCACCTCCTGCGCGACGACCCGGCCTGGGCGGAGCGGGCGGCGGCGTTCGCGGCGCGGGTGCGGGACTTCACCGAGTTCCTGGCGGAGCGGCCGCCGCCCCTGCGCCGGGAGGTGCGGGCGGTCGCCACCTACCAGGACCCCTGCCACCTCCTGCACGCGCAGCGCATCAGCCGGCAGCCGCGCGAACTGCTGCGCGCCGTGCCGGGGTTGGAGCTGAAGGAGATGGGCGATGGTGGCCTGTGCTGCGGCAGCGCCGGCGTCTACAACCTCACCCATCCGAAGCAGGCGCGCCGGCTGGGCGAGCAGAAGGTGGCGCAGGCGCTGGCCACCGGTGCGCGGGTGCTGATCACCGCCAACCCCGGCTGCCTGCTGCACCTGCGGGCGCTGCTGGCAGAGCAGGGGCACACCATGCGGGTGCGGCACATCGCCGAGGTGCTGGACGAGGCGACGGCAGGGGAGGGCAACGCGTGAACGGGCGCGACGGGCGGGCGCTGGCGGCGGACCTGCGGCGGCTGGTACGCGACGGCCGCGTGGTGGACGCGCCCGCCGAGTTGCAGGCGTTCGCGCACGACGCCTCATTTCTGACGCAGCTCAGCCCCTGCCCGCCGGACGTGGCCGTGATCGCCGGCTCGGTGGCGGACGTGCAGGCGGTGCTGCGCTACGCCAGCGCGCACGGCGTGCCGGTCACCCCGCGCGGGGCGGCCACGGGGCAGGCGGGGGCGGCGGTGGCCGTGCGCGGCGGCATCGTCCTCTCCCTGAACGCCCTGAACCGCGTGCTGGAGGTGGACGTGCCCAACCTGCAGGCCATCTGCGAGCCGGGGGTGGTGCACGCCCGCCTGAACGAACAGCTCGCGGCGCACGGGCTCATCTTCCCGCCCGACCCCGGCTCCAGCCGCATGGCCACGGTGGGTGGCATGGCCTCCACCAACGCGCACGGCATGCGGGCGGTGAAATACGGCCCCACCAGCAACTGGGTGTTGGGCCTGGAGGTGGTGTTACCGGACGGCAGCCGGATCGAGACCGGCTCGGTGGGCTCGCGCGCGCGCCAGAGCTCGGCCGGCCTGGAGCTGACGAAGCTGTTCGTGGGGGCGGAGGGCACGCTGGGCGTCATCACCCGCCTGCGCCTAAAGCTGATGCCGGTGCCGCCGGCGCGGGCCCTGGTGCTCGCCCTGTTCGACGAGCTGGAGAACGCCGGGCGGGCGGTGCAGGCGGTGTTCGCCGCCGGCATCACCCCTTCGGCGATCGAGATCCTGGACGGCAACTGCATCAAGGCGGCCAACCGCTTCCGGCCGGGGCTGGGCCTGCCGGAGGTGGCGGCGCTGTTGCTCTTCGAGGTGGACGGCAATCCGCCGGGGGTGCGGTGGGACGCCGAGCGTATCAGCGCGGTGGCGGGGCCGCTGGCGTGCGGCATGGAGTGGTCGGATGAGCCCAGGCGCATCGCCGCCCTGTGGGAGGCGCGCTCGGTGATCGGCGCGGCGGTGGGGGTGTTGCGTCCGGGCGCGGTGCGCGCCTACTGCGGCGAGGACATCGCCGTGCCGGTGGCGCGCATCCCCGAGGCACTGCGCGCCATCCAGGAGATCGGCGCGCGGCACGGCATCCCCATCGCCACGTACGGCCACATCGGCGGCGGCGGGCTGCACCCCGGCCACCTGATCGATGGCCGCGACCCGGATGAGATCCGGCGCGTGCTGCAGGTGGCGGAGGAGATCCACGCCCTGGCACTGCGCCTGGGCGGCACCACCACCGGCGAGCACGGGGTGGGCGCGGCGCGGGCGCACTGGATGGCGCGCGAGCACGGTCCGGCGCTGGAGGTGATGCGTCGGATCAAGCGGGCGCTGGACCCGCACAACATCATGAACCCCGGCACCATCTTCCCGGAGGATGTGCCGGCGCTGCCCATCCGCTCACCCCTGGGCACGGCCGGCTTGGCCGCCACCTTGCCCCTTGATCCGGGCTGATCGTGGGCCACGGCGGGGGTGGCCTACGCGCCGGTCGGCGCGGCGGGCGCGGTGAGGTGCGCCGCGAGGTCCGTCAGCCGCGCCTCGAGCCGTTCCAGGGCACGCGTGACCTCGGCCTCCTCCTGTGCCCGGGAACGGTCAGATCGTCCAATAGTTAAGCGGTCCTGATAAAAGGCGGCAGCGAGACCCGGCCCCGCATGGACAGCCCGTCCTAAATCACGGCCTTACGCTTGAGGTCCTCGATCTCTGGCCAGGTATAGCCCAGGTCCAGGAGGATCTCCTCGGTGTGCTGGCCCAGCTCCGGCGCCGGTTGCACCGGTCCGGCCGGCGTGTCGGACAGGTGGATGGGCAGCCCGGCGGTGCGGATGGGGCCCAGGTTGGGGTGGTCCACGGTGACGATGTAGTCGTTGGCCGCCACCTGCGCCGGCAGGTCGCCGTCCTGCACCAGGGCGCGGTAGTCGTTCACGGGGCCGCAGGGCACGTCCTCGACGGTGAGGCGCGCCAGCCATTCGGCCACCGGGCGCTGGATGAAGATCGCCTCCAGCTCGGCCTCCAGCTCGGCGGCGTGGTGGTGGCGGTCCCATGGACCGGCAAAGCGCGGGTCATCGATGAGATCCGGCCGGCCCAGGGCGCGGCAGAGCGGAGCCCAGCGCTTGGGGTCCTGGGCGGCGATGGCCACCCAGCCATCGGCGGCGCGGTAGTGGCTGTAGACGGGGCTGCGGCGGAAGCGCTCGCGGCCCTGCTTGCCCGTGTACAGAAAGCGCGTGATCTGCCGCCCCTGAAAGGCGATCATCGAGCCGAGCAGGGAGACGTCCACCCGCTGCCCGCGGCCGGTCTGGCCCCGCGCCACCAGAGCGGAGACGATGCCCAGGGCGAAGAGCATGGCGCTGACCTGGTCGGCGGCGCCGGGCAGGGCCGGCACGGGCTCGTGCCCGGGGCCGCCCGCCTGCTCGATCATCAGCCCGCTCACCGCCTGGGCGATGTGGTCGTAGCCCGGCCGACCGGCCAGCGGCCCCTTCGGCCCAAAGGCGGAGGCGGCGGCGTAGATTAGACGCGGGTTGAGCGCGCGCAGGCGCTCGTAGCCCAGGCCCACCTGCTCCATGTAGCCGGGGCGGAAATTCTCGGCCAGCACGTCCACGCGCGGCACCAGCCGCTCGATGACCTCCCGCCCCTCCGGCGTGCGGATATCGAGGGTGAGGGAGCGCTTGCCGCGGTTGTAGCTCTCGAAGTAGGCGGAGAAGCCGGACTCATCGCGCTCGGTCTGCCGCCCGTACTCGCCCTCCCGCGGCTCGACCTTGATCACCTCGGCGCCGAGGTCGGCCAGCAGCGCTGTGGCGAACGGCCCCTGCTGGTAGCGCGTGAAGTCAAGCACTCGAACACCGTGCAGCGGACCCGGCATCGCGCGTCACCTCGTATCAGAAGGCCCTCACCCGGCTCGCCTGTGGCTCGCCACCCTCTCCCGTAAACGGGAGAGGGTCTTGGTAATCAACGCACCGCCTTGGTCGGCGCCAGTTCCCTCTCTCCCGCGGGCGGGAGAGGGGGGCCAGGGGGTGAGGGCCGATAACCAGATAACCGCCCCTCACCGCCCCTTCCACACGGGCTCACGCCGCTCCTGGAAGGCGCGGTGCCCCTCGATCACGTCCTCGGTCTCCAGCATCTTGTTGTAGAACTCGCCCTCCAGGCGCAGCGCCTCGCGGAAGGGCAGCTCCAGGGCACGGTAGGCGACCTCCTTGGTGGCGCGCACGGCCAGCGGCCCGTTGCGGCAGATACGCTCCGCCCAGGCGAAGGCGGTGTCCAGCAGCTCCGCCTGCGGCACCACCGCGTTGACGATGCCCAGGCGCTCCGCCTCCTGCGCGCTGATGTGGTCACCCAGCATCAAGAGTTCCAGCGCCTTGCCGAAGGCGATATAGCGGGTGAGGCGCACGATCTGGCCGCCGGCCAGCAGGTTGCGCTTGACGGCCATGCTGCCGATGCGGGCGGTGTCGGCGGCGATGCGGATGTCACAGGCCAGGGCCAGGGCGAAGCCGCCGGCCAGGGCGTAGCCGTTGATGGCGGCGATCACCGGCTTCCACACCCCTTCCGGCGTGTACTGAAGGCGGCGGGGCTCGACCGGCTCGCCGCGGGCCAGCCGCTCACGGTGATACTCCCACGACCCCTGGGTGCCGGCGAACAGGTCGCGGCCGGAGCAGAAGGCGCGGTCCCCGGCGCCGGTGAGGATCGCCACCCAGATGTCATCGTCCTCGCGCACCCGCTGCCAGATCCGTTCCAGGCCCTCCATCATCTCCTGGTTGAGGGCGTTCATCTTCTCCGGGCGGTTAAGGGTGATGAGCAGCGTATGGCCGCGCAGTTCCGTGTCTACCGGCATCGTTCAACCTCCACGCGCCGATTCTAGCATCGGGCTCGCCAACGGGCGGAGCCGCGCCGGTCAGTGGCGCAGGCGCGGGTCTAGCAGGTCACGCACCGCGTCGCCAAGGAAGTTGGCGGCGAACACGGCGGTGGTGATGGCCAGCCCCGGGAAGATACCGATCCAGGGGGCGCGCTGCGCGTAGCGTTCCGCGCCGGTCAGGATCGAGCCCCAAGACGGCGTGGGCTGCGGCACCCCCAGGCCCAGGAAGCTGAGCGTGGCCTCGGCCACGATCACGCTGGCCACGGAGGCGGAGGCCAGCACCAGCAGGATGGGCAGCACGTTGGGGAACAGATGCCGCACCAGGATGCGGGAGCCGGGCGCGCCCAGGCAGCGGGCCGCCTCCACGAACGGGCTCTCTTTCAGGCTCAGCACCTGGGAGCGGATCACGCGCGCGCTGCTGGGCCAGGAGGCGAGCGTGAGGGCGATGATCACGTTCACCAGACTGGTGCCACGCACCGCCACCACGATGATGGCCAGGATGAGCGCCGGAAAGGCCTGGAAGGCGTCCACGAAGCGCTGGATTAGCAGGTCGGCCTTGCCGCCCAGAAAGCCGCTCACGCCGCCGACCACCGCCGCGATCAGGGCCGCGAACAGCACCGTGGTGAAGCCCACGGAGACGGAGATGCGCGTGCCGTACACCACCCGGCTGAACAGGTCACGACCGTAGTTGTCGGTGCCCATCAGGCCGTGCTCGCCCGGGCGCATATAGGTGGCGGTGCCGTCGATGGCGTAGGGGTCGGCGGTGGCGATGTACGGCGCGAAGACGGCCACCAGCACGTAGCCGAGCAGGATCAGGGCGCTGAGCACGCCCAGCGGCTGGCTCCGTACCAACCGCCACAGCCGCCGCCGCCACGACGGCGCCGCCCGCTCCGCCAGCATGGATTGCTCAACCTGGAGTCCAGCCGCCTGCGTCGTCACACGCCCTCCTCTCCGCTGGTACGACGCCGCCTCACGTGTAGCGGATGCGCGGGTCGAGCCAGGCGTAGGTGAGGTCGACCGCGAGGTTGACGATGAGATAGGCGAGCGCGATGAGCAGCACCACCGCCTGCACTACGGGAAAGTCGCGCACGAACACCGACTCCACGAAGTACCGGCCCATGCCGGGCACGTTGAACACCCGCTCGGTGACCACCGCGCCGCTGATCAGCGCGCCGAGCTGGGCGCCGAACACGGTGACGATCGGCAAGAGGGCGTTGCGCAGCCCATGCCGACCGATCACGGCCAGCGGGCGCAGCCCCTTGGCCCGCGCCGTACGGATGTACTCCGAGCGCAGTACCTCCAGCATAGCCGAGCGCGTGACCCGCGCCAGCAGCGCCGTGAACGTGGTGCCCAGCACAATTACCGGCCAGACCATCTGGCTTATATTGGTGCGCGGGTCCTCCCACAGCTCGGCGTAGCGCAGCGGCACTACCCAGTTGAAGTAGTTGGCCAGCACCAGGATAAGCACGATCCCCAGCCAGAAATGCGGCACGGACAGGCCCGTGATCGCGAGCGCCCGTGCCAGGTAGTCCGCCGGGCTGTTTTGTTTGACGGCGGAGACCACGCCCAGCGGCACCCCCAGGAGCAGCGCCAAGAGCGGCGCGGCCAAGGCCAGCTCCAGCGTCACCGGCAGCCGCTCCAGGAGCTCGTCGCGCACCTCCGTCTTGGACCAGTAAGAGCGGCCGAAATCTCCGCGCACGGCGTCCGCCAGCCAGTGCACGTACTGCACCGGGATCGGTTTGTCCAGCTCGAGCTGACGGCGCACCTCGCGGTAGGCGCGCTCGTTAAACTTGCCCTCGCCGCCGGCGGTGACGATTAGGGCCGCCACATCGCCGGGAATGACGCGCAGAATGGCGAAGATCATCCCCGTGGCCAGCAGCAGCGTGGGGACAAACAATACCAGCCGGCGCATGATGTACCGCGTCATGACCGTATCCTGCCGGTAGCGTGCGTTCCTCCGTTCCCCCTCGCTCAAGGGCGAAAGAGAGCCCCGCGAAGGGTGGGGTGAGGGGCCGGGACACCAGCCCGCACCCGGCCTCGTGGATCGTCTTCACCGGCGGCGCCTCGCCTCCTACCCGCGCTCCAGCCATACCTCCTCGAAGCGCTGGTTGGTGTACAGGCTCACGTGCGGCTTGTAGTTCTTCACCGTGGTGTAACTGGCCTGGATCTGCGGGTCATAGACCACCACGATGTTTGGGTACTGGGCCATGGCCGCGCGGTCGCACTCCAGCACGAGCTGCTTGCGCCTGGCGGGGTCGAACTCGGCCCGCTGCAGGTCGAACAGCCGGTCCACCTCCGGGATGATGATCTTGGCCCAGTTGCGGCCGGCGCGGTCCGGATGGATGAGCATCTCGGCGAAGGAGTCGTCCGGGTCGTCGAAGGGCGTGGCCCAGGTGTGGCACAGGACGTCGAAGTCGGTGCTGTTGGCGCGCTGGGTGAGCACGGCCGACTTCTCCACCTCCAGGGTGAAGTCGAAGCCGGCCTTCTTGAGCTGGGCCTGCAGGGTGACGGCGTTCTGCTCGAAGTCCTGCCGCACCGGCATGCGGCCCTTGTAGCCGTCCGCGTAGCCGGCGGCCGCCATGAGCTGCTTGGCCTTCTGCAGGTCGGCCTTGCCGCTATAGCCGGTGAACTTGGCCAGCTCGTTCTCCGGCATCCCCCACGGCCCCTTGGGGTTGTTGTACGAGCCCTTGAAGCCCCGCCCTTCGTCGATGATCTGGTTGAACTCGTCGCGGTCGATGGCGGCGCTGAGCGCCTCGCGCATGCGCACATCGTTGAAGGGCGGGCGAGTGCCGTTGGGAATGAGCGCCACCCGGCTGAGGCTGGGTGTGATCATCACCGCGCCGCGCGGTCCCAGTTCCTTCTCCACGCGCGAGACATCGCTTACGCGCAGGCGCAGGATGTGCAACTGACCGGCGAGGAAGTTGGTGAGCGCGGTGGTGTCTTCCTTCACGATGAAGGCGGTGAAGGCGTCCAGGTAGGGACGATCCTGCCGCCAGTAGGAGCGGTTGCGCTCCAGGTCGATCACGTTGTTGCGCCGGTAGTTCTTGAACACGAACGGCCCGGTGCCAACCGGCTGCTGCTGTGCGTCCAGGAGGCCGCCCGTCTGCTCGATGATGTGCTTGGCCCCCATCGCGTAATGATGGTTGCAGATCGCGCTCAGGAACGAGGCCTGCGGCTGCTTGAGCTTGAACTTTACGGTTTTGGCGTCCGGGATCTCGATGGACTGGATGTTGCGCGCGGCCGTCGTGCGCGGACTGGGTGTGTTCTTGGGCGGATCGCGCAGCCACTCGTAGGTGGCCTTCACGTCCTCCGCCGTGAACGGTTTGCCGTCGTGGAAGGCGACGGGCGCGTCCTGGAGTTTGAAAATGATCTCGGTCTTCTCCGGATTGACGTACTCCCAGGATTTGGCCAAGTCGCCGATGACCTTAGACTCGTCCAGCGGGTCAAGCTGCAAGAGCTGGTTGTAGACCGGGGCGATGGCGTTGCCGACGATGTACGTGAACTCCGTCCATAGGTTGAGGCTGGGTGGGTCATCGTTGATGCGGTAGGCAAGAGTGCCGCCACGCCGCGGCTGCGCCGTGGTGGCCGCCTGCTGCCCAGCACCGCCGACCGCCGTGGCCGCCCCCTGTGGCTTCCCCCCACCGCTACAGGCGGCCAGGAACGCCGCCAGACCGGCCCCCGCCGAGAGGGCCACGCCCCCCCTCAACACCGCGCGGCGGCGCGCCCGCCGCTGCCACCAGCACCGATCGCTGCTGCCTGTCATCTGCGCTCCCTCCTCTCAGCCAGCCTGTCCCGCGGCATCTCGTCAGGCGAGCAAAACGTAGAGCGGTCAGGATCAACTGTCAACGCGCCCGAGGGGCCGAGCCCAACGCACGAGCGCCCGCGCTTGCCCCTATCGGGCAGGCGGTGTATAGCGAACACGCCCGTGGAGGATCGTCCGGTGAGAACCCGGTAGCGGCGGCCCAGACCGGCCGGCAACCGGCAGGGTGAAGGACCCATGAAGATCGACGTGCACTGGCACTACCTGCCCGAGGAGTACGTGCAGGCCATCCGCCAGGAGGACAACCCTTGGCCAGAGCGGGCCGTGATGGAGGACGGGCGCGAGTGGCTGGTGGCGGGCGCCTTCCGCCACCCGCTGGTGCCGGAGCTGTACCGGCCAGAGGCCCAGGTGGCCGAGATGGACCGGCGTGGCGTGGACCTGGCCGCCGTGTCGCCCGCGCCCACGCTGTTCTACTACCACCTCGACGCGGCGCGGGTGCTGCCCCTGCACCGGCTGGTGAACGACCGCATCGCCGCGCTCGCCGCCGCGTACCCGGGCCGCTTCGCCGGCCTGGCGGCGGTGCCCCTCCAGGCGCCGGACCTAGCCATGGCCGAGCTGGAGCGGGCGATGGGCGAGCTGGGGCTGCACGGCGTGGAGATCGGCACCAACGTCGCCGGCCGCAACCTGGACGAACCGGAGTTCCGACCTTTCTTCCGCCGCGCGGCCGAGCTGGGCGCCTTCGTGTTCGTCCACCCGATGGCGGTGCTGGGCGCCGACCGCCTGCGCCGCTATTACCTCACCAACCTGATCGGCAACCCCACCGATACCTCCGTGGCCATCGCCAGCCTGATCTTCGGCGGCGTGTTCGACGACGTCCCCACCCTCACCTGCTGCTTCGCCCACGGCGGCGGCACGTTCCCGATGCTGCTCGGCCGCTGGCAGCACGGCTACCACGTCCGCCCCGAGCCCAAAGAGCGCGGCGCCCGCCCGCCGCGCGAGTACCTGCCGCGCATCTACGTCGACTCGCTCACCCACGACGACGCCGCCCGCCGGCTGGCGCTCGAGACCGTGGGCGCCGATCACATGCTGCTGGGCAGCGACCTGCCGTTCGATATGGGCGACCCAGACCCGGTAGCCACGATCACGCGCATGCCGGACCTCTCCGCCGCCGAGCGGGAGCTGATCCTGGGCGGCACGGCGGCGCGGCTGCTGGGCCTGGCCGCCACGCGCCGGCGCGCCGGGGGGCCGGAGCAACGCGCCTGAGACCGCACGACGGAGGAGAGCCGGCCATGACGGGACACGACGGGCAGCCACGTCGCACCTGGAAACAGGAAGTCATCGCCTCACGCGCGGTGGTGGCCACCAACCACCCGCTGGCCTCGGCGGCGGGCGCCGAAGTGCTGGCCAGCGGCGGCAACGCCGTCGATGCCGCCGTGGCGGCGCTGTTTGCCCTCTCCGTGGTGGAGCCGATGATGGTCACCCCCTTCGGCGCCGGCTTCTTCGTCATCCGCGACGGACGCACGGGCGCGGTGGCGACCATCGACAACTACGCCACGGTGCCGCTGGCGGCCACGCCGGAGATGTACGAGCCGGTGCCGGACAGCCTGGATTACGAGACCGTGGACAAGGCGAACGACATCGGCTACCGGGCCGTGGCCACCCCCGGCGCCCTTAAGGGGTGGGGGCACGCCGCCACCCGCTACGGCCGCCTGCCGTGGGCCCGCCTGATCGAGCCGGCGATCCGCTTCGCCGCGCACGGCTTTCCGGCCAGCGCCTACCTGGTGCGCCTGATCCAGCAGTCGCGCGAGGCGCTGGCCCGCTTCCCGGCCTCGGCCGCGGTGTTTCTGCCGGGCGGGCGGCCGCCCGCCGTCGGGCAGACGATCGTGCGGGCCGACTACGCCCGCACCCTGCGCCAGATCGCGGATGAGGGACCGGAGACGATGTACACCGGCGCCCTGGCCCGGGCGATCGTGGCCGACATCCAGGCCAATGGTGGTCTGATCACCTTGGAGGACCTGGCCGGCTACCGCGTGGTGGAGCGGCCGCCGGTGCGCGGCACCTACCGCGGCCACGAGGTCATCTCCATGGGCCCGCCCTCCTCCGGCGGCACGCACGTCATCCAGCTCCTCAACATCCTGGAGGGCTTCCCCATCGGCCAAGGGGAGCTGGCCTTCGCCAGCCCGGCCTACGTCCACCTGGTCGCCGAGGCGCTCAAGATCGCCTTCGCCGACCGCCGTCGCTACATGGGCGACCCGGAGCGGGTGCCCGTGCCGGTGGACCGGCTCACATCCAAGGAGTACGCCGCCCAGCGGCGGCGGGACATCGACCCGAAGCGGGCCAGGGACCAGGCGGCGGGCGAGTTCGCCGAGACGGCGTCGTCCCTGGGCGGCGAGGGGGCCAGCACCACCCACGTCACGGTGATCGACGAGGAGGGGACGATCGTCGCCGCCACGCAGACGGCGCAGAGCGCCTTCGGCAGCAAGGTGACGGTGCCGGGCACGGGCCTGATCCTGAACAACTGCATGTTGCTCATGGACCCGGTGTCCGGCCGGGCCAACTCCATCGCCCCCGGCAAGCGCATCCTGTCCAGCATGTCGCCCACCATCGTGCTGCGTGACGGGCGGCCGTTCATGGCGCTGGGAACGCCCGGCGGCAAGCGCATCTTCGCCGCCGTGACGCAGGCCATCCTCAACGTTATCGACCACGGCATGACGCTGCAGGAGGCGGTGGAGGCGCCGCGCGCCTGGACGCAAGGGGCGGAGCTGGAGCTGGAGGACACCTTCCCCCACCTGGCCTCCCTGCAGGCCGCGCTCGCCACACGCGGGCACCGCCCGGTAGCCGTGGAGAAGGTGGCGGGCGGCATGAACGGGGTGCTGGTGGACGAGCACGGCTTGCTGCACGGCGCCGCCTGTTGGCGGGCAGACGGGGTGCCGCTCGGCCTCAGCGGCGGCCCCGCCCGACCGGCCGCGTCCGCGGGCGTGCCCCTGTAGCGCTCAGTCGCCCACCGGCGCGGCGGCGACCAGCACGCCCGCCGCCTCCAGCGCCGCGATTTCGGCGTCCTCCATGCCGAGCACGGTGCGCAGCACGTGCCGGTTATGCTCGCCATGCGCGGGCGCATCGCGCCACTCCCAGCGCGGCTGCCCGTCCACCCGCAGCGGTGTGCCCGGCATGAGCGACCGCCTGCCACCTGTAGCTACCGCCTCCACGAAGAAGCCGCGGTGCGCCAGGTGCGGGTCTGTCAGCATCTCCCGGGCGTTCACCACCGCCCCGGCCGGGATGCCGGCCCGCTGGAGACGGTCCATAACGGCGAACTTATCCTGCGCGCGCGTCCAGGCCTCGAGGGCGGCACCGATGCGGGCCTGCTGCGCGCGCCGGCCGGCGGCGGTGGCCAGGGAGGGGTCGTCGCGCAGGTCCGCCAGTCCGGCGAGCTCGCACAGCCGGCGCCATTCGGCATCCGAGCGCACGGCGATGGACACCCACTCGTCCTCGCCCCGGCAGCGGTAGGTGCCGTGCGGCGCCCAGTACGGGTGCGCGTTGCCGCGTCGTTCCGGCTGGCGGCCGGCAAGCTGAGCGGCGACGATGAACTCACCCAGCAGGCAGGTGGTGGCCTCCAGTTGCGAGAGGTCCAGGTACTGGCCCCGGCCGGTGCGGCGCTGGTGCACCAGCGCGGTGAGCACCGCGGCGGCGGCGGTGACGCCGGCCACCGCGTCCGGGTAGGCGATGGCCGTGGCCAGCGGCCCCTCGCCGGGGTAGCCGAGCAGGCCCGTGAGACCCGTCATCGGCTCGATGGCGGGACCGTAGGACATGTAGTCGCGGTAGGGGCCGCGGGCACCGAAGCCGGGCATGGACAGCATGATCAGCGCCGGGTTGATGTGGCGCAGGGACTCGTAGTCCAGGCCGAAGTTGGGCATCACGCGGGCGCTGAAGTTCTCCACCAGCACATCCGACCTGGCCACCAGCCGACGCACGATCTCGCGCCCCTGCTCGAAGCGCAGGTCGATGGCCATGCCCAGCTTGTTGCGGTTGAGCTTGCCGAACCCCGCCCCGCGCGCGGCGGCCACCTCCGCCGGCAGCGGCGCCTCGATTTTGATCACCTCCGCGCCAAGGTCGGCCAGGATGCGCGTGCACAGCGGCCCGGACCACACGCGGGTGAAGTCCAGCACGCGCACCCCGGCCAGCGGCAGCGCCCCCGGCTCGTCCTGCACCCGGCCTGGCGACGCCGGGGGCAGGGAATCGCGCGCCACGGGTGCAGCCGGCGCGGACGACCCACGTGGTACGGGCCCGATGACCCAGGGCGTCTCGCTCATCGTCACCGGCAGGCCGGGGTGGCGCGGCCCCTCCGAGCCTTCCGGCCGCACCCAGAAGTCGCGAGCGGCGTACTGGGGGTCAGTCAGCACCTCGGCCAGGGTGTAGAGCGGGCCGACGGGCAGCCGCCATTCGGCCTGCGCGCGGTGGAAGACCGCCATCTTGTCCTGGTCCTTGAGCCAGTCGATCAAGATGGCGTCCAGCGCATCGGCGTGGGCGCGGCGGAGTTCCGGGGTGGCGAAGCGCGGGTCGTCCGCCAGCTCCGGGCGGCCCATCATCGCGCACAGCCGCTCCCACTGGTCCTGGAGCGTGATGGCGAAGCCCAGGTAGCCGTCGCGGCAGGGGAGGAGCGTGATCGGGTAGAGGTTTTCCCAGCGGCTACCGTGGCGGCTGCGGATCACCCCCTGCGTGAGGTACAGGCTGACGGTGAACTGGTGCAGCGAGGCCAGCGCCTCCAGGGCGGTGAGCTCGATCCGGCCGCCGCGCCCCTCCCTGAGCCGCCGCACCACGCCCGCCAGGGCGGCGACGACGGCGTACAGCGCGGTAAGGTACTCGGGCTGGAAGCCGGGCAGGGCCAGCGGCGGGCGGCCGGGCTCGCCGGTGAGGTACTGGTAGCCGCCCAGGGCCAGCAGCACGATGGAGGTGGCGGCATAGGCGGCGTAGGGGCCATCCTCGCCGAAGGGCGAGACCGCCACCTCCACCAGATCGGGACGACGCGCCCGCAGCGCCGCGAGGTCGATCCCCAGGGCGAGCAGCCGCTCCGGCTTCACGGTGTGCACCAGCACGTCCGCCGCCTGGAGGAGCCACCACAGCCGCTCCTGGTCCGCCCTTGCCTCCAGGTCAAGCGCCACCAGCTCTTTGCCAGCGTTGAGATAGGCGAAGAGGGCGCTCCCGTCGGGCCGGTACCACGCCGTCTCGGCCGGGTCGAGGTGGTAGCGGCGGGTCCAGTCCCCGCCCGGCGGCTCGACCTTGACCACCGTGGCGCCGAAGCCGGCCAGCCAGCGGCCGCAGAAGGCCGGGATCACGCCCGTGCCCAGCTCCACGACACGCAGGCCCGCCAGCGCCCGCGGCGCGGCCTCACGTGTAGGGGTCGGTTCTTCCTCGCGCGCCATGGCATCGCTCACGGTCACGGGCCCGCCTCCTCCCCGGGGCTGGCGTGGCGCAGGATGGTGTCGGTCAGGCGCCGGACGAGCCGGTGAAACTCGGCCGGCGTCAGTCGTGCCGGGTCCGGCACGTTGAGGGCCAGGGTGAGCTGCGGCTCGGCGCGGCGCACCGCCAGGCGGATGAGGTTGCGTCGCTCCTCCGCCAGGGCGTCGAGCAGCGCGTGGGCCAGCGCGCGGGCGTCCTCGTGCGGGCAGGCCAGGCGAAACTCGTCCAGCGTCTCTTCCGGCCAACCCTCCCGCTCCGCCAGCCGCCGGGCGTCGCAGGCCAGCAGCGCCCCGGGGCGCCACAGCTCCAGGCCCCAGATCGGCCGGCGCCGCAGCGTCAGCTCCAGGAGCACCATATCCCGCCGCCAGTGCCAGCGGTTCCACAGCCACACGAACGGCACATCCCAGGACTCCGTCAGACCGCTGATGGCGGCGGCGCGCAAGGGCGGCCGCGGCTCCGTCACCTCCAGCCGGAAGGACTGCAGGGTGGGCCAGCGCACCGCCTGCCGGCCGCCGAAGGGGTCCACCGCGCGCTTGGCCCAGACCGCCAGCCGGCGGGCGCGGCGCAGCATGAGCCAGTTGCCGGCGGCGTACCAAACCAGGAAGAAACCGCCGGCCGCCACGAAGGCGGGCAGCGCCACCTGGTCGGCAACCAGCAACCACACCGCTATCGGCGGCACACCCGTCATGGCCGCGGCCCCTCCTCACCGCGGGTAACGTCGCGTGCCGTCAGGACACGGCCGCCTGCGTGCGTGCCGCGACCTGCTCCGGCTGAAGATGCTTGGCGAACCACTCCAGGATGTGGCGGAAGCGTTCCAGGCGGTGACGTGGGCGGCCGGAGCGGGACAGCTCGTGGTTCTCGTCTGGGAAGCGGATGAACAGCACCTCCTTGCGCATCTTCTTGAGGTGGATGAAGAGCTGCTCAGCCTGCTCGATCGGGCAGCGCAGATCGTCCTCGGAGTGAACGATAAGCAACGGTGTGGTGATCTGCTTGGCATAGGTGAGCGGTGAGTGCTGGAGGTACCAGTCCAGGTCATCCCAGGGCAGGGCGCCGCCGCTGTACATCTCCGGGAAGGAGTGGCCGATATCGCTGGTACCGAACATGCTGTAATGCGTGTTCAGCGCCCGCTCCGAGCAGGCGGCCTTGAAGCGGTTTGTGTGCCCCACGATCCAGCTCGTGAGAAAGCCGCCGTAGCTGCCGCCCAGCACGCCCAGCCGCTCCGGGTCGATGAAGTCGCAGTGGCGCAGGGCGCACTCCAGCCCGGCCATCACGTCCTCGTAGTCGCCGCCGCCCCAGTCGCGGATCACGGCGCGGCAGAACTCCTCGCCGTAGCCCTGGCTGCCGCGCGGGTTGGTGAAGATCACCACGTAGCCGGCGCCGGCGTACACCTGGAACTCATCGAAGAACGTGTGCCCGTACTGGGTGGCAGGGCCGCCGTGGATGTTGAGCAGGGCGGGGTACGTGCGACCCGGCTGAAAGCCGAAGGGTTTCATCACCCAGCAGTCCAGGGTGTAGCCCGCCCGCTCGTACTTGAACCGCTCCGGCCGGGAGAGGGCCACCTCCTGCTTCCAGGCGCGGTTGAGGTCCGTGAGCTGCCGCTCACCGCTGCCGTCGGCGTGGCAGACGAACACCTCGTTCGGGTTGACCGGGTCCGTGGCGGTGAAGGCGATCAGGCCGGTGCGCGACAGGGAAAAACCGGTGACCTGGCGGTTGCCGGTGACAATCGGTTCAGGCGGCGTCGCGCCGTCGGCGCGCACGCGGTACAGGGGCACGTCGCCCTGGTCCTCGATGGCGAAGGTGAGGTACATGCCATCGGCGGACCACTCCGGGCCCTGGCCGGCGAAGAACGGCTGGCAGGTGCGGTCCAGGCTTTCGGTCAAGCAGTGGGGGGTACCGCCCGTCACCGGCACGGTCCACACGCGCATGTTGCGCCCGGCCTCGTTCTTGTAGCGGTGGCTGAGGAAGGCGATCCGCGTGCCGTCCGGTGAGAAGGCGGGCGCGGCCACCGGCCCGGCGGTGTCGGTTAGGCGCCGCGGCTCACCGCCCTCGGCCGGGACGATGAAAATGTCGGCGGCGTTGTCGTAGTCGCGGTCGTCGTGGCGGGCAGAGACGAAGGCGATAAAACGGCCGTCCGGCGACCACGTGGGCGAGGCGTCGTTGAAGTCACCGTCGGTGATCTGCCTGGGCGGGGCGGAGCCATCGGCCGGGACGACGAAGATGTGCGGGTGACGGTCGTAGATGAAGCCCTCGCCGTTGAGCTTGTACTTCATCACGCTGATCACGCGCGCCGGCTTGGACTTCTTCCGCTCCTCCTCATCCTCCGGCTCCTCCCAGCCGCCGGTCTTGGAGAGAAAGGCGATGCGCGTGCCGTCCGGCGACCACACGGGGTTGGCGACGCCGCGCTTGAGGTCCGTCAGGCAGACGGGCTCGCCGCCGTCGGCGGGCATGACGTAGAGCTGGGCCTTTTTCTTGGGGTCGCGCTCGGACAGGAAGGCGAGGAAGCGGCCGTCCGGCGACCAGCGCGGGGCGGTGTCGCGCCTCGGCCCGTTGGTGAAGCGGCGCGGCTCACCGCCGGCGGTGTCTACCACCCAGATGTGCGAGAAGTACTCGTCCTTCTCCGCCGAGAGCGTGGTGACGACGAAGGCCACCCGCCGGCCGTCGGGCGAGATCTGCGGGTCGCTGATCCAACGGATGCGGGTGATGTCCTCCGGCGTCATGGCGCGGGGGGTCTGCTGCGACATGCCGGCCTCCAGGTCTGCTCGGTGCGTGCGCGATGTGGCGCGTGGCTCACGGGGTTTCATTCTAGGGCAGGGCGCGCTGGGGCGCGACGCAGTGCGGCTCAGCCGGCAACGCGCCAGCGGGTGGCGCTTGTCGGGAAGTCCTGTTCCCGCCAGGCGAAGACCACGCGCGGCCGGAGGACGTACGTGCCGTTCGCGACGTCGTGCGGGTCGGGACGGAAGCGGTACTTGGCCTCATAGGCATCGGCGAACCGGGCGAGCAGCGCGGCGTCCGTCACCTCGTGCACCGGTCCTTCCAGGATAACGGCCTCGTCGCCGCTCTCCAGGTGGGCCACGGCCTGCGGGCGGGTGGCCAGGTTGCGCGCCTTGCGCGAGCGGCGGGCGGTGCTGAAGTAGAATGCCCCCTCCAGCCACAGGCCCCACACCGGCATCACGTGTGGGCGGCCGTCCGGCCGGGTAGTGGCCAGCCAGTAATTGCGCGCCGCCGCCAGCCGCTCCACGGCCCACGACCAGGGCAGCAGCCCCTCCCGGCCCGTGGCGATACCGTACCCCGCCGGCATGACCGGTCGCCCCGCCTGTCCGCCCGCCCCCCAAGGGCTCGTCTCCTCGGTCACTGGCTTCCTCCACGGTGTGCTGTGGTCCCATCAGTGTCGCAGATCGGGCTGCCAGCCCTCTGGCAGCGGCTGGCCCCCTCGACAGGAGCCCAGATGGACGATACCGTCCGAGGCAGAATCTCGACATGGAGGAGGGCATGTCCGTCGCCGACCGCCTGCGCGCGCTGCACATTACCCTGCCGGCGCCGCCCGCGCCGGTGGCCGCCTACGTCCCGGCCGTGCGCACCGGCAACCTGCTGTTCATCTCCGGCCAGCTCCCCAGCGAGGGCGGCGTGGTGCGGTACACCGGCAAGGTGCCGGTCGACGTGTCGCCGGAGGAGGCCTACGCCGCCGCCCGCCTGGCTGCCATCAACTGCCTGGCGGTGGCTCAGGGCGAGTTGGGTAACCTGGACCGGGTCACCCGGGTGGTGCGGGTCACCGGCCACGTGGCCAGCGCGCCCGGCTTCACCGGTCAGCCGGCGGTGGTGAACGGCGCCTCCGAGCTGCTCGTGCAGGTGTTCGGTGAGCGCGGCCGCCACTCGCGCGCCGCCCTCGGCGCCGCCGAGCTGCCGCTGGGCGCCTGCGTGGAGATCGAGCTGATCCTCGAGGTTCAGTAGCCATCCCGCCTCTCGCTGATGACATATTACGCTCCGTACCCACGATGCCCTGTGCTAGAGTAGTGCCCGACCCGCACGGTGACAGAGAGCGACGCCGCTCTCTGCCACCGTTATTCATCGTTTTCACAAGCGACCCACACCTCGACCCCCTCTAGCACTTTGGTGAAACTCTCCGTTCACCGTGACTCTGAGCGAGCCTGTGCGGGTCACGTGCGCTCACATCGTGCCGAGCCGATCTACCCCGCTAGCAACGCCCGATCCGCGGCCCCACTCCTCAGCCGGCCGCAAAAATCGTCATAACGTCTCAGCAGATTCACCAGAAGCACGACTCTGTCAATCAGGCCCCTTGAGCAGGCCGGGCACCCGCTGGCGACCATCCGTTTCTCGCCCGCACCTCGGACGATGCCTCTATCGCCCTCCCGCGCGCGTGATGTCTCTTGCACGTTGACGTGCGGCGTCTCCTCGGCGCACGCTACGAACAGATGTTCATTCCGTCGAGGAGAGCCTGACCGTGAGCGCGTCCGACCGTCTGCCTGAGCACGTCCACTATCGCGATGACGGCTGCGAGATCGCCCCAAAGTGCCTGGAGTGCCCGCTGCCCGCCTGCCGCTACGATCTTCCGCCCAAACGGGCCGGCGCCCTGCTGCGCGAGGCGCAGTTGCGGGCCCTGCTGGCGCAGGGGCTGACCGCGGACGAGGCCGCGGCGCGGATGGGCGTCTCCCGCCGCACAGTCTTCCGCCTGAAGCGCTACAGCGCCACGACCTCCGTGATCCCCCTGCACCTGCGCTAAACTACAGCCGCAGCACGATCTCGTGAGGGGAGAGGATGGAGCTTGGACTGCGAGGCCGGACGGCCGTGGTCACCGGCGCCAGCAAAGGCATCGGCCGCGCCATCGCGGCGGCGCTGGCCGCCGAGGGAGTGCGACTGGCCATCTGCGCCCGCACCCCGGCCGATATCGAGCGGGCGGCGCACGAGATCAGCCAAGCCAGCGGCGTTGAGGTCCATCCGCTGGCGGTTGACCTCGCCAACGCCGAAGGGGTAGACCGCTTTGTCTCCTTTGCCGTGGAGCGGCTGGGGCACGTCGATATCCTCGTCAACAACGCCGGCGCCATCCCGGGCGGCACGCTGGAGGGCCTGGACGAGGACACCTGGCGGCGTTCCTACGAGCTCAAGCTGTGGAGCTACATCCGCCTGACCCGCGCCTTCCTGCCCGGCATGCGCGAGCGCCACTCCGGCGCCATCCTGCACATCATCGGCAACGCCGGCCGCCAGCCGTCGCCCACCTACATCGCGGGCGGCATCGCCAACGCCGGCCTGATGAATTTCACCAAGGCCCTGGCGATGGAGGCCGGGCGCTACGGCGTGCGCGTCAACGCCATCAACCCCGGCCCGATCCGCACCGAGCGGCAGGCCACCCTTATCGCCACGCAGGCGCGCACGCGCGGCATCTCCCCCGAAGAGGTCGAGCAGGAGACGGCGCGCAGCATCCCGCTGGGCCGGATCGGTCGGCCGGAGGAGGTGGCGGCCGCCGCCGTCTTCCTGGTGAGCGATGCCGCCTCCTTCATCACCGGCATCACCCTGCCGGTGGAGGGCGGCCTTACCGCCACGATTTGAGCGACCGCGCCACAACGCGCCCCTGCGAACGGGCGGCACCATGCGTTGAGGGGCCGCCCGTTCGCGTCAGGGCTTTTGCCACGTTCACCGTACACCGCGCGACGCTATCCCGAGACGGGCGGGGCCGGTGGGTTCGGCTCGCCGCGGGCTCCCTCCGCGCCCTCCCCGCTCGGTGAACCGATCGGCGGTGTGTGCGCGGGTGGCGCCCAGGGCGAGACGCCCGGCGCCGTGGCGGCCATCGCCGGCGCCGGCGTGTGGGACGGCGGCGCCCAAGCCGACGCCGGGCCAGGCTGAGCGGGGGCGGCCGGCATCGTGGGCGCGGCCGCCTGCCCCGGCCAAGCCGGGGCCCGCCGCTGCGCGGAGGGCCACTCCGTCAGCCGCCACAGCCCCACGAACAGGGCGAGGATGAAGCCGATGAAGGAGACGGCAAAGCGGGCGAAGCGGCCGGCGAAATTGAGCGGCTCCGGGTAGCCAGCGCCAACGAAGGCTAGCAGGTTGGTGCCCTGCGGTGTGACCACCGGCACCGGGCGCATGGCGATGTAGAAGGCGTACACGAACACGAGCAGCCCGCCCAGCACGAGGCCCAGGCGCAGGTAGTTGACCAGGGCCGGCAGCGCCAGCCCGACCAGCACAAACAGGATGCCGAACCCGGTGGCGGCCAGGAACACATTGCGCTGATAGCCGGGGTACTGGCTGCGGAACCGGGCGGCGTCGCCGTAAAACGTCTCGATCCGCTGCTGCAGGGTGTTCTGGTTGCGGTCATCCTCGCCGGAGAGCTGGCGGAAGGTGATACCCGGGTCACCCGGTGGTTTCGGCCCAGGGGAGACCATGGCGATGCCGAAGATGACGGTGAACGCCGCCAGCACCGCGACCACGGCGGCGTACACGGCACGAATCCAGACCGTGTTCATACGGGACCTCCCCGGGGCTCTTGCCGCCCCATCTCGCCGCCCGAAACCGCGTCAAGCGGCCGCGAGATGACGCGGTGAGGTGTGCGGTCAGTATACCAGCCTCCTGCACCGGCTGGTTCTCACGCGGTCGAGCCCCCATACTAACGGTACGATAGCAGGTCGCCCGCGGACGCGCGGCCACCGAGAGGACAAACCATGACCCGTGCCATCCAATCGGCGCTGCGCTGGGCGCTGGTGGCGATCGCTGCCGCGCTGGGAAGCTGGCTGGGGCGGGTGCTGGCGGCCGCCCGCGACGGTGAGCCGCTCGCGCCCCTCCTACGCCTGGACGGGCGCACGCTGCTTGAACAAGACGTGGCGCCCGGCCTGCTGGCTGCCGAGCTTGTGGGACGCGGCCTCGGCCTTGGCCTCGTCGGACAGGCGACCGTGGCCGCCATCGGCGCCGCGGTTTCCGTCCTGGCCACCGGCCCGCGCGTCGACGAGCACCCCTCCGCTCCACCGGTCTGACGCCCGCGAGCGCTCCGCCACCGACGACGAGGTGCCGTATGCCCCAACCACAGACGTCCTTACCGCTCCAGGTGATCGTGTTCTCGGATTACATCTGACCGTGGTGCTACATCGGCCTGGTCCGGGTCGAGCAGTTGCAGCGGGAGTACCCCGTGGTGGTGGAGTGGCGACCGTTTGAGCTTCACCCGGAGACGCCGCCGGAGGGACGGCCGCGCGGACCGGCGTCGGGCCGTCCCAACCCGGCGCTGGATATAGCGCACGCCGCCGGCATCCCCATGATCCGCACGAGCGTGATCCCCAACTCACGGCCGGCGCTGGAGGCGGCCGAGTTCGCGCGGGCGGCCGGACCGGAGGCGTTTGACCGCTTCCACAAGGCCCTGTTCCGCGCCTACTTCGAGCAGGACCGCAACATCGGCGATGTGGCGGTGTTGGCGGAGATCGCCGCGGCCGAGGGGCTGGACGCCAACGCCCTGCGGCAGGCGCTGGCGGAGCGACGGCACGCGCCGGCGGTAGACGAGAGCATACAGTGGGCGGTAGGCCGCGGCATCACCGGCACCCCGTTCTTCCTGTTCGTGGCCGACCGCCTGTACGGTTTCCCCGGCGCGCAGGAATACGCCGTGTTCGAGAGCGTGATGGCGCGGCTGGGCGTGCCGCGCAGAGAGCTTCTCTGACCTGAGCGCCACCGTGGGCCGGTGAGGGTCGGGCGGCCACCCGGCCGCTGCCCCTGGCCGCTTCCGGCATAACCCGCTACCCTGATCGCTGCCATGGGCAACACCTTCGGCCATCTGTTCCGGGTCACCACCTGGGGCGAGTCGCACGGCGCTGCCATCGGCGCCGTGGTGGACGGCTGTCCGCCGCTCTTGGAGTTGTCCGAGGCCGATATCCAGCCGGAGCTGGACCGGCGGGCACCGGGCCAGAGCCACCTCGTCACCCAGCGCCGGGAGTCGGACACGGTGCGCATCCTCAGCGGCGTGTTCGAGGGCAAGACGCTGGGCACGCCCATCAGCCTGATGATCGTCAACGAGGACATGCGCCCCGGCGATTACCGCGAGGTGCAGGAGAAGTACCGCCCCAGTCACGCCGACTACACTTACGAGGCCAAATACGGCATCCGCGACTGGCGCGGCGGCGGACGCTCCAGCGCGCGCGAGACAGCCGGGCGCGTGGCCGCCGGCGCCATCGCCCGTAAGCTGCTCCGCGTTCGCTACGGGGTGGAGATCGTGGCCTGGGTCTCGAAAGTGGGGCGGATCTGCGCCGACTGCGACGTAGAGACGGTGACCCGCGAGCAGGTCGATCAGACCCCGATCCGCTGCCCGGACCCGGCCGTCGCGCAGCAGATGATCGCGGCGGTGGAGGCGGCGCGCAAGGCAGGCAACTCGCTGGGCGGGGTGGTCACCTGCGCCGTGCGCGGCTGCCCGCCCGGCTGGGGCGAGCCGGTGTTCGACCGGTTGGAGGCCGACCTGGCCAAGGCGATGCTCTCGCTGCCGGCCAGCAAGGGCTTCGAGATCGGCTCCGGCTTTGCCGGCACGGACCTCACCGGCCTGGAGCACAACGACGAGTTCTACCTGGAAGGAGAGCGGGTGCGCACGCGCACCAACTACTCCGGCGGCGTGCAGGGCGGTATCACCAACGGCGAGACGGTGTACTTCCGGGTGGCCTTCAAGCCCACGGCCACCATCATGCACGAGCAGCGCACGGTGAGTGTTCACCGCGAGGAGACCACCATCCGCGGCCGGGGCCGCCACGACCCGTGCGTGCTGCCCCGCGCCGTGCCAATGGTGGAGGCGATGGCCGCCTTGGTACTGGTCGACCACGCCCTGCGCCAGGAGGCGGTGCGATTCGGACCCGGCGCTTAGCTCACGTGGTCCGCTGCCGCAGTCGCCAGCGAGACGATATAGCCTGGCGCGAACAGTTGCCTGGCCCGCTGCAAGGCGGTGGCCTTGACCGCCTCACCGACGCCGGGCGCCAACCACGCCTGCTCCCCGTTCGTGGCAAGATCCCCCACCGCCCGCAGGTGGCGATAGTAGGCCAGGGCCAGCAGGTCGATGCGCGCGGGGCCATAGCCTCGCAGGAACCATGCCGTTTCCCGCAGGCCGACGAGCGCGCCGCTCAGTCCACCTACGCCCATCATGAGATCGCATTCCTTGGGCGCGCACAGGGTGTCGTCCCAGTCCACAATCCAGAACCGCTCGTCCCTGTCGATGAGCACGTTGTTGTGGTGGGCGTCACCGTGGCAGAGCACCAGCGGCGGCCGGGCGGCCCGCAGGCGGCGACCGAGGGTTTCCAGGCGCTCCACGAGCGCCCAGATGTCCGCGCGCCGCGCCTGCCAGAACGCGGCCCATTCGCGTTCGATGGGGTGCAGAAAAGTGGCGCCGGCAATGCGCGCGTCCAGGGCCCTGATGAGGTCGGGCCAGTGTGAGGTAAAGGATTCGCGGGGCACCACGCGCCTCACGCGGGGCGTCAACGGCGTGTCGTGAATCGCGCGCAGCGCCGCCCCGTAGGTGACCCAGTGATGCTCCTGCAGGCCATGCGCCCCACCGGTGGTGCCCTCAATGAACGGGTAGAGCGTAAGCGTGAACTCCTCGAGGGCGGCCCACAGCCGTCCTGCACGGGTCGGTAGCGGCGCGACCACGTGAGGCACGCCGCGGTCGGCCAGGTAGCGCGGGACGCGGAGCGCGGCCGGGTTGGGCAGCCCCTGGCGGAGTTTGAGAAAGTAGACGGCCCCATCCGCGGCGGTGACGCGGTAGGCCCACGCTCGCACATCCAGCCCCAGCGGCAGGAAGGTGAGCGTTGTGACCGGGAGGCCGTAGTGCCGGCGCACCGCCGCCGTGAGGCGACCATCCGCGAGGTCTGGTGGTTCGCGCACGGCAGGGAACGTCCCGGGCAAACGCACCACTAGGCTATTGCCCTTCTGCTGCCATTGCGCTCTGCGGCAACGGCCGGCAACCGAAGGCGTGGATCAGGCGGCCAAAACCGATGAACGCCGCCGCCTGCTCCGCCTCGCTGAAGTCACCGGCGGCATAGTCGCACACGCGGGCGATCTCCTCCTCCGTCAAGCCCTCCTCTCGCGCGACCGACGAGCGGAAGGCCTGTCAAAGGTCGCACTCGTTGAGATGGGCGATGCGCAGCCGCATCAGCTCCTTGATACGCATCGGCACCGCCCCGTCGACCATGATCAGGCGTAGAACCCCTGCCAGGCGGTGAACAGCTCTGGATGGTGACCGAAGATGCGCAGGATGTCCTGCTGCTCGTCCGGCCGCAGGCGTGCCGCCCAGCTCGGCGGTAGCTCCTTATTCCCTAGCAAACGTAGGCGCGGGACAGGCATGCTGCACCTCGATACGCGCTGGCGGCTTGCAGCCACACCGATTCTAAACGAACCGACCGGCTGAGGACCGGGGCTCGGCTCCGGCTACGTGCGATCGAGGGGCTCTGACGCGGCTGCGGGCTGGATCGGACCGCCTTGGAACTGGGAGAGCCCTCCCGGCGTGTGTTGAAGGGCTCACCCATACAGCACCGCCACCCCGGCCCAACAGATGGAGAGGGGGTACCGACGCATGCCGCTGTGCTACCCTGGGACGGAAAGGAACCCCTTATGGCCGACCTGAGCAAGCGGCTACGCGACCTGCTTTCCTCACCGCGCGAGCACGACTGGTGTGACACCACCCGCCTGGCCAACCCGTGGGAGGTGCTGCTGGGCGGGCTGCGCCGCCCCCGACGGGCCGAGGAGCGCGAGGCAGGGGAGGCAAAGGACCAGCCCCCGCGCGATCTGCGTGAGGCTGGCCGGTACGCCGAGAAGGATGCACCGCCGTGACGGCCTCCGCCGACCCGCAGCGTCGACCCTCGTTCCGCGTGGTGCTGGCGGTGCCCGACCCCGCCTACCGCGAGCGGCTTATCGCCGGGCTCCAGGCGGTGCCGGGCGTGGAGGTGGCTGCCGCGGCCACCACCAGCGCCGATGCTATCATCGATGCCTACCGCGCCCGCCCACATCTGCTGCTCCTGGACCTGGCCCTGCCGGGCTTGCCCGCGGCGGACACCGTGCGCCACATCGCCCGAGCAGCGCCGCAGACGGTGGTCTATCTCCTCGTGAGCAGCGAGTTGGAGCCGGGCATCTCCGCGGCGCTGGACGCCGGCGCGCGCGACTGCCTGCGCAAATCGCTGCCGCCGGAGGCGCTGGGCGCCACCCTGGAGCGGGTGCGCCGCACCCTGCTGCGCGAGGCGCCATAAAGGCCGGGCACGGTCCTCGTCCGCCATGCCCGGCCTCTCAGGCAACGCCGGACCGTCGCTCAGCCCCGGCGCGGCGCGGCACCGGCCTGCACCAGCGCGGCCCACAGGTCCGTCATGTTGCGGGCTCGACGCGCCGCTGCCGGCCGCCGCCGCCGCCCGCGGCGCAGCGCCGCGGCTAGCTCCTCGGTGTAGTTGCGCGGGGCCATGGCTTGCTCCTCGATAGGTAGAACCTCTTCCCGCTATTCATAGTATCGAATAATCGTTTGCTCGGCTGCATCGGTGTTTCCCTGAATTCTCGACTGGTCGGTGCGGTGCTCTCCGGGGTGCGTGGATGCCGGCCGTGGGGCATTGCCGGATGCGGTCCCGACCGGGGCGGCGCGTCGGCGCCGCGGCGCATAGAGCGCACACCGCCGCGGGTATAGAATGAACGCGAGCCTCGGCCCGCCCAGGGCGCCTTACGGCGCGATTTGGTATCATCCGCGGGCAGCGAGCCCTCACGCGGGGATGAGGGTTGAGGTCAAGGGTGAAGCAGCGGCCGTGCAGGCCGGCAACGGAAGGTGAAAGGGGACACATATGCGACTGCGGAACGTGGTGATCGTCGACGGCGCGCGTTCGGCGTTTGGCCGTGGTGGGCGCGGCAAGCTGGTGGCCACGCGGCTGGATGAAGTCGGCGCGAAGGTGTTGCGCGCCCTGCTGGACCGCAACCCCAAGGTGCAGGACCGCATGATCGAAGAGGTCGGCCTGGGCAATGTGGTGCCCTCGCCGGAGTTTGCCAACATCGGCGCGGACAAGATCGCGCGCTTGGCCGGCCTGCCCATGGAGATCTCGGCCTTCGACACCAACCGCCAGTGCGGCTCGAGCATGGAGGTGTTGCACCGCATCGCCCAGGAGATCATGGTCGGCGCCATCGACTGCGGCGTGGCCATGGGCGTGGAGCGGATGGGACGCCAGCTCGGCGGCGGGCCGCAGGGACCTCGCACCCGGGTGACGGAGTTCAACCAGCGGCTGACCCAGCAGACCGAGGTGCAGCGCAACCTGCCGCCGGACTGGTTCGAGTACTTCTCTCGCCCGATTCCCGACTACATCCTGGACAGTCCACCGCTGGCCTCGATGGTGCAGACGGCGCAGAACGTGGCCGAGATGTACGAGCTGACGCGCGAGCAGCTCGACGAGTTCGCCGTCCAAAGCCACCGCAAGGCGGTGGCCGCCTACGAGCGCGGCGTCTACAAAGACGAGATCGTCCCGCTGGAGATCGAGACGCCGGTGTTCGATGACCAGGGGAACTGGCTCGAGAACGAGCACGGGCCCACGATCATTTTCGACCGCGATGAGTGCATCCGCCCGGGCACGAACATCGAGGCGCTCAGCCAGCTCAAACCCGTGGCCGGCATCAAGAGCTACGGCGGCAAAGAGCTGGTGATCACCGCCGGCAACTCCTGCCCCACCAACGACGGTTTCTCCGCCGTCCTCCTCATGAGCGAGGAGAAGGCGCTGGAGCTGGGGTTGGAGCCGCTGGCGCGCATCATCGGCTTCGGCGTAGCGGGCGTGAAGCAGCAGGTGATGGGCATCGGCCCCGTGGTCTCGACGCGCAAGGCGCTCAAGCACGCGGGCATCACGGCCGACCAGATCGACCGCGTGGAGTTCAACGAGGCCTTCGCGGCGCAGGTGATCCCGTCCTGCGCGGAGCTGGGCATTCCGCTGGAGAAGGTCAATGTCAACGGCGGCTCGATCGCCATCGGCCACCCGCTGGGCGCCACTGGCGCGCGCCTGGTGCTGACCGTGGCGCACGAGCTGCGCCGCTCCGGCGGCAAGTACGGCCTCGCCACGCAGTGCATCGGCGCCGGGATGGGCATCTCCACCATCATCGAGAGCCTGGACAACCACGGCGGGTAGGAAGGCCGACGGGCGCCCTCGCTGATCGCCGGGGCGAGCCCTCATCCCGCCCCGGCGACGGTGCGAGAACAGGGGGTGAGGAGCGAGGGGAGTGGGCGTCGGCCGTCTCTCGCTCCTCATTTCTCCTGGCTCACCCCGCGGTACGGCCGAGCGGAGGTGGGCCGTGCGCGTGATCGGGCGGGCGGACATCCAGCGGACGGTCACCATGCGCGCGGCCATCGACGCGGCGCGCGAGGCGTTCGTCGCCCTGTCCACCGGTCAGGCCCAGGCGCCGCTCCGCGCCCATCTCGCCACCGCCGGCGGCACCATGCTCGTGATGCCCGGCTACGCGCACCCCGCTGGCGCTGCCGGCCTCAAGCTGGTCTCCGTCAACCCCGACAACGCGGCACGCGGCCTGCCCACCGTGCAGGCGGTGGTGCTGCTGACGTCCGACCAGGACGGCACACCCCGCGCCCTGCTGGACGGGACGTTGCTCACGCAGATCCGCACCGGCGCCGCCATTGGTCTGGGCGCGGAGCTGCTCGCCCTGCCCGATGCGGACGTCGTGGCCCTGTTCGGGGCCGGTGCCACGGCGCGCACCAGCCTGTGGGCCGTGTGCACCGTGCGCCCGGTGCGCGAGGTGCGGGTGGTCCACCCGCATGCAGAGCGCTTTCCCGCCTTCGTCGCCGCCATGCGCGCGCTGCTGGGCGATGCCTGCCCATCCCTGCGCCGGGTGGCGTCGGCCGAGGAGGCGCTGGCCGGGGCGCGGATCGTCATCACGGCGACAACCTCACCGACGCCGCTCTTCCCCGGCGCGCTGCTGGAGCCGGGCACCTACGTGGGCGCGCTGGGCGCCTACACGCCGGAAACGCGGGAGCTGGACACCACCGCCGTGCTGCGCGCTCGCCTGATCGTTGATACGCGTGCCGGTGCGCTGGCTGAGGCCGGTGAGGTGTGCCTGCCCATCGCCGAGGGGGCGATGACGGCGGCGCACATTTGGGCCGAGATCGGCGAGATCGCGGCGGGGCGACGCCCCGGCCGCACCGCGCCGGACGACATCTTCGTGTTCAAGAGCGTCGGCAACGCCGTTCAGGACCTGGCCCTGGCGGCGCGGGTGCTCCGCGCGGTCGAAGCGGTGGGCGGCGGCCGGGAAATAACGCTGGAATAGGGATCCGCCCCGGCCTGCGGGGCGGCCCGCCGGCGCTGAACCTCGGTGGGAGCAAGGTCTCACCGGCTGGCCAGCGCCCGCCGTACGGCGGTCACCAGCGCGCTGGCCGCCACGGGCTTGGTGAAGACGTCCGTGACCCCCAGCGCGCGCAGCGTGGTTGTCTGGGCCAGGTCGCCGGCGATGCTGATCACCACCACCGGCACCGCTGCCGCCGGACCGGCGCGCAGCCCGCGCAGCACCGCCTCCCCGCTCATATCGGGGAGCAGCAGCTCCAGCAGGATCAGATCCGGTGGGTGGCGCTCGGCCAGCTCCAGGCCGAGCGCGCCAGTGGCGGCCACGCGAACGGCCACGCCTTCCAGGCGCAAGGCGGTCACCACGAACCGGGCAAAGGCGGCGTCCGCGTCAATGAGCAGCACGCGGGGCGCCGTCGGCGGGGTCGGTTCCCGGGTCACGTGGCCCTCGTTGCAGCGGGTCTCGCCGGCCGGGCCGACGGTCGCCGCGTTCCCACCATAGCCGAGGTCGCGCCCACGGACCGCGGCTGCACCATCACAACCGCGTCACAACGCGCGGGTGCGATGATCCGGGCGGCCATGCTGGAGGGCCGGGACTGCCCGTGCCGTGCCCCGGCTTTGCCAGGACTGCTATCATGCAGCGTGTGGACCGTCACCGTCGGAAAGTGTGATGACTGCGTCGCATCCGGTCGCCCGCCCGCAGCAGCGCATCGCCGACCTCCTGCGCGCGGGCGGGCCGCTGTTCTCGTTTGAGTTCTTCCCGCCCCGCACGGACGCCGCCGCCCGCACGCTGGCCCGCACGGTGGCCGAGCTGGCGCCGCTCAACCCGGCCTTCGTCTCGGTGACGTACGGCGCCGGCGGGTCTACCCGCGCGCTCACGCTGGAGACCGTCAGCCGCCTCAGCGCCGAGACCGGCATCACCGTCATGGCGCATCTCACGTGCGTGGGGCACGACCGGGCCGAGCTGCGCCGCATCCTGGCCGACCTGCGCCGTGCCGGGGTGCGCAACCTCATGGCCCTGCGCGGCGACCCGCCGCGGGGTGAGACGACGTTCGTGCCCCCGGCGGACGGTTTCGCCCACGCCGATGAGCTGATCCGCTTCATCCGCGCCGAGGGCTTCGACTTCTGCATCGGCGCCGCCTGCTACCCCGAGGGACACCTGGAGAGCGAGGACCGCGCGCAGGATCTGGCCCATGTGCAGGGCAAGGTGGCGGCGGGGGCGGAGTTCCTCATCACCCAGCTCTTCTTCGACAACGCCTTTTACTTCGATTTCCTGCGCCGGGCGCGCGCCGTCGGCGTGACCGTGCCCATCATCCCCGGTATCATGCCCATCA
>JBHOQW010000012.1:0-1119 GCA_042408665.1 Dehalococcoidia bacterium
AATCTCGAAAAACTGCGGATCCGGCAGCTGCCCGGCCGACTCCCTGTTGGTGAGCTCCGGGCCGCCCACGAAGTCGAAAAACGTCAGCCGGGTGGTGGCCGCCGAAACATACGTGCGCACGCTGTAGAGCACGTGCCCGTAGGCTTCGAGCTCGCCGGCCTGCGACGGCCGGGACGCCCTGATGAGGTCAGCGACCGAGCGGGCGATCGGTCGCAGAGAACTGAGGATCATGGGTTGGCTCTCCTTCGGTCACATGACCAGACTGCTGGTGCCGTAGATGTCCACGTCCTGGGTGGTGTCGCCCAGGGCGGGGGCCGGCCCCGGCAGTGCGGCCGGCTGCTCGAAGACGTAGGCGCCGATCTGCGGGTAGTCCGACAAGCCGGCGCTCAAGAGCGGCACGTTGGCCTTGACGATGAACGGCCGCAGGGCCCCCGCGAACGCGCCGGCGGTCACCGATTGCGCCCACTGCCTGAGGCCCACCATCTCGGCCACGAGGCCCAGGGCCACGCCGGCGCCGGCCTTGACGGCGGCCCGCATCGCCTGGGCGGCGTCGGTGAGCTCGGTACCGGGCTTGGGCTTGACCAGCTGCGCCGCGATGCTGCCGCTCAAGCCATCGCCCGCGAGCACGGCGACGCCGTGGGTGAGCCCGCCCATGATCACGCCTGGCAGGCCCCGCATCGCGGGGTTGCGGCGGTAGTAGCGCCGGCGCCGGCTCCGTGCCCGGGCGGGCTCGGGGTCGGGCTCGTTCCGGCGGTAGCGCCTCCGCCGTGCCGGGTCGGGCTCGTTCCGGCGGTGAGAGCGAGAGCGAGGGAGAAACCGCCCGAATCGGTCACGGGCGGGCAATCGCCTAGCCATTTTGCTGCCTCCTGTGGGATTGACAAAGAACATCATGGTTCAGAATCCCGTATCCTGCACGATGGGCTCCTGTCCGTACATCAGCACCTCTCCCGGTGACAGCGCGTGCAGCGTAACTTGGTCCGGATGCTCGTAAGTGTGCACGTAGTCGGCGCGGTCTCCCGCATGCCGGTAGCGCACTTCATACACGGCCTCGCCGAAGTACACCGGCTCCGGGAAGTATCGTGACGGCTTCGGCCGATTGATCAGCGCCAGCGTGCCGGG
>JBHOQW010000013.1:0-8561 GCA_042408665.1 Dehalococcoidia bacterium
GGCGAGACAGTACGGCTCCAGGTCGTTGCCCACGGGCAGCACCTGCCGCTCCACCGCCAGCCGCCCGCGGCAGCGTGGGCACCGTCCTGAGGCACCGGTCCCCGTGACCGGCAACGCTACCACGTCGTCAACCACTCGTTGTTCCCCCCTTATCCGCGCGGGCCCCGGCCAGTCCTGCGCGGCGATCATCTGCTTCAGCCGGAACACCGACCGGCGCGAGATGCCCAGTGACTCGGCGATCCGGTCGGCCGACAGGCCCTGCAGAAGTGCCGCCTGCACCTCGATGGCTCGCAACCACTTGTGCGCCTGCTTCGGCCCCATGTCGTACCGACACGCCGGCAGTGGACATTCCACGCAGTGCGGCGCGATGTCGCAGCCGTCTTCCCCGTACTCGTCGCGCTTGTCGTCCCAGTCTTCCTGGTAGCCGTTCATCGCTCATCCCCCTCGGCTACCCTCCCGTCCGCCCCGTCCGCCTGCCCCCATCCAGGCCCTGCCCCCGGCGTGTCGGGGACCACGAGGTCAAAGAGCGTGCGCTGGCGGGCCATCTCCTCAGCACGGCCCACGTTGCGCACCGCCGCCCGCCAATAGCTGCGTTTGAGCTCGATGCCCACTGCACGGCGCCCCAGCCGAACCGCCACGTACGGCACCGTGCCGATGCCGGCGAACGGGTCCAGCACGAGCTCGCCAGGGTTCGACCACAGGCGCACACAGCGCTCCACCGTCTCCAGCTGCAGCGGCGCGATATGCCGCTCGTCCTGCTCCTCACGCGCCTCGGCGGCGTTGAGCGTCTCGCTCTCGCGGATGCCATACCAGACCGGCCGCGCCCAGGCGATCCAGTCCTCACGGCTGATGTCCGGCCGCACCGGCATCTGGTTCTCACCGGGCTTGCGGAACACGAGCAGGTAGTCGGCAAGGGCTGGCCTGAGCCAAGCGCTGTCCCGCTCCATCTGGACGAACAGCAGACCCTTGGCCTTGGTGCGGATGGCCTGTGCCTGGGGGTCCTTGTCCACGCACACCTCGCCGTGGTAAATCCAGCCGGCCCGCTCGTGCGCGCGGATGAGCTGGCCGCGGAAGTCCACCAGGCCGATGACACCGTCACGGGCCTTGGTGCGCGGTACCTGCTGGCAGTGCACGACGCACAACCGCCCTGGCCGCGTGACGCGGAGGAGCTCCCGCACCACCCAGCGATAGTGCCGCCAGAACTCGCGGTGCGTGCGGGCATTGCCCAGGTCCCGCTCGCTGGGTGAGTAGGTGTAGAGGCTCAGAAACGGCGGGCTGTAGACCGTCAGGTCCACCGAGTCATCCGCGATCTCGCGCAGGCGCTCCACGCAATCGCCGAGGAGCAGGCGGGCGTGTGGCGTCTCGGCCTCATCGGTGCGGTAGGGCTCCTCGGCCTGCCCGCCGTGCAGTTCCTCCTCCTCGTACCTACGCATGTGCCCCACGAGGCGCTCCTGCATCTGGGCCACTTCTCGCTCCTTCCGCAGCACGTTCTCGAACACGGCCCGCTCCACCGTGGAAAGGACGATCACGGCCTTCACCGCCTCGCGCTGGCCGAACCGCCACGCCCGGCGGATGCACTGGTAGTACTGCTCCCATGAGTCGCCCAGCCCCACGAACGCCATCTGGTGGCAGTTCTGGAAGTTCATGCCGAAGCCAGCGATGGTGGGCTTGGTGATGAGCACGCGCACCAGACCATCCTGGAAGCGCTCCAGGGCATCTCGCTTGCGCTCTGGTGGGTCAGAGCCCACCACCAGCACCGCGTCCGGGACGGCCTCCGCCAGTCGCTCGCCTTCCTCGTTGAGGGCGTGCCAGCAAATCCACTGGCCCGGGCAGCCGTTCACCAAGGCGGCCGTGGCCGCCACACGCTCTGCCAGCGTGGCCCGGCGCGCGCGGATGCGGCCCTGGATGCCGCCCAGGTCGCCGGTGTCGAACAGCCGGCCTTCCGGGACGTAACCGGTCTCGACCCACAGCGGCTCAACCGTGAGCGGTGGCAGGCGGTACCCATCGTCGGAGTAGCCCAGGTCGGACGGCCGGCGGAGGGTGACCGCCCAGGAGGCCAGCCAGCGGTAAAACGCCTCCTGCGCATGGCCCTTGAGGCGCCACCCCTGCCGCTCGCCAGGGCCAAGGTCACCATGCACGAAGAATGCGGCCAGCATCTCGTGGTGCGGCAGGATGCCGAGGAACTCCGAGTGGTTCCCCAACTCGGCGATGTCGTTCGGCGCCGGGGTAGCGGTACAGCACAGCCGGTACGGTGTCCGCGCGAACATCCGCGTGAGCAATTGCCGCGTCTTGCCATCCAGCGCCTTGAGGATGCTGGACTCGTCGAGCACCACGCCGGCGAAGCGCTCCGGGTCGAACTGTTCGACCATCTCGTAGTTGGTGATCGTGAGCGGTCCGGCCTGCTCCAGCGCACGGGCGTAGACGACGTCCAGGTCGATCTTGCGCGCCTCGCGCACCGTCTGCCGGGCCACCGACAGCGGCGCCACGATCAGCACCGGCCGGCCGGTGCGCTCGTGCACCAGGCGCGACCATTCGAGCTGGATGAACGTCTTGCCCAGGCCGCAGTCGGCGAACACCGCCGCTCGGCCCTTGCGCAGCGCCCAGAGCACGATGTCGCGCTGGAACGGAAACAGCAGGGGGTGTATCGCATCGGCCGGCACGGCGAAGCCGTGCGAGCGGGCAACGAGCCGTTTCTGGCGCAGGAACTCGTGGTAGGATTCGAGATTTCGGGTCGAATCTCGGGTCGAAGCATCCATCTCCGCTTTTCACCGACAGGCGCGGTATCTGCGCCCACGTGTCGAACACCCGAGCAACGCTCAGCTGATGCTGGCGGCGGCCATTAGCGCTGCTCCGCCGTCAGCTCCTGCAGCCAGTCGATCAGGTCGCTGGCCTGCTGCTTGCTGATCGCCCGGACGGAGTCGTGTCCGTAGCGGTCGCGCACGAGCTGCTTGAACGCAGCCTCATCGAAGCCCGCGGTCTTGGCGAGCACCCACGCCTTGCGCAGCTGGGCCTCAGTGGCGGTGCCCCCGTCTAAGGCCGGCTGCTGGCCACCCGGGCGAGCGGCGGCTTGTGGGGCTTGCGGCGCCGGCGCGATCACGCCCTCGACCTCCTCCGCCGGCGTGGCCTCGTAGCCAGCGAGCGCCGCCACGAAGCCCAGCGGCAGGCGGAGGGCCTTGCTCGTGGCGCGCGTCTGCGCCATGGAGCGGAGGGCAAAGTCCGGCCGGTCGCGCCAGGCCGGCTCGTCGCGGGTGCACTGCGCCTCGGCGGCGCCCACGAGCGCGCCGGCGAGCGTGCGTGCCTCCACCCGCGCCTCCCATCCGGACGGCGCATCCACCCGCCGGCACCAGACCGTCACCGGGTAGACGCCAAGCAGCGTGCCAAGCAACGTCCAGCCCTCGACGCGAACGTACTTTCGTCCCTGGATCGAGACGTAGAGCTGCTGGCGCTCGATCACGCCAGCGAGCACATGCGCGATCTCCGCCGCCCGGCCCACCACCTCCCCCGGCGTGGCTGCGCCCCACAGGTTGGCCGGCGTCGATACCGTGGCCGGCGCGGTCTCCGGCGGCTCGTCTGGGTCCTTGCGGACCATGGCAGTTGTAGTCATGCGCTCACCTCCTGATGGCCACATGTGGCGCGGGCAGCGGCGGCGGTCGGCACGAGCTCCGCCAGGCGCGCCAGGATGTCAGGGACCGATTCGTTCACGTGCAGGACCTCGTAGCGGTCGCCGAGGTCTACAGCGAGATAGACGGACGCACCGTACGTGTTTGGCTCGACCTTGTAGACGTGGCGGAAGTTGACCGCCACGCACCCACTGCGGTGTTCCGTGAGAAGCAGGAACGGCTCCATCGCGTCTTCCCTCCGATCACCCATCACTCGAACCCCGGCAGCCCGGGTACCCCCAGGCGGCGCAGGTACACATCCGGCGGGAACGGCCGCCGGGCCTGCGGCTCGCCGGCGCCGGCGCAGCGCCGGCAGGCCAGCCACAGGTCGTCGTCGAACTCCACGGTGAGCGGGCCGCCGCAGCGGTCGCACTCGCCGAACACCTCCCGCTCGTGGAGCCGGGCGAACTCACGCGGGTTCACGTTCATGGGTCACCTCCGTGGTTTCTGCCCCCGTCCGGGGGTCCGGCGTCCGCGAGAACACGGCCCGGATGCGCTCCGCGAGCTGGAGCGCCTGCGGGCGCAGGCGTGCGAAATCGCGCACCTGCCAGCCAAGCTCCCGCTGGAACTCCTCGATGTCCCAGTACAGGTTGACGATCTCCTTCCAGGTTGGATCCGGCATCTCCTGCTCCCAGTTCCGCGCAGCCAGGGATGGCAAGGGGAGGGCCGCGGGGTGGCACGGCCCTCCCCTTGCCGGCTTACCGGCGGCCCGCGCGGCCGGCGGCCCGCTCCAGCCGCGCAAGCTGCTCCTGCATGGCATTGCCCAGCGCGGCCAGCGCCAGGCTGACCGGCCGGTCATCGAGCGGGCGGTACACCCGCGCTGGCGCGTCCCAGCGCACGAAGCGGCCCAGGTGCGCGGCGTTGAACCGCGCCAGGCTCCGGTCCAGGGCCCGCAGGCGAAGGAGTACCGCTCGCGCCTCAAGCGAGTTCATGCCCGCACCTCCCACGCGGCGCTGCCATCACCGGCGCAGGCGCCGCAGAGGCGGCCGCCATCCGGGAGCGCCACGGCGACCTCCGGCCGGGTGATGCGGCCCTCACAGTGCGCGCAGAGGCCGTGGCGAACGACCCGCCGGCGGCGACAGGCGGCGATGTCGTGGCAGAAATACGCTCCCTGCCAACCACGGCCGCCAACCCAGAAGTGGTCCCAGTGGACCTGGCCACCGGCGCCGCAGAAGGTGCAGCGGCCGGGCCGGCAGAAGCGACATTGCGCTGCAGTTGGGTGCGGTGGTATGATGGTCTTGCAAGGCACCTGTACACCTCCGTTGCGCGGCAAGGCCGGTGGGTGATCGCCCACCGGCTTTGCCTGTTCTCACCCTGCCAGTCTCCTGCGGGCGCGCTCCGCCCGGCGGCGCACATCCTCGGCGCGGTACAGCCGGCCGAGCTTGGTCTCCTGCACCCGCACCTCGCCGCGCTGCGCCCAGCGCGCCACCGAGGCGTGGGACACGGCGGCGATGCGCGCCGCGTGGGATAGCGGCACCCACTCCTCGTCCATGTCCACGCCGCCCACGCCGTCCACGTCGTCCACGTACGCCCTCTCGGTCACCACACGTGCACCATAAGGCTACAAAATCGACTCCTTGTGCATAAAGTGTATACCGGCAGCGCACGTGGTGTCAACCGTAAACCGGTATGCTGGTTTTGACACCGGCGGTGTCGCAGACCGGTCCCGGTTCGGGAACACGGGGTAGGAGCCGGTGATTGCATCAGGAGGGAACAGGTGACGGAGCAGTATCGGGGCGGGGAACCGCGCGTCGCGGCCCGGCAGCGCCGGGGTCGGGAGCGAGGGCAGTTCGCGGAGCTCTTGCGGCGCTACCGCCGCGCCGCCGATCTCCGGCAGGTCGACGTGGCACGGGCGGTGCAGGTGGCCAAGTCCACCTACTCACACTGGGAGAACGGCTACAACCTGCCGCGCGACCCGGAGGTGTTCCGGCGTCTGTCCGCGCTCTTGCAGGTGCCGCAGCAGCAGCTGGCGGCCGCGGCCGGCTACATCGAGCCGGTCGCCGCGGCCGCCGAGCGGTCGGCCGAGGCCACGGTGCTCGCGGAGGTCGCGATCCAGGCCATCGCCGAGCGGGTGCGTCAGCTCCTCGGCCGCCAGTCCGGCACCCTGCTCAGGCCACCGGAGCGCGGCAACGGACGGGGCGGCGCCGACGGCGGGATGCGGCCGGTCTCAGATGAGCGGGCAGAGGAGGCCGGAGATCCCGGGCCACAGGCCGGCAGGTGACGGCCGGCCCGCTCCAGGCGCCGGCGCAGGTACAGGCCGAGGGTGGTCATGGCGACCTCGGGAAACGGGAGCGGCAGGAGCCAGCGGAGATGGACGTCAGGGATCGGGGTGAGCAGGACCAGGAGCGCCGCGCTGTAGCCGACGGCGCCCAGCAGGATGGCGCCGGTGCTGAGCAGGCCGGCCGCGCGGGGATGGCTTCCGTGCGGAGGCCTGCGCCGGACGGAGACGACGCAGGTACGACAGCGGCAGGCAAAGGCGTCGCGGGTCATGGGTCGCTCTCCGGAGAGGAAGTGGGATTAGTCTATCGCGCCGATAGTGGAACGTGTCAACCGGAGCAGGTCAGCGCCGCAGCCGCGGGCGGGACCTCGGCGCAGCCGACCGACCAGCCGCTCTGGCTCAGCGTGCGGGCCTGGCCGACGGAGTTCGGCCCGCCGGCACGGGGCTGGTACGGCTGGTTCTGCCGAGCCTTCGCCGTGGTACGGGCGCTGGGCGGCGATGACCGCTGGATCGTCGTGCCCGGCGCCTCGCGCGAACGCGATCGCGAGGTGGCCGTGGGCGGCGCGGCGCTGGCGCTGTTTACCCTGCTGGCGCTGGGCGGCGCGCTCGCCGGCCTGTGGCTGGTGACGCTGCTGTTCGCGGCGCTGTCGCTCTGGGTCGCGGTGGACTGGACCCGGAGGGCGGCAGGGTACGTGGCGGGCCTGTGCCTGCGCCGGGCCTACGAGACCGAGGCGCGCTGGCGGCAGGCAGGCAGGCGCGGAGGACGGCCGTGACCGTCCCGGCGCTGGTGTACGCCCGCGTGTCCACCGAGGAGCAGGGCAAGGGCTTCAGCCTGCCAACGCAGCTTGAGGCCTGCCGGCGCTACTGCGCCGAGCGCGGCTACCTGGTGACCGGGGAGTACACCGACGACGTGTCCGGCACGCTCCTGGAACGCCCTGGCTTCGTCGACCTCGTGGCGCACGCCCGCCGGCTGCGCGACGGAGGACAGGCGCCGGTGGTGGTGGTCTACGACCTGGACCGGCTAGGCCGGGGCAGCGCGGTGGTCGCCATTCTGGAGTACCAGCTGGAGCACACGGGCGCACGGGTGGAATACGTCCTGGCCGGGGAGCAATACACGGGGCCGGAGGGCGCGTTGCTCAAGGCGATCAAGGCGGCCCTGTCCGGCTACGAGAACCTGCAGCGGGCCGAGCGCTCCCGGCGGGGCATGCGCGGCCGCGTGCAGGCGGGCTTCCCGGTGGCCGTGGCTGGGGTGGCGCCGTACGGCTATCGCTACGAGGGTGGCCGGCGCTTCGGGCGCCTCGTACCGGACCCGGTGGAAGCGGAAGTCGTGCGGGCGATCTTCCGCTGGCTCGTCGACGAACGCCTGAGCGCCCGGCAGATCGCGCTGAGGCTTTCCGCGATGGCGGTGCCGACGCGCGGGGACGGCTTCCCCGGCCGCGCCATCCGCAAGCGGGCGGCGTTCGGCACCTGGCGCGTGGGCGTCGTGACGCGCATCGTGAAGAACCCACTCTACCGGGGCGAGTACCGGTACGGCATGACGCGACGGGTCATGCAGCCGTCGGGGAAGGCGAGCAAGGCGCCACAGCCGCCGGAGCTGTGGGTGCGGGCGGCGGTGCCGGCGCTGGTGGACGAGGCCACCTGGCAGGCGGCGCAGGAGCGGCTGCGGGAGAACCTGCTGGCCTCGCCGCGCAACGTGCGGCGCCACTACCTGTTGCGTGGGCGAGTGTTCTGCCCGGCACCCTGCGGCCGCCGGTGGGTGGGCGCGGCGTCGCGTGGGGTGCGCTACTATCTGTGCCCAGCGGTGCTGCCGGAGGCGCGAACGGATCCGCTGCCGGCCGAGCACCCGCCGGCGCCCCGGCTCAACGCCCGCCGGCTGGAGGCGGCGGTGTGGGCGCTCATGTGCGCGGAGCTCGTGGACCGGGAGCGCATCCTGGCGCGGGTGCGGGCGCTGCGGGAGGAGCGGCTTGCGGCCGCCACGCGGCTTGAGGATCTGCTTCAGGCGGCGGGGCGGCGGCGGGCGGACGTGGACCGCAGGCTATCGGCGCTGCTGTCGCGGGAGCTCGACGGCTACCCGGCGGAGGTGGTGGCGGCGCACCGGCAGGAGCTGCTGCGGCAGCGGCGGGAGCTTCTGGCGGAGATGGAACGCCTCCAGGCGGAGCGGGACCGGCTCCTGGACACGGTGGAACGGCTGCCGCGGCACCTGGATGACCTGGCGGTGGAGCTGGCCAGCGAGGAGGCGCGCACGCTCTGGTCGCTGGGTCCAGCGGAGCGACGACGCCTGATCGAGGACCTGGACGTGCGGGTGACGGTGCTGGGCCGGGACGAGGTGGTGGTGCGCGGGCTGTTCGGCGAGCGGCGGGTGCCGGTGGACACGCCGGCGGCGCGGGCGGTGCTCAAACGGTTCGCGGCCGAAGACGGGGTGCCGGTGCGCTTCCCGCGCGAGCCCCGGCACGCGTCCCGGCCGTCGCGGCCCGAGCCATAGCGTTGAGAGCGAACCGGGATGGTGCGGGATCGTCGCGGTTCCTGATTGCGTCAACGCCACCACCGTGGCCTGCAAGGCCGAGCACGAGGTGCCGGTGGGGGTGTTCCGCACCTGGGTGCAGTACGTGGAGCGGGGCGAGTACCCCAACACCCGCCGCTCCTTCGCCGTGTTGCGCTGCAACCACTGCGACAACGCCCCCTGC
>JBHOQW010000023.1:0-32830 GCA_042408665.1 Dehalococcoidia bacterium
CGACCCCGGCACCTACCCCAAGAACACGCGCATCCAGGGCGAGCCGGACGTCTTGAAGATCTGGCGCGAGATCAACGGCTTCAAGACGGACACCAAGGAGCTGCTCACCACCTTCAACGACCTGAAAGACGACGGCTCCACCACCTGCGCCTCCTGGATCTACTGCGGCGCCTACCCGAAAGAGGGCGACCTCAGACCGCGCTCCCGTCAGCCGGACCCGATCGACCCCAAGACCGGCCGCTACCAGAACGGCGGCGCTAACCTGAACTGGGGCTGGTCCTGGCCGGCCAACCGGCGCATCATGTACAACCGCGCCTCCGCCCGGCCCGACGGCCAGCCCTGGAGCGAGCAGAAGAAGTGGGTCTGGTGGGACGGCTCTAAGTGGACCGGCTACGACGTGCCGGATTTCGCCGTCACCAAGGCGCCCAATGCCCCGGCCCAGCCCGGCCAGATCGGGCTGGCGGCACAATCCGGCACCGACCCCTTCATCATGAAGGCGGACGGTAAGGGCTGGCTGTTCGCCCCCTCCGGCATGGTGGACGGCCCACTGCCCACCCACTACGAGGCGGCCGAGTCGCCGATCCGGAACCCGCTCTACAAGCAGCAGACCAACCCCGTCCACAAGTACTGGCAGCAACCCGGCAACGAGCTGGCGGCGGTGGGCGACCCCAAGTACCCCTACGTCATCACCACCTACCGCCTCACCGAGCACCACCTGTCCGGGGTGATGAGCCGCTGGCTGCCATGGCTGGCCGAGCTGCAGACGGAGCTGTTCGCCGAGATCAGCCCCGAGCTGGCCGCCGAGAAGGGAATTAAGAACCTGGACCGGGTCAAGATCACCAGCCCGCGCGGCACGGTCTTCGCCAAGGCCCTGGTCACCGGCCGCATGCGGCCCCTGACCGTGGACGGCCGCACCATCCACCAGGTGGGCCTGCCCTGGCACTGGGGCTACATGGGCATCGCCCGCGGCGACGTGGCCAACGACCTCAGTTCCTGGGTGGCCGACCCCAACGTCTCCATCCACGAGGGCAAGACGTTCGTCTGCAACATCGAGAAGGCGGGGGAAACGTAGCGCCGGCAGCGGCCCTGGACCGTACCTGGAGGGAGCACCGCCATGGCTGAGCCCGTGGGATTCTTCACCGACACCACCGTCTGCATCGGCTGCAAGGCCTGCCAGGTGGCCTGCAAGGAGTGGAACCAGCTCCCCGCCATCGCCGGCGGCGCCAACACGCTCAGCGGCCAAAGCTACGACAACACCCGCCGCCTGGACGGTGAGAACTGGCGGCATGTGAAGTTCATTGAGCAGTTCAGCCCTGACCGTCAGACCGCCCGCTGGCTGCTGATGAGCGACGTGTGCAAGCACTGCGTAAGGGCCGGCTGCCTGGAGGTGTGCCCCACCGGCGCCATCATCCGCACCGAGTTCGACACCGTCGTCATCCAGGCCGACGTGTGCAACGGCTGCCGCGCCTGCATCGCCGCCTGCCCGTTCGGTGTGATCGAGATCAACCCGGTCACCAAGACGGCGCAGAAGTGCACCCTGTGCTACGACCGGCTGCAACTGGGCATGACGCCGGCCTGCGCCCAAGCCTGCCCCACGCAGTCGATTCAGTTCGGCACCATCACCGAGCTGCGCCAGCGCGCGGAGGCGCGCGTCAAGCAGCTCCGCGACCAGGGCGAGAAGAACGCCTATCTGTACGGTGTGCCCGGCGACGGCTACACCGACGACATCGGCGGCCTCAATGCCTTCTTCCTGCTGGTGGACAAGCCAGAGGTATACGGCCTGCCCACCAAGCCGAAGCTGCCCTCGCGCAACCTGATCCCAGGCTCGGCGTTCTCCGTGCTCGGTGCGGCGGTGATCGGCCTGCTCGGGCTGTTCAGCTTCCGCCAACGCCGGCTGGAGCGCGCCAACGCCAACAAGGTCAACCACGCGGCGGACACCCCGCCCGCGCAGGGGGGTGCGTGATGCCGTCCGACACCTACTTCACCACGCCGCCGGAGTGGCACTGGCTCGTGATCCTGTACTTCTTCTTCGGCGGCATCGCCGGGGGAAGCTACTTCATCGCCGCCCTCATCGACCTGTTCGGCGAGGAGCAGGACCGGCCCTTGGCCCGTCTGGGCTACTACGTCGCCTTCCCCGCCACCCTCATCTGCGCGCCGCTCTTGATCCTGGACCTCAAGCGGCCGGAGCGCTTCTGGCACATGCTAGTGCAGTCCGAGCGCATCCCGCTGCCGGCCTTCAAATGGTGGTCGCCGATCTCCGTTGGCGCCTGGGCTCTGCTGGTGTTCGGGCTGTTCACGTTTGTGTCGTTTGTCGGTTCGCTGGTGGAGGCGGGGGTGATCCGGTGGGCGCCGCTGCAGGCGATCAACAACGCCGTCCGCCGCGGGCGGATGAGCGCCGCCTGGTCGGTGGTGGGCGCCGCCGCCGGCTTCTTCCTGGCCAGCTATACCGGCGTGCTGCTCTCTGTCACCAACCGGCCCATCTGGGCAGACACCAAACTCCTGGGCCTGCTATTCGTCAGCTCGGCCGCCTCCACGGCGGCGGCCCTCTTGCTGCTGCTCGGCTGGCGGCGCGGTGCCGTCACGCGCGATTCGCTGCACTGGCTCACCCGCTTCGATAGCTGGGTGACCGTGCTGGAGCTGGTGGCGCTGGTCTTGGTCGTGGTCTCGCTCGGCTCGGTGGCGCAGGAGTGGCTAAGCGCCTGGGGTGCCCTGCTGCTCGTGGGCGTGGTGATCGTCGGCATCCTGGTGCCGCTGGCGCTGCACTGGCGCCCGCGATTGCTGGGCAACCTCACCGTGCCCGTGGCGGGCGTGGCCGCCCTGATCGGCGGGCTGGTGCTGCGGGCCGTGGTGGTGCTCAGCGCCCAGTCGGTCTAAGGGCAGAAGGAGAACGGCCCCATGCGGCATGTGGCGCGATACCTGCTCCCGGCCATCGCCCTGTCCCTGGCGCTGCTGGCCGCCGCCTGCAGCCCCGAGGCGAGCCGCACGCGCGGTGGGAAGGGAGCGGATATCGGCAACCGGCCCAGCCAGCCCGTGGACGTGGAGCTGCACGGCACGTCCAACCCGAACTACCAGGTGCCGGCCGTGGGCCAAGCCGTTCAGAAGGAGCGTCGGTGAGCACCACGCCGACCACGCCGCGGTTCACGGAAGGCATCCAACGTCTGGAGGAGCTGGCGCGCGGCGACGCCACGGTCGCGCCGTTGGCCCGCCTCCAGGCGGAGGTGCTGCGCGCCGCCGTCCATCCCGCCTGGGAGGCGGGCCTGCCCCCCTTCGCCGACCATCGCCTCGCCGACGGCCTGCCGCTGCTGCACGGCCGCTCGCTGCCGGTGCCCGTCTCGCTCGCCGGCGAGCTGCTCGCCCACCTGGCGGCAACGGCCGGCCTCACCTGGCAACCACCGGGCACCGACGACCTGATCGCCCTGCTTCAGGCCAGCATCACGCAGGACGCCGACACGATCGCGGCCCAGGCCGCGCGGGCCGGCGTTGAGACCGGCGCCCTCGCCACGGTGGCCGCCCTGGCCACGACACCCGTGCTGCTGGCGTGTGGTCGCAGGGCGGCGCCGCTCCTGGACGGCCTGGCGTGGGACGCCGGCTTCTGCCCGGTGTGCGCCGCCTGGCCGCTGCTCGCCGAGCTGCGCGGTTTGGAGCGGCAGCGCTGGCTACGGTGTGGCCGGTGCGGCACCGGCTGGCCCTTCCCCCACCTGTGTTGTCCCTTCTGCGGCAACACCGATCACCGCACCCTGCCCTATCTGGCCCCGGAGGCGGCGCGCGAGGCGCGACAGGCGGCGGCCTGCGACCGCTGTTACGCCTATCTGAAAACGTTCAGCACGCTGCGGCCGCTGGCGCCGGACGAGGTGCTCATCCAGGACGTGACCAGCCTGGAGCTGGATATGGCCGCCCTAGAGGCCGAATACGTCCGGCCCGAGGCGCGCGCCTTCCCGCTCGATCTGCGCCTGGAGCCCGCGCGCCCCCCGGCGCGCCGGGGCTGGCTGCCGCGATTGCGCTGAGCACCGGCGTCGCGGCCGCCGGAGAGAGGTGCCCGCCATGAGCCAACCGCACACCGGCCGCGAGACGCCGCCCGGTGGAGCGCCTTTCCGCCCGGCGGAGTTCTGTCGCCTATTCCTGGCCGCGCTGGCGGCGGCGGAGGGCCGCAAGCGCCGGCGCAAGCGCGACCAGACCCCGGATACCGTCGGCCTAGAGCTGAAACGCGCGCTCCTGGAGGGCGCCATCGCCGCCGACCCGGACCCGGAGCGCTTCGAAGAATGGCTGCTCGCGCAAACCCTGGTGGCGCCGGCCGCCGGGCCGGTGCGGGCGATGTGTGCCGAGATCCTGCACGAGTACCGCGTGGCCTGCGTGGACCCCGACTACGGCCGGTGGCTGGCGGCCGGCGCCTACAGCGCCGACGCCGAGGCGTAGGGCCTCGCCCGCGCCGCCGACCTGTTTGCCAATGCCCCAGCCATCGAGGTCAAGAACCACCTCACCCCGGCCGATGATCTATCCAGCCAGATTCGACGCCGGAGCGGTCCATGCTGCAGTGGATGCGACGGGTGTGGGCCCAGATGATGGAGCCGCCCCGTTTTCCTGATATCTGGGCAGCCGACGCGCCGCCGGACAGCCTGGTCGCTGCTCCGCCCCCACCAACCGAGACCGGCTCGGTCGACCCAACCGAGCCATCGGGGCGAGCGACGCGCCGCTCCGTGTGGCAGGAACTCGCCCACGATCCGGGCGCGGCCGCGCTGCGCGCCCGCTGGGAGGCGCGCTGGGACGAGTTCTGAGAGCCGGCAGAAACGGGCGGTCCGCCCGTACGTGGTGACCTGCTCCCCCTGTGGGTGCCCGCACCCGATCTGGACGAAGAGGCGCGCGCCGCCTGGCGGAGTCGTGCCTACCGCATCGCCCTGGGCGTGGAACTGGTGGCCCACCTGGAGCCGATCGTCGATCCCGAGCGCTGGTATGTCGGCTTCTGCGTCGGCTCGGCGGAACTGGCCACGCTGCTGGCGCAGGCGATCCGGCGCGAGAACGTGGGCGCGGCGCCGGCCCGTGCCCATCCCGGTATGGCGCAGGACACCGCCTGCGACGTGATTCTGCCCTGCCGTCCCGAGGCCACCGACGAGGAGGTCGACCACGCCGTGCTGGCCGCCACCAAGGCCGCCCACGCCTACTTCTGCAGCCCGCCGCCGGAGCGGGGGCAGCTCACCGGCTAACGCGCGCCCGCCCGCGGCCCCCTGCCCTCTGCCGGCCACCTCTCCTACACTGCGGGTGATGGTCATCGATGCCCTCATCCCCGTGCGCGCGGCCGGCAAGGAGCGACTGGCCCCGGTGCTCACCCCCAAGCAGCGGGAGGCGTTGGTGCGCGCCATGCTCACCGACGTGCTCGTCGCCCTACGCCGCTGCGGGCGGCTGCGCAGCGTGGCCGTCGTCAGCCCGGACGCGGCGATCCTTACCCTGGCCGCGGCGCAGGGCGCCACGCCCATCGAGGAGCCGACGCCCAGCCGCGGCCTCAACGCCGCCCTAGCCGCTGGTCTCGCCCGGTTGGCGACGGCGGGCGCGGAGGCGGTGCTGATCGTCCAGGGCGACCTGCCCCAGATAGGGGTGGACGATGTGGCGGCGATCTTGACCGCCCTGCCGGCCGCACCCTTCGTGCGGGCGGTGCCCGCGGCCGACGGGGGCACGAGCGCGCTGCTCCTCTGCCCGCCCGGCGTCATCGCGCCGGCGTTCGGGCCGGACAGCTTCGCCCAGCACGAAACGGCGGCACGCGCGGCCGGGGTCGCGTTCGAGCGCCTGGCGTTGGCGCCGCTCGCGCGGGACCTTGACCGGCCGGAGGACTTGGTCCGCCTGCTCACTGAGGCAGGGGAAACGCACACGGCACGGGCGCTGCGCGACATGGGGCTGCCCGGGGCGGACCGCGCCCTGGAACGGGCAGACACCGGTACACCGCGTCAGCAGGGGGTGCGGGCGTGATCGTCGTGCTGGCCGGCGGCGTGGGCGCCGCCCGGTTTCTGGAAGGCGTGGTCACCGTGCTGCCGCAGGAGCAGGTGACCATCATTTCCAACACCGGTGACGACCTGGACTTCTTCGGCCTGCGCGTCTGCCCGGACATCGACATTGTCATCTATACCCTGGCCGGGCGGGTGGACGCTGCCCGTGGTTGGGGGCTCCTGCACGACACCTTCCACGTCGTCGCCGGGCTGCGCCGCTACGTGCCGGACGTGTGGTTCAACCTGGGCGACCACGACCTGGCCACCAGCCTCTACCGCACCACCCGCCTGGCGGCCGGCGCCACGCTCAGTGAGGTGACGGCGGAGATCGTGCGCGCCCACGGCCTGGGCGTGCGCCTGCTGCCCATGACGGACGCCCGCGTGGAGACGCGGGTGCAGACCCCCGCCGGGGAGCTGGCCTTCCAGGACTACTTCGTGCGCCGCGGCACCGCGGATGACGTGCTCGCGGTGCGGTTTGCCGGTATCGAGGCCGCGGCCCCCGCGCCCGGCGTGCTGGAGGCCATCGCAAGCGCCAGGGCGGTGCTGGTGGCACCCAGCAACCCGATCGTCAGCATCGGGCCGATCCTGGCCGTGCCCGGCGTGCGGGAGGCGCTGCGTGCTACCGCCGCGCCGGTGGTGGCCGTGAGCCCGATCATCGGCGGCGAGACGGTGAAGGGGCCGGCGGCGAAGATGCTCCGCACCCTGGGCTATGAGGCCAGCGCGCTCCAGGTCGGCCTGCTGTACCGCGACTTCCTGGACGTGCTGGTCCTGGACACGGTAGACGCCGCGCTGGCGCCGGCCGCGGCAACGGCCGGGCTGCGCGCCGTGGTGACGGACACGATCATGCGTGGGCGCTATGAAAAGGCGGCGCTGGCGCGCGCCGCCCTGGCCGCCGCCGGCGTGGGCGCCGAGATCTGAGTGCGCCGCCCTGGTGCTGCGCTTCTGGTACCATACCCGTGGACCATGCGCCGCCGCGCATGGTCTTGCGTATGCCCCGGCGCCGGTCTTCACTCCCGGCAGAGCACGGCCCGGCTCCGCACGGGCCTCGTGCCCTGGACGGGGAAGCGGCCCCTCCTGCGCGCGGAAGAGGGGTGGCCGAGGGTCGGGATGGGGGAGAGGGGATGGAAATCATCTGGCTCGGTCACGCCTGTTTCCGGTTGCGGACCAGGGACGTGAGCGTGCTCATGGACCCTTGCCCGCGCTCCACGGGGTACAGTATCGGCCGGCAGTCGGCACAGATCGTGACGATCAGCCACCGGCATCCGGAGCACAGTTACCTGGACGCGGTGAGCGGCACGCCCAAGGTGCTAGACGCGCCCGGTGAGTACGAGATCGGCGGCGTGCTGCTCACCGGCGTGCGCACCTACCACGACGACAAGCGCGGCGCGCTACGCGGCCCCAACACCGCCTTCATCGTGGAGATGGACGAGGTGCGCGTCTGCCACCTGGGCGACCTCGGCCACCTGCCCACGCAGGAGCAGATGGAGGCGCTGGCCGATATCGACGTGCTGCTGGTGCCCGTCGGCGGCCACACGACGATCGACGGCGCTGCGGCCGCCGAACTGATCAGCGAGCTGGAGCCCAGGCTGGTGGTGCCGATGCACTACGCCACCGAGGCGGCCACGGCCAAGCTGGACCCGCTGGAGAAGTTCATCAAGCAGCTCGGCATCACGGCTCCCAGCCCCCAGCCCAAGCTCTCCGTCACCCGCAGCAGCCTGCCCGCAGAGACGCAGATCGTGGTGCTGGACTACCGCCGGTAGCGGCACCCGCATCCGCGCTACCGCGGCGGGTACATCACGAAGCTGGTGGCCCGCTTCATGCCGATGTGCACCAGCGTGTTCTGCGGCAGCACGGGCGCCGGGTCCAGGCCCGGTCGATAGGTGACCTGCGTCGTCGCCCCCGCCGGCAGGAACGACACGGCGGTATACAGGCCGGCCAGCGCGGCCAGCGCCTGATCGACGGGCAGCGTCGGGCCCACGTACAGGAAATCGTTGTTGCCCTCGGCAAGGAACACCTGCACCGGCGACGGCCGCGGAGTGGCGCCGGCCGTGGGCACCGTCGTCGGTGTGCGCGGAGGTGGCGCCGATGGGGTCGCAGACACCGCCGGGCGCTCGGGCGTCGCGGAGGGAGTGGCGGATACGACCGGCGGCGCGGCGGTCGGCGCGGCGGTCGGCGGGGCGACGCGCGGCAGGGTAGTAAGCCCGCTCCCGGCGTTGATCGGCTCCAGGCTGAGGGCGCCGCGCGCGGGGGCGGAGGCGCTCTGGGTCTGGGCCGCGGCGCCCTGGGCGGCCACCAGCGCCGGCGCCGCCTGCACCGCCTGGGCCAGCACGGCGGCCAGGTCCGCCGACGCGGACGGCGTGGCCTGCGGCTGGGACAGGCCGGCGATGCGGCGCACCCCCAGCGCACCGGGCGTCGGTGACGGCTGCAGGGCGATCTGGTAACCGCATCCGGCTGTCAGCAGCGCCCCGAGCGCCAGCGGGAGCGCCGCGGCGAACAGGCGGGAACCTCTGCGGGGAACACGGAAGGGCCAGCGGGCGCGAGGCATATGGCTAACCTCCACCCGGATTGTGCCCGCGCCCGCCTACGCGCTTGATCGGGGGAGTTCCCTATCCGCCGCCGCGCGCGACCCTAACCGAAACCGGCGCTGACTGCCGCCTCCGGCTTATCGACCGCCCGATGGGGGCCTCTCACGTCGACGCCGTCTGCCGCTCGCCCAAGGCCGTGTACGTGACCGCGGCCACGATCTGCAGCCCATCAAACATGCGGCCGCGCCGACCGAGGTCCTGGGAGACCTCGGTGATGCGCCGCATGAAGCCCCGGGTGTCGTCCGTGGTGATCTCGTACACGGCGAGGTACTGAGCCACGGCGCTGCTGCCGTCACGCATCTGCATGGCCGGGGCCGGCCCGGAGAGCTTGTAGCGGCGCGCGGCCTCAATGCCGGGGACCTCACGCAGCAGATCCGGGATGTGCACCTCGTCGTACCAGCGGTTGAACTCGGCCTCGCGCTCGGCGGGACAGTTGGTATAGACGAGCAGGATGGCGTTTGACATCGCTCCTCTCACACCTCGATGCTGGCGACCGACCCGGTTTGTCGGGGGGTGGCGCGCCGCCAGCGCAGTCTAGCCCGTGGCCCGCGTAGGCGCCAGGGTGCCACCCGCGCCGTTCTGTCAGCCCACCACCTCGTACAGCTCACGCGATCCCTGCTCCGCCACGTTGCTCCAGCGTGAGAACCACTGCTGAAACTCCGGCTCCGCGAAGAAGGTCCGTTCGCGCGCCGCCATCTCCGCCACGTGCGCCATATCCCGGTACTCGTTCTCCACCACCACGGTGAACATGGGGCCGGTGACGTCCACCATCAGGCGCGAGCTGAGCCCGAAGCGCGCGTTGAACCGCTCTTGCCATTCTTTAAAGGCCGCCACCACCGTGTCTCCCTGCCCGAATTTCGCCCTGAACACCAACCGCTCGATGATCATGGCTCCTCGCTCCCTTCCCGGACGCGCCAGGAACCGGCTCCTCCGCCGGATTCGCGTCGTATGGATCCTGTTACGCATCGGGGCGGTCCGCGGTTCACACCCGGAGTGGCCTTGGATCAGAAGCGGGGCGATGTGAGATGGGGTGTGACTCGGGCGGGGTGAGGGCAAGAATACGGGGGTTTCCCGATTCGGGGCGCGGGTGAGCCTATGGAACCCTGAGGGGCGAAGCGGCGGGCACACCGCACGGGGGCGGGTCATGAAGCGACGATCGGGACGCTGGCTCGGCACCGCTATCGCCGTGCTGGTGGTAGCCGCGCTGGCCGTCTATGTCCTCACCGCCGGGGCAGATCGCGCGCCAACCGCGGGCAGCCCGCCCCTGCCGGAGACGCAGGCGCCGGGCCCGAACCGTACACCGAGCGCCGAAGCGCGCGGCCAGCCGGCAGGGGCCGCCATCGTCGGCGTGGGCGACCTGGTAGGGCTGGTGCTCAAGACCGGCATCGTGGTAGCCCTGCTGGGCGCCAGCCTGTGGGCACTGCGCCGCTACGCCGGCACGGTCCCGGCGCGCCGGGGTACCGGCGCCATCACCGTCGCCGAGACGCTGCCGCTGGCCCAGGGGCGGGCCGTCTACGTGCTCGACGTGGGCGATCGGGCGCTGCTGGTGGGCGCCACGCCGCAGCAGTTGACCCTGCTCGGCGAGGTACGGGATGCGGTCGTGCTGGCCCGGCTGCGCGCGGCACCGAGCCACCCCGCCCCGTCGCTGACCGGCCTGGTCCAGCGGCTGCGCGCCGTGCTGGCCGCTGCGCGCGGCGCGGCTCGCCCGGCTGGCACGCCCCACGCGTGGTTCGACAGCCCCCTCTCGCCGGGAACGAGCGACTTCGCCGCCACGCTGGCGCGCCTGGAGGGCACTCCGCCGACGGCATCGGAGCCGGGACCAGGAGAGCGGCTGGCGACGTTCGCGGCGCGCGTGCGCGCGCCACGTGTGCCGCGCTGAGCGGTACAGCGACCAACGACGACCATCTGTGAGGCACCCGTGCGACGAGCGCGCCTTCCCCTCACGCTGCTCCTGCTCCTGGGCGGCGGGCTGATCGCCGCCGGTTGCGTGCAACAACCGGACGGTACCACCACCGTCAACGCCGGTCAGGGCGCCGCCGGCACCGGTGTAGCGTTGCTGGGGCTGCTCACCGTCCTGTCGCTGGCGCCCGCGCTGCTGATGATGGTGACCGCCTTCACCCGCATCGTGGTGGTGCTGGCGCTCCTGCGCAACGCCATCGGCGTGCCCCAGCTCCCGCCCAACCAGATCATCATCGGGCTGGCGTTGTTTCTCACCGCATTCATCATGGCGCCGCAATGGCGCGCCATCCACACGACGGCCGTGCAGCCCTATCTGCGCGGCGAGATCACCGAGGCCGAGGCCTTCCGCCGCGGCCAGCAGCCGATCCGCGACTTCATGCTGCGCCAGACGCGTGAGCAGGACTTGGCCCTGTTCGTAAGACTGTCGGGCAGCCCGCAGCCGAACACGGTGGACGACGTGCCGACCTACGTGGTCATCCCGGCGTTCATCATCTCCGAGCTGAAGACGGCCTTTCAGATGGGGTTCATCCTGTTCATCCCCTTCCTTATCATCGACCTGATCGTCTCCAGCGCCCTGCTCTCCATGGGCATGATGATGCTGCCGCCCATGGTGGTGTCGCTGCCGTTTAAGATCCTGCTCTTCGTGCTGGTCAACGGCTGGTACTTGATCGCCGGTTCGCTGGTGCGCAGCTTCGGATAGGCCACCGGCGGCGCCGAAGGGGGAAGCGATGTCGCAGGAGTTCGTGATCGGGCTGGGACACGAGGCGCTGTGGACGGCGCTCAAGATCGGGGCGCCGGTGCTGGTGGCGAGCCTGGTGGTAGGCATCGTGATCAGCGCGGTGCAAGCGATGACCCAGATCAACGATGCCAGCCTGGCCTTCGTGCCCAAGGTGGTGGCGGTGGTGGCAGCCCTCGCCTTCTTCGGCCCGTGGATGTTGACCAGCCTGGTGGAGTACGCGATGCGGCTGTTCGCCGCCCTGCCGATGGTGGCCCGCTAGGCGCCCTTCACGAAAAACGCACCGCATAGAGACTGGACGCCAGCAAAAAATATGCGACAATGACAATGCTTTCCTCCACCTACATCGCGGTGTTCGGGCTGGTGCTGGCCCGCGCGGGCGGGCTGCTGGTGGCCGCGCCGGTGTTCGGCACGCGGCAGGTACCGGCCCAGAGCAAGATCGGGCTGGCGGTGATGCTGAGCCTGATCTTGACACCGCTCCAGATAGGCCGCGCGGCAACGCCGCCGGCGGATCCGGTCGCGTTTGGGATCTTGGCCGGACGCGAGCTGTTGGTGGGCTTGGCAGTCGGCTTTGCTGCCTCGCTCATCTTCACCGGCATCCAGATTGGGAGCCGCCTCGTTGGCATACAGATCGGCTTCGGTTTCGGTGAAGTGCTCGACCCGCACAGCGGCGCTGGCTCCGGTGTGATCGACGGGTTCTATACGGTGCTGGCCACGGTGATCTTCCTGGCGGCCAACGGGCACCACGCCGTGCTCGCCGCGCTGGTGCATACGTTTCAGGTCGCGCCGGTGGGCGGTGCGCTTCCGGCGGTCAACCCGACACACGTGATGGCGCTGGTGCAGGCGGTGTTCGAGGTGGCACTGCGCATTGTGCTGCCTACCACCGGTGCCCTGCTCCTTGCGGATGCGGCCATGGGCCTGGTGAGCAAGGCGGCACCACAGATGCAGGTGATGGTCACGGGGGCGCCGGTGAAGGTGGCGGTCGGTCTGGTGATGCTGGCCGCATCGCTGCCCACAACGGTCATGCTGATGCAGGCGGTGTTTCGCAATCTCAGCGCGAGTATCGTCGCCCTGCTGGGCGGTTGAACAGGCACGGCAGCGGTGGCCGAACAGGCCGAGGTGCGTGCCAAGACGGGCGGAACGAGCGCTCCCGTGGCCCCTGGCTTCGGTCCGACCCCGCTCGGTGCCTCTGGCACTCACGACGGACGCCCCTCGCCGGCGATGATGCGGCGGTGTACGCGGAGGGAAACAGGGGGACAGGGGGAAGAGGACGCGGGGTCGCTTCCGACCGCGCGCGGGATAGCTCGTCACATCTCATCCTGGTCCGCAGATGAAGTCGTTGGGGCACGTAGCCCCGCACAGCGCAAGGAACGGGCGCAAACGATGAAACAGGGACGCTATGGCCGAAGAACGCACCGAGGCGCCAACGCCCAAACGCCGGGAAGAGGTCCGCAAACGCGGCCAAACGGCGCGCAGCCAGGACCTGACAACCGCAATCGTGCTGCTGGCCGGCCTGTACACCCTCAAACTCACCGCCGGCCTCACCCTGGACCGGCTCAGCGTCCTGCTGGTGGGCCATATCCTGGCGGCGGGCGCACTGGACAAAACCGCGGCGCCGGCGCCGGAAACGAGCGTGCTTGGGGCCCTGGCGGCAATCCTGCCGCCGCTCCTTGGTATGCTGGCCTTCGCCGCGGTGGCGGCCAGCGTCCTACAGGGTGGCTTTATGTTCGTCCCTGGTCTCCTGACTCCCAGATGGGAGCGGGTGAACCCGATAGCTGGGACGAAGAGGATCTGCTCGACGCAGGGGCTCCTCCTCCTGCTGAAGACACTGGCGAAGTTCCTGATCGTGGCGGCGGTGGCGACGAGCGTGATTCGAGCCCACCGCGCCGAACTCGCCGCGCTCGGCGCAACCGAACTGACGCCCGCGTTGGCGCTGCTCCTGAACCTGCTGTGGGAGCTGCTCCTGAAGAGCGCCCTGGCGATGCTGGCGCTGGCGCTCCTGGACTGGCTGTGGGAGCGGCGCCGCTTCCTGCAGAGCATCCGCATGACGAGGCGGGAGGTGCAGGAGGAGCTGCGCCAAAGCGAAGGCGATCCGCACGTGCGCGCGCAACAGAAGAGCCGGCGGATGCGTTTCCTGCAGCAGATGATGCAGGACGTGCGCAAGGCCGACGTGGTGGTGACGAACCCGACGCACTACGCGGTGGCGCTGAAGTACGACCCGGCGACGATGGCGGCGCCGGTGGTGCTGGCGAAGGGGCAGGACTACCTGGCCCTGAAGATCCGCCAGCTCGCCGTCGACGCGCACGTGCCCGTGGTGGAGAACAAGCCGCTGGCGAAAGCCCTGTACCAGATGGTGCCGGTGGGAAAGGAGATCCCGCCGGAACTGTACGTCGCCGTCGCCGAGGTGCTGGCGTTCGTGTTCCGGCTGAGACGAGAGCGGACGGCAGCGTGAGCGCCGAGGCACCACCGACCGTGTGAGCCCTTGCTTTTTCCTGCGGCAGCGGCCGAAATGCGCCGGCGATGCGCCCGGCCAAGGCGGTGAATCCCTCCCCGGCCGGGCCGTTTACGCTGCCCGCCGACGCCGGGCCGAAGGCGTCGTACTCCGTGGCATGGTGGCGGCGCCCTGTTCGCCGCCCGCGCAATAGGCGGCAAGAAACCGCACCGACGCGAGCAGGGAGAGCCGGCGTTTCACGGCGCCCTCCGGCCTCGCGGCGTGCCCGCCGTTTACCCCTGGCGCTCCGGCGCCTGGACCAGGGCGACCTGGTGCCGCACCCGCTCGGCGACGTACATATGCAGCGCCTGCACGTCGATGAAGCCGCGCGCCTTGCGCGGGTCGTAGCCACGGCCGGTCATATCGTCGAAGGAGGCGATGGTGGGATCGTACAGGCTGTAGGGGCTCCAGCGCGCCACCGGCAGGGCGCTGCCCTTGTACAGGCGCACCAGCGACCAGCCGGTAACCCGCGCCTGCTCCTCAGGCAGAGCGGACAGGTAGCGCCGCATCTCCTGCGAGAACCAGCCGCCGTTGTAGATCAGGCGCGCCACGTGCGGCGCCTGCGCGCACTTCTGGTCGATCACCGGCCCGTCGTGCACGAGGCTCTCCAGGTCGGTGTGCGCCTCCAGGAGCAGCGTGTGCCCGGGCGCCTCGTACACGCCGCGGGATTTGATGCCGACGTAGCGGTGTTCGACCATGTCCAGCAGGCCCACGCCGTGCCGCCCCGCCGCCTCGTTGGCGAGCGTGAAGACCTCGATCAGGTCGCCTTCGGCCCGCTGCCGCTCTCGCCCCTGCTCGTCCTCCACCACCAGCCGCACCGGCACGCCCCGGTCGAAGAACACCCGCGCGTACTCGGGCGCGTCCGGCGCCCGGCGCGGGTCGGTGAGCAGGGTGTAGATCACGCGCCCCTCATGCGACTCCTCCGGCTTCTCCAGCGCCACACCCTCGGAGGAGATGTGCAGCATGTTCTCGTCCTGACTGTAGGGGTCCGGCCGGTCGGAGCCGCCGGAGGGGACGGGCACGCCGTGCGCCTCCAGGTAGGCGCGCATCACCCGCCGGCCACCATCGCCGAAGCGGCGCAGGAAGTCCTCCTCCTTCCAGGGGGCGTAGATCTCCAGGCCGGGGATGTGATAGGCCGGATCGGCGTTGAGCACCAGCCAGGTAGTCTCGAAGCGCACCTGGTCGTTCCCCTTGCCGGTGGAGCCGTGCGCCAGCACGGTGGCGCCGTACTGCCGGGCCACGCGCATGGCGGCGCGGGCCGTGGGATAACGTGCGAGCGAGGTGCCGAGCAGGTAGCGCCCCTCCAGCCGGGCGTGCAGTTGCAGCGCGGGCAGGAAGAACTCCTCCAGCAGCTCGCGGCGCAGGTCCACCGCCTCGTGCGCCACGGCGCCGATGAGGCGGCTCTTCTCCGCGGCAACGCGCAGGCTGTCCGTCTCTCGCTGGCCGAGGTTGGCGGTAAAGGTGATCACCTCCCAGCCCAGCTCGCGCACCATCCAGGTGAGAATCGCGCTCGTGTCCAGCCCGCCGCTGAAGGCGAGCACCGCCCGCTTGGTCGCCATGGCGCGTCGCTCCCGCAGTCCTGTCCTTAGGGAAGCAGCATCAGCGGTTACGGGCAAACGTTCAGGGAAGGAGCAGCAGGCCGCTGGGGCCGTCGCCGGCCGGGAGGGTGCGCACCACCCGCCGCCGCGTCACATCGACCACGGCCACGCGGCCCGTGCCGGTGAGGGCCACGTACAGCAACCGCCCGTCTGGGCTGAAGGCGAGGCCGTCCGGGCCTGCTCCCACCGGGATGAGCGCCACGACGGCGCCGCCGGTGTCCAGCAGCGCCACCTGCCCGGCGTCGTTGAGGGAGACGGCCAGCGTGCGCCCGTCCGGGCGGTAGCGCACGCGCACCGGGCTGCCCGGTAGCGGCACCCGCGCCCGCTCCACGAACCCCTGCCGCTCCACGAGCGAAAGGTCACCGGAGCGGGCATTGGCCACGGCGATGGTGGCGCCGTCCGGGCTGACGTCCAGCGACTCCGGGGTCATGCCCACGGCCACGCGGCGGGTGACGGCGGCCGCGGCCAGGTCGATCTCCAGCAGCGCACCGCCGGCGGCGTCGGCCACGTAGAGGCGATCGCCCCAGGCCACGGCCATGTGCGGCTCCCCGCCGGTGGGCACGGTGGCGCGGACGCGGCCGTCGGGAAGGTCCAGCAGCGCCACCTGCCCGGCCCGCCCCAGCGTGACCGCAGCCAGCGCGTCGACCACGGCGACGCCGTGCGGCTCGCCGCCCAGGGCGACGGGGCTGGCGGCCAGGTCCGGCAGGGTCAGGCGGGTGACGGCGCCGCTGCGGTAGTTGGTGACGAGTAGGGTGCCACCCGCCAGGGCCAGCTCGTGCGGGTTGAAGGCGACCGGCACGCGCGCCCGCTGGGAGCCGTCCGCCAGCGCGACGACCGAGACGTCCGACGAGCGCAGGTTGGCGACGTACAGTGTGCCATCGCCCGCCCCGGCGCACCGCAGCGAACAGGCCGGCAGCAGGAGGGCGAGGGACAGCCAGAGGAGCAGCGTGCGCACGCGCGACCACCGTATGGGGGGAAGGGAGGGGTGGCGCGGCGCCCCTCCCCGTGCCGTTAGCGTTTGATGTTCACCAGGTCTTGCAGGATCTCGTCTGAGGCGGTGATCACGCGCGAGTTAGCTTGGAAGCCGCGCTGCGCGGCGATCATGTTGGCGAACTCCTGCGCCAGGTCCACGTTTGAGCTCTCCAGCATGCCGGAGCGCAGGCTACCGGCACCGTTTTGCTGCGGTGCCGTAGGACTCGCGGTGCCGGACGACGTCGACTCCCGCCACAGGTTATCGCCCGCGTGGAGAAGGCCGTCAGGGTTCTTGAAGGTGGCCAGGCCAATCCGCCCGATCTGCGTCGGTGCACCGCCCGCGGCCGGGATAGCCATAATCTTGCCATCCGGGCCGATGCTTACCGAGCTGTACTGGGTGGGATCGAAGCCGGTGAGAGCGTCGCTGCCACCGCTGTCGTCCTGCACCTTCATGCCGGTACCGGCGTGCACGAGATCGCCGTTGCTGTCGATGATGAAACTGCCATCACGGGTATAGAACTTGTTACCATTGGCATCTTTGAGAATGAAGAAACCGTCGCCTTCAATGGCCAGGTCCAGCGGGTTGCCGGTGGTGCGCAGAGCACCCTGCGTCATGATGGTGTCTACGCCGGCCAGGCGCGTACCCAGCCCAATCTGCGTCGGGTTGATTTCGGCGCTGCCGCCATTCAGCGTCTGGTAGAGCATGTCGGCGAAGCGCGCCCGCGCCGCCTTGAAGGCCGTGGTGTTCACATTGGCGATGTTGTTCGCCACCACGTCCATGAACGCCATCTGGCTGCGCATCCCGGATACCGCCGACGAAAACGCCCGTAACATCGCTTTTTGTCCCTTCCTTACTATGCGTATTCGGCAGGCGTCCCTGCCGTGAGGTTCCAGCTCCAGACTGGGCGGACAACCCCTACGCGCCCTTCACCTCGGTGATGTCCAGCAGGCGTAGGCTGCGGCCGCTGTCCAGCTCCAGCACGGGGCCGCCCGCGACCATCTTCACGCCGCGCACGGTGCCCGTGACCGTGCCACCCTCAGCCACGCCCGTCACGGTGCGGCCCACCAGAGCGGCGGCGTAGCTCGTCTGGTTGAGCGTCTGCAGGTCGTGCAGGGCGGTGTTCAGGCTGATGAGCTGGTTGAGCGTTTCGGCCTGCATCATGATCGTCAGGCCGTCGCCGCCGCTGCTCGGGTCCATCGGGTTGAGGTTGCGCATCTGCGCCACGATCAGCTTGAGGTAATCCACCTGCGGCCGCCCGTCGGCCGGCTTGCTCGCCGTGCCGTTCACGGATGCGGTCGTGGTGGCGGTCGCGCTCCCTACCTGCATCTCCTGCCTCCTGGACGAGACGCTCAGGCCGGTTCTCTCTATGCCTCGTCGTCTGTCTCCTGGCCGGTGCCCTCGCCGCCCGGCTGCTGCTCCCGCTGTCCCGGCTCACGCCGGAGCCACCACCGCTCCTGCCATCCCTGCCAGTCCGGCGCCGTGGAGACAGGGGCGGGCGGCGGGTTGTGCAGCACATGCACCTCGGCCACGGACACCTGCTGCGCCACCAGCGCCTGCTGGAGATCACCGGCACGCGCCCGCAACAGCGCGCCTACCGCCTCATGCTCGGCGGATAGGCGAATCACCAGCCCGTCCGGTCCGGTTACGATCCGCGCCCGCACCTCACCCAGCTCCGGCGGGCGCAGGGTGATCGTCACCTCGGTGACGCCGTCGCGGGCGGAGAGGGCCAGCGCCGCCGCCACCTGTGCCACCGCCGACGGACGCGGGGCGGCGGTCGGCAGCACGTCGACCGGGGCGGCGCCGTGCTGTGACGCGGCCGCGCCGGTGCGCGCCGCCTGGTCCGCGACATCCGCCGCGCCGAACGAGGTATCCATGACTCCGACTGCCGACGATGCCAGCGCGGCCGTCCCGGTCGGGGTCGAGGGCGTGCCTGACGTGCCGGCGCCGTCGGCGTCGGACATGGCGGTGCCTCGGCTTGCCGAGGTCAGAGCCGCGTTGGTGACAGTTTCCGCACCGGTGAGCGGCCCCTTGCCGTCCATGGGCCGTCCCAGTCCGCCCACGTCCAGCGTGTCCATCCCGCCCTCACCCGGCTCGCGTGCGCTCGCCACCCTCTCCCGCAAACCGGGAGAGGGGTCCTCCTCACCCCCCTCTCCTGCGACGGGGGAGAGGGGATGGACGAGCGGCGCGAGGCTGGGGGTGCGGGACCGTTCTGCCGCCCCCTCACCCACTCTGTAGGCGAGGGGGATTGCCGTCAGCGACGGACGTTCGCCAACGACGGAACCGTCGCCCACAGGGCGGGAGAGAGTGGCGACCCCGGCGAAGCCGGGGGTGCCGAGTGAGGGCCAGACCTCACCCCCCTCACCCGCCGCGGCAAGCGAGTCGAGACTTCCGCTACTCCCGCTTGTTCCTTGCTCCTCGACCCCTGTTCCTTTCTGCCCGGTCGGCCGCCGGGTATCGGCCACCACCTGCGCGGTCAACGGCGCTCCATCCTGGACCGATACCCCGGCCGAAGTCGGCATCTCCGCCCCAACCGGCAACGCGGGGAGCCGCGTTGCCTCCCGATCTGGCCCGCCGGCAACCGCCGCCTCCTCGCTGCTTGTGACGGTCACCATGAAGAGCAACGGCCACCCCGGCAGGGTCGGGGAACCGGCCGCCAGCTCGCCGACCGCCGGATCGTGCTCTGCCGTTGGGTCACCGTCGTTCAGTGCGGCCTCGCGCAGCGAGCCGCGCAGGGCGGCGCCGAAGCCGGCATCACGCGCGGGCCTCGACCCCGCGCCGGAGGGTAGGCCGGTCACCGGCGGCAGGACGGACGAGGCGGCGAGCACCTCGGGCATGGCTACACCTGCATGCGGAAGACTTCGTGGTAGGCCTCAACCAGTTTGTTGCGCACCTGGAGCCCCACTTGAAACAAGAGGCTCTCCGCCTGGACGGCGATCATCACATCGTGGATATCCACGTCCTCACCGGCGGCGGCGCGGGCGACGAGGTCGGTCGTCCGCTGCTCGGTTGCCGAGAACTGGTCAATCAGGTCGCCCAGCGCGCGGCCGAAGTCGAAACCAGCCGCCGTGGCGCCGGCCTGGCGGAGCGCGGGCCCCGTGCCTTCGGCCGGGGACGCGGCGCCGGTGAGCGCGAGTGTGACGGATGTGACTCCCTGGATCGGCATCGCTCGGTTCCCCGGTTCTCACCGCCGGCGGTGACCACCGGCAGGGGTATTCTGGCAGCCGCCCAGCAACCGCGTGCATTGGGGGATCCCCCTAGCGGCCACGGGCGCAGGACCTAAGCGCTAGCGACCAATCTCCAGCGCCTTGAGGGCCATGCCCTTAATGGCGTTGATGGCCGTCACATTGGCCTGGTAGGAGCGGGTGGCCGAGATCATGTCCGTGATCTCGGCGGCCACGTCGATGTCCGGGTAGAGGACGTAGCCGTCCTGGTCGGCGTCCGGGTGGCTCGGATCGTAGACGCGGCGCGGCGGGCGCGGGTCCTCCACCACGGCGTCCACGGCCACCCCTCCCGGGGCGGCGCCCGTGCGCTTGGCCAGCACGGCGGCGAAGCTCAGGCCATCGCCGGCCGGCCGGAACAGCACGGTCTGCCGCCGATAGGGGCCACCCTCCGGCGTGCGCGTGGAGTTGATATTGGCCAGGTTGTTGGCCACCACGTCCATGCGCAGCCGCTCCGCCTGGAGCGCGCTGCGGCTGACCTGCAACGAACCGATCAGGCCCACCACTGCACCTCCAACCCAGCGCGTATCGCCCCTACGAGGCGCGCGCGACGATGTCTTTCAGCGTGGTAAAGCGCGTGCTCGTCACCTGTGTGAGCAACTGGTAGCGCAGCGCGGTCTCCGCCAAGCGTGTCATCTCGTAGTCGATATCCACATCGTTACCGTCGTTGCGGCCGGTGCGCGTGCGTCCCCGGGCACCGTCCAGCGCCGCCCGCAGCAGCCCATCCCCTGCCGGTGCGACCATGAAGTGGCGGGGATCGGTGGTGGCGAGCCGGGGGCCCGTGCCGAGCCGGGCGCGCAGCTCGGCCTCAAACGGCACCTCCTTGCGTCGGTAGCCGGGCGTGTCCACGTTGGCGATGTTGGCGGCGATCGCCTCCTGCCGCCGCGCCAGCCCCTGCAGGGCCTGCTGGGCGATGGTGATGCGGGGGTCATTGAGAATTGTGTTCACCGTGGCTTCCTCTCTCGGGCAAATGTGCGTGCACATGCGTGTGTAAGGCTTGGGCCATGCACGCACACTGCCGGTGCTGCGTGCCGGGTGCTGCGCGCGGAGCAGGGAGCGCCCCGCAGCCCTCAGTACTCAGCACTCATGGGAGCCGGGGCGTCGGCCGCCCGCCGTGGACGCCGTCTTGCGGCCCGGGCGTTGGCGATTTCGCCCAGCAGGGCCGTCTCGCGCCGCTGATGTTCGTCCCGCTCCCGTTCCGCGTGCCGCTCGCGCAGCCGGTCAAACGCCTGCCGCTCACGCATCGCCTCCACCAGCCGTGCCCGTTCGACCTCCTCCGCCGCGCGGCGCTCCGCCACCACGCGCGCCTGGGCGGCCACCGCCCGGGTGACGGCATCCAGCAGCCGAGCCGCCTCCAGCACGCGCGCCGCGTCCACCCGGCTACCGGCCAGCAGCGCAGCCATCGTCTCCCGTCGCCGCCGCTCCTCTGCCTGAAGCTCATGCAGCCGCCGTTCGGCCGCCAGGCGCGCCCGCGCCGCGGCGCCGAGCCGCTGGCGCTGCTGCTCCTCCTTCCAGCGTTTGAGGTCCAGGATGCGCTGCAATCGGAACGTCACGATGCCGCCTCGTCTCCGGCAAGCGTCTGTAGCATCGCCACCGTCTCCGCGAACGGGGTAGACTCCTCCGGACGCTGGCGGAGGAACTGGCGGATGGCCGGCAGCTTCTTCACGGCCTCGTCGACCTGCGGGTTCGTGCCGCTCACGTAGGCGCCCACGGCGATCAGGTCGCGCGCGTCGTGATGGGCGGCCAGGAGCGCGCGCAGGCGGCCGGCCGCCTCCAGGTGCGCGGCCGTCACCACCGCCGGCATGACGCGCGAGATGCTGCCGAGCACGTCCACGGCCGGGAACTGGTTCTCGGCCGCTAGGGCACGCGACAGCACGATGTGGCCGTCCAACGTGCCGCGGGCGGTGTCCGTCACCGGCTCCGTCAGGTCATCGCCCTCCACCAGCACGGTGTAGAAGGCCGTGATCGAGCCGCGGTCACCGTTGCCGGCCCGCTCCAGCAGGCGCGGGATCAAGAAGAACACCGAGGGCGGGTAGCCGCGCAGCGCCGGCGGTTCGCCCGCCGCCAGGCCGACCTCGCGCTGGGCCATCGCCAAGCGCGTGACGGAGTCCATGAGCAAGAGCACGTTCTGCCCCTGGTCACGAAACGCCTCGGCAATGGTGGTCGCCACCCAGCCGGCCTTGATGCGCACCAGCGCGGGCGTGTCGCTGGTCGCCACCACCACCACGGAGCGGGCCAGACCGGCCTGGCCCAGGTCGCGCTCTAGGAACTCGCGCACCTCGCGCCCGCGCTCGCCCACTAGGCAGATGACGTTCACGTCCGCCGCGGCGTAGCGGGCGATCATGCCCAGGGTGGTGCTCTTGCCCACGCCGGAGCCGGCGAAGATGCCAACGCGCTGGCCGCGCCCACAGGTGAGCAGGGCATCGATCACACGCACGCCGGTGGGAAACGGCTCCCGCACCGGCGCCCGGCCCAGCGGGTCCGGCGCCGCGCCGGCGGCCACCGGGTAGGCGTGCCCGCTGAGCGGCCCCTTGCCGTCCATGGGTCGGCCCAGCCCGTCCAACACCCGTCCCAACAGCGCCCGGCCAACCGGCACCGCCAGGGGACGGCCCAGTGCCTCCACCGTGGCGCCAGCGCGTAAGCCGGTCAGCTCGCCCAGCGGCATGAGCAGCGTGCGCGCGCCGCGAAATCCGACGATCTCGGCCAGCACCTCACCGTCCGCGCCGGGCAGGCGCACCAACTCCCCCACCGTGCCGCTCAGTCCCATTGCCTCCACGGTGAGGCCCACGGCCTCGGCCACGGTGCCGGTGCGCCGGCCGGGCAGAAAGCCGTGCAGACGCGCCAGATAGGGGCGCAGGTCGAGCGGGCGGACGTCGGGCGGCAGCACGGGCATCGCGCCATCCCTGCTCCAGTGCTGAGCGATGAGTGCTGCGCGGGGCAGTCGACGGCACTCGGCACTCTGCACTCACGAGGCTACCGACGGCGCCGCCAGGTTCGTATCGGGACGGTCCCTAAAAGGCGCGAGCGCGCCCTCGCTCAGATGACGCCGTCGGCGTGGAGGCGCGCCAGCTCGGCCGGGTCGAGACCCAGCAGGCCTTCGTACACCTCACGGTTGTGCTCGCCCAGGAGCGGCGCGCCGCGGCGCACGGAGCCGGGTGTGTGTGACAGCCTGGGCGTCACGCCCTGCATACGTACCGTGCCCAGGGCCGGGTCCTCGGTGGTGATGATCGCCGCCCGCGCGGCGTAGTGCGGGTCGGCAAAGATATCGGCGATGGTAGTGCTGGCGGCGGCGGGCACGTCGGCCGCTTCCAGCGTCGCCAGGACCTCGGCCAGGGGCCGCGCCGCCACCCACGCACGGATGGCGGCTTCGATCGGCTCCCGGTCGGCCGCCCGGCCCGGTGCCGTACGGTAGCGCGGCTCTTCTGCCAGGTCCGCGCGACCGATGGCGCGCATCAGGCGCGCGTACATGGCGTCCTCCGCCGCCACCAGCGCCACCCAGCGGCCATCGCACGTGCGGAAGGCGCCGGAGGGCACGGCAGGACCGGCGTTGCCGGTGCGGTCCCGCACCACCCCCTCCAGGTGGTAGTGCACCGCCGTGTACTCCATCAGGCGAAAGACGCTCTCGAACAGGGAGCCGTCGATCTCCTGCGCCGGGCCGCCGCGCGCGTCACGGTGATAGAGGGCGAGCATCAACCCCAGCGCGCCGAAGGTGCCGGTGAGGTAATCGGCGATGGAGGTGCCGGGCCGAATGGGCTCATCATCTGGCTTACCGGTGATGTGCCACAGCCCACCGAACGCAACGCCCACCCGGTCGTACCCGGGGCGCCGCCGGTAGGGGCCGGTCTGGCCGAAGCCAGAGGCGCGGAAGATGATCAGACGAGGGTTGGCGGCGCGCAGGGTGTCCCCGTCCAGGCCCCAGCCGTCCAGCGTGCCGGGGACGAAGTTCTCCACCAGGGCGTCGGCCACCGCCACCAGGCGCAGGAGCAGCGCGCGGCCGGCGGGGCGGCGCAGGTCAAGCGTGACGGATTTCTTATTGCGGGCGTCGGCCGCGAACCACAGCGAGGTGCCGTCGCGCACCGGGCCGAGATGGCGCAGCATGTCGCCACGGCCGGGCAGCTCGACCTTGATCACCTCAGCGCCGAAGTCGGCCAACAGCGTGGCCGCGAACGGTCCGGCGATCATCGTACCGATGTCGATCACGCGAATGCCGGCCAGCGGCCCGGCCGTGCCCTCCACCATCCCAGCACCTCCGCGTGCATGCTACACGGGAGGCGCCCGGCGGGCCATCTCCCCTCCCGCTAAGTGCTGCGTGCTGCCCCTCACCCCGCCCGTCGGGCACCCCTCGGCCCCCGGCCCGCGGTGGAACGCGGTACCACCGGGCTCAGCGGGCCGGGGGCTGGGGGGAGGGCCGGCGCGCTGAAGGGTAAACCACCAGTAGAAAGCGGCATAGGCCCGCCAGGGCGCCCAGCGGGCGGCCAGCGCGCGCACCTCCGCCTCGGTGGCCGGTCGGCCGAGGCCATACGCCCGGCCGATGACCCGGCGCAGGCCACCGTCGGCGGCGGGGATGACATCCGGGAAGCCGAGGCCACGCAGGAGCACGTATTCCGCCGTCCAGCGGCCCACACCCTTGAGCTGGGTGAGGCGCGCCACCGCCTCCTCCGGTTCCGCCCGGCGCAACGCCTCCAGGTCCAGATGGCCGGCGGCCACGGCACGCGCCGCGCCGATCACGTACGCCGACTTCTGGCGGGAGAACTGCAGCGGGCGCAGGTCGCGCTCATGGTTGAGGCCAGCAAGCGCCTCCGGGTCCGGGAAGAGCAGGAATTCGTGCCCGTCCAGCGTCAGCCGCCGGCCGAAGCGCTCCACCAGCGTCCGCTTGAGCTTGGCGGCGAAGGCAACGTTGATCTGCTGGCCGATGATCGCCCACACCAGCGCTTCAAACGGGTCGGCGATCAATACCGGGCGCAGGCCGCGGTAGCGCCGCGCCAGCTCGGCCATCACCGGGTCGGCCGCCAGGTCACGCTCCAGGGCGCGCACGTCGGCGTGGGCGGCCAGCACCCGCTCGGCCAGGGCCACGGCGGCCGCCAGGTGAGCGGCCCGCACGTCCGCGCCGTGCACCTCCACCGCCAGGCTCCCGTCCGGGTGGGCGGGCCCGATCTGCACCACCACATCGCGGTCCAGCAGGCGCACAGCGCGCAGACAGGCCGCGGCCGTGACGACTTCCGTCACGGTGGAGGGGGAGGTGCGCAGGTAGTCGAGCGCCAGGGCAAAGGCGAACGGCGGTCGGGGGGCGATGGTAGTGCGGAGCGCCGTCACGGCGACCCTCCTAGGAACGGGCGGCGCCGGTTCACCTCCCATCCGGCCGGACAGCCGGGTGCGACACGGCCACCCTAACCACTGAGAGCGTAGCGGCCCGCGGTGCCGGCGCGCCAGCGCCGCAGGCGCGTTGACACTTGCGCTGGCCGCTGATAGCGTGCACGGCGCACCCTTTTGTCTGGAGGCGCGGCCGGCCATGCGCGTGACGGTCCGCCTGCACGGTGAGCCCTCCCGGCTGCTCAACGGCCGCGACACCGCCGAGGTGGACGTGCCGGAGGGCAGCACCGTGCGCGCGGTGCTGGAACAGCTTGGCCTGGCACGGCATGAGTTCTGGCTGCACGCCGTCAACGGCGCCGTGGCCCAGCCGGACACGCCGCTCCGCCCGGGCGACCTGCTGGAGTGCGTGGCGCCGATGAGCGGGGGATGAGCCGAGCAGGGGAGGCAGCGATGCCATTCGGGTTCAACAACCGGGTATTGCACGTCGATCTCACCACCGGCTCGCTCACGGTCGAGGAGCCAGGGGAGGCGTTTTTCCGCACCTATCTGGGCGGCCGGGCGCTGATCGCCCACTACCTGCTCAAACTGGTGCCCCGGGGCGCGGACCCCCTAGGGCCGGAGAACGTGCTAGTGTTCGCGCCCGGCATCGTCACCGCCGCGCCGTTCTCCGGGCAGGGGCGTAACGGCGTGGGCGCCAAATCGCCGCTCACCGGCGGCTTCGGCAACTCCGAAGTGGGCGGATTCTTCGGCGCGGAGTGCAAACGCGCCGGCTTTGACGCCGTGGTGATCCGCGGCCGCGCCCCCCGTCCCGTCTACCTGTACCTGAACGAGGGCCGGGCCGAGCTGCACGACGCCGCCCACCTCTGGGGCAAGGAGGTGCTGGAGACGGAGGAGGCGCTCCGCGCCGAGCTGGGCAAGGGCATCCGCACGGCGATCATCGGCCCGGCGGGCGAGAACCTGGTGCGCTTCGCCGCTATCGTCAACGATGTCTCCCACTTCGCCGGCCGCACCGGCATGGGCGCGGTGATGGGTGCCAAGAACCTGAAGGCCCTCGCCGCCCGCGGCAAGGGCGCCCTGCCCCTGTACGACCCGAAGAAGGTCAAGGCCCTGGCCATCTGGCAGACCTCCAACCCGCAGTACACACAGATGTACCACGAGCACGGCACGGCGGGCGTGCTGCGCGGCCAGCAGCTCGCCGGCGGCCTGCCCACCTACAACTTCCAGGAGGGGCAGTTCGCGGACAGCGAGAAGATCTCCGGCCACACCATGACCGAAACCATCCTGGTAGACCGCGACACCTGCTTCGCCTGCGCCGTGCGCTGCAAGCGGGTGGTGGAGGTGGACACACCGGAGATCAAGGTCGACCGCCGCTACGGCGGCCCGGAGTACGAGACGCTGGCCGCGCTCGGCTCCAACTGCGGCGTGAACGACCTGCGCGTGCTGGCCAAGGCCTCGGAGCGGATGGCCGCGCTGGGGATGGACACCATCTCCACCGGCATGACCATCTCCTTCGCCCTGGAGTGCTACGAGAGGGGCATCATCACCAAGGAGGACACGGGCGGCCTGGAGCTGCGCTGGGGCGACGGTCGCCTGATCCTGCGCCTCATCGAGGACATCGCCCACCGCCGCGGTCTGGGCAACGACCTGGCAGAGGGCTCGCAGCGGCTGGCGCGCAAATGGGGTCGCGGCGCCGAGGAGCTGGTGCTGGCCGTCAAGGGACAGGAGATCCCCATGCATGAGCCGCGCGTCAAGCACGCGCTGGGCGTGGGCTACGCCGTCTCCCCCACCGGCGCCGACCACATGCACAACTTCCACGACACGGCCGCCCTCACCGAGAGCCCGGTGTTGCAGCGCATGCGCGAGTTCGACCCGTCGCTGCAGCCGATCCAGGCGCACGGCTTCTCGGACGAGAAGATGCGCCTCTTCTACCTGTTCTCCACCTTCCGCCACTTCCTGGACAGCGTGGGCATGTGCCACTTCCTGCCCTACTCACCGCAGCAGATGGCGGAGGTGATAGGCGGCGTCACCGGCTGGGACGTGACGGTGCAGGACGTGCTGGCCTGGGGGGAGCGCGCCGCCACGCTGGCGCGCCTCTTCAACCTGCGCGAGGGCTTCACGGCCGAGGACGACAGGCTGCCCAGGCGTTTCTTCGGCCCCTTCCGCAGCGACAGCTCCCCCACCGGAAAACCGCTGGACGAGGCGGGGTTCCGGCACGCCATCCAGTCCTACTACGCGGCCATGGGCTGGGACGCCAACGGTGTGCCCACGCGCGAGCGGCTGGAGCGGCTCGGCATCGCCCAGGACGCCTCTCCCGTGGCGTGCTGAGGAGTGCTGAGCGCTGCGTGGGGGCAGGCCCTCACCCGGCCCGCCTGCGGCTCGCCACCCTCTCCCGCTCATGGGAGAGTGTTAAATCTTGCCGGCGAACCTGAGTCGCTGGCGCCAGCCCCCTGCCCCCGACCCGCTGCGGCTGTGGCACCCCGGCCTTCGGCTCTGCCCCGGCAAGCCGGAGCGCGGGACTTGTGCCCTGCGGGGCCGCATTTCCCCGCGGGCCGGGGGTGAGGGCCCCCTCACTCAGCACGCATCGCTCAGCGCTCATGGGGCGCTGGGGGAAAGCTGCTCCAGCAGCCGGTTCAGGTACGGTTCGGCGCGGCTGAGCCGGGCGCGGATGCCCCACTCGCCGTGGATGCCGAGGGTCATGTTGTCGAAGGCGCCGCGCTGGTCCGGGGTGCGGCCCCGCTCGTACACGATGGTGGCGAACCCGGCCGGCTCGGGCGCGCCGCGGCCGTAAATCGCCTCCAACATCTGCACCGTTTCGTCCGCCCACAGCCAGTAATCGAACGGATTGGGGCCCGTGGCCCGCAGGCGCTGAATCTTCTGTACCTGCTCGGCGATGATGCCGCGCGCCTTCTCACGTGCTGCCTCGTGCATCGGTCTCTCCAGCGCCGCGTGCTGGGTACTACGTGCTGCGGGAGTCCCCCTACGCAGCACTCCCTAGGGTAAGGCCCGCGCGCCAAGGGGCAAGCCCGCCGCTCAGCGTGGGAAGGCCTCGCGCACGCCCCCGTCCACGGCCAGCGCGGCGCCGGTGGTCTTGGCGGCCCGGTCAGAGGCGAGGAACAGAGCGGCCTCGGCCACATCCTCCGGCAGCACACGCACCTTGAGCAGATTGCGCCGACGATAGAACTCCTCCAGCTCCTCCGGCTTGACGCCGTGTGCCGCTGCCCGCCCGGCGCGCAGCTCCGGCGAGAACAGCCCAGACCCCTCGAACACCGCGTCCGGGTGGATCATGTTGGCGCGCACACCGATCTCCGCCCCCTCGATGGCCACGATGCGGGCCAGTTGCGCTTCCGCCGCCTTGGCGGCCGAGTAGGCGGCGAAGTCCTTCCCCGGCGCCGGCACGTTCTTGGAGACGATGAACACGAAGCTGCCGCCCATCCCCTGCCGGCGCATGAGCCGCAGCGCTTCCCGTGCCACCAGGAAGTGGCCGGTGGCGTTCACGGCCATGCTGCGCTGCCACAGGGCCAGGTCCATCTGCTCGATAGGCGCCGCCTCGGCGATGCCGGCGTTGGACACCACGATATCCACCCCGCCGTAGGCCAGCGCCGCCGCGCGGAAGGCGCGGCACACCGCCGCCTCATCGGTCACATCCAGGGCGAGGCCAGTGGCACGGCGCGCGCCGTAGCGGGCCTCGATGGCCGCCACCACCTCGGCCGCGGCGACGCCGTTGATGTCCGTGACCACCACGTGCGCCCCGGCAGCGGCGAAGCGCTCGGCGATGGCCCGGCCGATGCCGCGGCCACCGCCGGTGATGAAAGCCACACGCCGGGCCAGCTCCTGCTCCGGCGGCAGCAGGCTGAGCTTGTACAGCTCCAGCGGCCAGTACTCCGCCGCGAAGGCGTCCGCCTCGGAGAGCGACTCGTAGTCCGCCAGGGCCGAGGCGCCGGCCATCACGCTGATCGTGTGGTGGTAGATATCACCGGCGATGCGCGCGGCGCGGGCGTCGCGCCCCGTCGTCCACATGCCCAGGCCCGGCACCAGGATCACGCGCGGGTAGGGGTCGAGCAGGGGGTAGCCTTCGCGGTTGTGGCGGGCCACGTAGGCGCGGTACTCCTCCGCGTACCGGGCCAGGCCCTCCCGCGCCGCCTGGCACAGCGCCTCCACGTCCGTGGGGTCCGGCACCTCCAGCCACAGCGGCAGCCGCTTGGTGTTGAGCAGGTGGTCCGGCGTGGCCGGGCCGACCTGCGACAGCGCCGGCGCCTTCTCGGATTCCAGGAAGGCGAGCACGTCCTCGCCGTCGTCGAAGCGCAGCACGGCCCGCCGCTTGGCGCTGAGCGCGCCGCGGATGGCCGGCGCCACCTGTGCGGCCACGGCGCGCCGCTCCTCCGGCGGCAGGGCCGGACGGCGCACGCCGCCGAACACGCGCCGGCCATCCGCGGCGGTGGCGACGTACTCTTCGGCCTTGGTCACCAGCGCGATGTGCGTCTCGTAGCTTTCGCGGCTGTCTCTGCCCCAGGTGATGAGCCCGTGCTTCATCAGCACCACGCCGCGTAGGCCGGGGTTACGCGCGTAGGCCTGGGCCACCTCTTTGGAGAGACGGAAGCCGGGACGGATGTACGGGATCATGGCCACGTCCCGGCCGAAGCAGCGGCGCACGTGCAGCTCGCCGTCGCAGTTGTTGGTGAGCATGAGGATGGCGTCGGCGTGGGAGTGGGCCACGCTGGCCTGGGGGATCCAGGCGTGCAGCAGCGTCTCGATGGAGGGGCGGGGCGCGTCCGGCTCCATCAGCGTGTGGCGCAGGTAGGCCACCATCTCCTCGTCGGACATGTCATCCCGGTCAAGAAGGGCGCGCACGTCCTCCAGGCGCACGCCGGGGAAGTCCCGACGCTGCACGGACTTCATGTCCGAGCCAGAGCCCTTGACGCGCAGCACCTCCACGGGGCGGCCGCGGAAGTCCGTCTCCACCCGCTTGAGCGAGGTGTTGCCACCGCCCCACACCACCAGCGTGTCGTCCGCCCCGATCAGGCGCGAGGTGTAGACGAGCAGGTCGAGGTCATCGAGGCCGGCGGCCTCGGCGTCGGACCAGCGGCTGTGCATGGGCGTGCTCCCCGGAGGTCATCACCTGCTATGGTAGCGGCGCCGGCCGCCGAGACAGAAGCCGGGCGGCCGGGTGCGCGTGCCGCAGCGCGGTTGACCGTCGCCCGGCGTCTGCCTAGCATGGCGGCAAGCCAGCCCTCAGTGCCCCGCAGCATGACGCGACAAGGCCGCGCGATGGCACGCCGACCGGTGGTGCTGGTGGTGGACGATGAGCCGGATATCCGGCGGCTGGTGGGTGAGGCGCTCCACCTAGAGGGCTACCGGGTGCGTACCGCCGGCGACGGGCGGGAGGCGCTGCAGCGGGTGGCGGAGGAACCGCCGGACCTCATCCTCCTGGACCTCGCGATGCCAGCGATGGACGGGACCCAGTTCTGTCGCCTGCTGGCGCGCGCCCCTCTCCGCGCCGAGCGCCCCGGTCCCATCCCGGTGATCCTGATCTCGGCGGACCGTCACCTGCGCGAGCGCGCCGCGGAGCTGGGCGCGGCCGACTACCTTATGAAACCGTTCGACCTCGACGACCTCCTGGCAGCGGTGCAGCGCCACCTCGGCGCGTAGCCGCGGGCGGCCACCTGTTCCGTTAACGGAGCACAGCCGCTACCCTCACCTCAAACGGCCGACGCCCGAATCGGCGCCCGGCGTGACCTCACCTGAACTCCACACCCGGAGAAAACCGTGGCCCGTGTGCTCCGTTCCGGCAGCCGTCCCCTCGCCGCGGTGCCGGCCCGCGAGCCGCTGTGGACGCGGGACTACACCCTCACCCTCGTTTCGCTGCACCTGTTCTTCCTGGGCTGGGCCCTGCTCTTCGCCACGCTGCCCCTCTATGTGGGCGACGCGCCCAAGTGGCAGGTGGGCTGGGTGGTGGGCGGCGCCTTCGGCGTGGCCTCCCTCATCACGCGGCCGTTCTCCGGCCGGCTGACGGACCGACGCGGGCGGCGGCCGGTGCTGCTGGTGGGCGGCGGGCTGACCGCCGCCATGCTGGCCGTGCACGCGCTCACCCGCGACCCCCTGGCGTTGACGGTAATCCGGCTGCTCACCGGCGCCGGCATGTGCCTCTACACCACGGCGGCCCTGGCCCAGCTTGCCGACGTGCTGCCGGTCACGCGTCGGGGCGAGGGCATGGGCTGGTATGGGGTGCTCTACACCCTCACCAACGTGTACGGGCCCTGGCTGGGCACGGCCGTGGCCGGCGCGATCGGCCTGCGCGCCTTCTTCCTCTTCCCCGCGGCGGTGACGCTGGGCGCCACCGTGCTGGCGGTGCCGCTCACGGAGCATGCGCGGCCGGCCGGTCCCCGCACCGGCCGCCTGATCAGTCGCGCCGCGCTGCTGCCCACCACCACCTTCCTGGCGCTCACCATGTCGTTCAGCGTGCTGATGGCCTTCCTCGCCCTCTACGTGACACACCGCGACCTGGGCAGCGCCGGTCTGTTCTTCTTCCTGGAGGGGATGGCGCTGGTGCCGGCTCGCTGGGTGGGCGGCACGCTGGCGGACCGCTGGGGCCGGCCGGCGATCATCCTGCCCGGGCTGGTGCTGGCGGCGGTCGGGATGCTGCTCCTGGGCCTGGTGCCGCACACGCTGGCGGTCTACCTGGCGGCGCTGCTCTTCGGCGCCGGCTTCGGGCTGGGGCACACCGGCCTGACGATCCTCACCGTGGACCGGGCGGCGCCGGAGGAGCGGGGGGCAGCCATGGCCACCTTTGCCCTGGCCTGGGACGCCGGCACCATCGGTGCCTTTGCCCTCGGCTTCGTGGGCGACGCCGTGGGCTTTCCGGCGCTGTTCGTGGCCGCCGGTCTGCTGCCGCTCCTGGCCGCCGGCGGGTTCGTCGCGGCCGTGCGCGCAAGGCCGGCGGCGCGCTAGGTGTACTTCCCACCGACGTTGTTGACAGATGAGGACCTCCTGAGGCGGTATGGGGTGACACCACCCATCCCTACCGTCAGGAGGTCCTCATGGCCCATCGTACCGCCAAGCTCACCCCGTTCGGAAGGCTCCTGCTGGTGCAGCGCGTCACCGACCTCGGCTGGTCGGTGGCCGCTGCGGCTGAGGCCGTCGGCGTCTCCCGCACCACCGCCCACCGCTGGCTCCAGCGGTACCGAGCCGAGGGCCCGGCCGGCCTCGAGGACCGGCCCTCGCGCCCGCACCGCAGCCCCCACGCCCTGGACGCCCGGACGGTCCGCCGCATCCTCCAGGCCCGCACCCGGCTCCGGCACGGCCCACACCGGCTCGCGGCCCGGCTGGGCCACCCCCGGTCCACCATCTACGCGGTGCTCCGTCGCCATGGCTGCTCTCGGCTGGCAGCCCTGGACCGGAGCACTGGGGTCCCGGTCCGCTACGTCCGGGAGCGGCCGGGGGAGCTCCTCCACCTCGACGTGAAGCAGCTCGCCCGCATCCCCGACGGCGGCGGGCACCGCCTCCTAGGGCGGGAGGTGGGCCGGCAGCGGGCCCGGGGCAGCGGCTACGACGACCTGCACGTGGCGGTCGATGATGCCTCCCGGCTCGCCTACGTCCAGGTGTTGCCTGACCAGCGGGGGGACACCGCCGCCCGCTTCTTCCTGGACGCCGCCCGGTTCTTCGCCGACCACGGCATCCGCATCGAGCGGATCCTCACCGACCGGGCCTTCGCCTACACCCATGCCAGGGCGTTCGCCGACGCCGTCCAGGTCTTGGGTGCGCGGCACAAGCTCACCCGCCCGTACCGGCCGCAGACCAACGGCAAGGCGGAGCGCTTCATCCGGACCCTCTTGGAGGAGTGGGCGTACGCCCGGCTCTACCGGACCAACGCCGAGCGGTTGGCCGCCCTGCCGGGTTGGCTTGCATTCTATAATCACCGCAGATCCCACACCGCCCTCGGGGGGCGTCCACCCATCACCGTTGTCAACAAGGTCCATGGGAACTACAGCTAG
>JBHOQW010000024.1:0-1906 GCA_042408665.1 Dehalococcoidia bacterium
TGGGCGGTCGGTCGCCGGGACGTTGTCTGCCCTGGCGACCCAGTCCGGGACGCCGAGGGACGCATTATCGGCGCCGCGTCCCTGTGCGTGGCGCCGTAGCGCCGTAGGAGGTCGAGCCGTGTTCTGCGACTTTCCCTTGAACGCCCTCGCCGGTGCGCAGCCTTGCCTGCGCCCGGCGATGGGCGCCGTCAAAACGGCAGCGCGTACCTGGTACGCCTGCCGCCGCCACCTGCACGCCGTGCAGGTGACGGTGTTCATGCAGGAGGTGGCGGGGTGAAGCCTTTCCCCGTCCAGGTGAGCGCCACGTGGACGCCGGCGTCGCGCTACAACGCCGAGCTCCCGCCCGGCGTCACGTGGCACACGCCGCTCGCCCGCCGGTGGGTGCGTGGCGAGTGGCGCTTCCACGGCCGCATCGTCCCGGCGCCACGGCCGGGCGAGGTCTGGTTGGTGCGCCCGCTGACCCGCACCGACGGCGTCGTTGTGGCGCTGGCGCCGGTCCGGCGCCTCCATGACGCCGGTGTCCTCGATAGCGCCGCGCGCGACCATGTCAACCGCCACATCGAGCGGCTGCGCGCGGCGCTTGGCGGCCTGTCCGAGCTGTCGGACGGACAAATCAGCGCAGTTATCGACTGCGTCGCGTTGCGCAGCACTGACCCCGCCCGCCACCAGGCGTGCGCGGCCGAGCCTACCCCGGGAGAGCTCCGCGACGCCTCGGAGCGCGCGCGCTCCGCGCGCCGGCTCCGCTGGCTGGCCGAGGTCGCACCGACCGTCCCCGAGTGGGTGCACCGTCACTGGCCAGCGGCCTGGGCCGACGCCGGACTCTACCCCGTTGAGGTCCTCAAGTCCCGAGCCTACACCTGGCACGACGAGGACCGTCGTTCCGGGGTCGGGGACGGCCAAGTCCTCGTCGTCCGCCGCTCGGACGGCGAGGTTGTGGATCTGTCGTGGTAAAAACGGCGGACAGGGACCGGACGTCCGGTCCCTGTCCGCCTCAGCATTTCACCAGCATTTCACCCGCAGGCGAACAAATGGACGCAAACGCACGACGCCGCCGCCAATGGGCGGCCGAGCGGCTCGGCTGCGCCTGGGCGGACGGCGTTCCCCTCCGACGGACGCCACGACCGGCAGACGAGGAAGAGCTACGGCAGGCGCTCCGCCGCTGCCGCCAGATCCTGATCTGCGTCCTGTGCGAACATGCCGTCGACACGACCAACGCCGTCTGCGTCAGCCGCGATGGCAGCCTGGCACACGGCGGCTGCCTCCGCGACGAGCTGGAAGCGGCTGAGGGGAAGTAGAAAGAGAAACGGAGAAAGTGGGTAGCGTGCAGGTCAAGAAACACCACCCACGCGCCGCCCCGGCGGGAAGCCAGGGCGGCGCTCTTTGTCCAGGCGCCGGGCGCCATAACCAACCAGACGATCCGACCAGACAAACCCCCCTCCGCGCGCCAGTCGCTCCCAGGCGCCGCACCGTTGCGCTGCACGAGGGCCAGTCGGCCGTGCTCGCGGCGCGCTCCCCACCGTTTGTCCAGCCACAGTCCTACGAAAAAAACGAAAAAAACGAAAAAAATCACCCGCGCACCAGGCCGCGCAACTCGCCACGTCCGTGCTCGCCGACAAACCAGTCTCAGCGCGCCACCACCGGCATCTGTCTCACCCGTGCGCGCGCACCCTCACCCAGGCGCGCTGGCACTCGCTCACACGCCGGTTTTCACGTCTCAGCACCGCGACCACGCACGTGCCGCGAGGCCGTACGAAAAAAACGAAAAAAACGAAAAAATTCCCCGCCGCGTTCCCGGCGCACAGGCGGGAGCAGCCCGAACGCAACGAAAGAAACGAAAGAGACGAAAGAAATCGGCGGCAGGCGGCGCCGCGCTACCTGTGCTATCATGGATTGAGAGACTATCACT
>JBHOQW010000035.1:0-1296 GCA_042408665.1 Dehalococcoidia bacterium
GCTGGGCCTGGAGCGCACGGCCGCGCGGCCGGGTCACCTGCCCTATCCCTGGGCCGATCTCTCGGCCTGGCTCGACGAGGTGGGCTGAGCGATGCCCGCGACCCGAGGGCCGACGGCGACCCGTCAGTTCCGCGACTTCTCCGGCGGCATCAACCGCACGGCGTCCCGGACGGCCATCCAGGACAACGAGCTCTTCTGGCTCGAAAACCTGCAGCCGATCGGCGCCGGGACGCTGCGCAGCGTTGCGCCGCCGGCGCCGGTGCTCGTCACGCTCGGGACGACCATCCAGACGCTCTGGGGCGTGGTGCTCACCCTCGGCGGGACGCCCACGCGGCTGCTGATCGCCGTCCTGGCCGATGGGTCGCTGGCCCAGGTCAACGCCGACACGGCGGCCGTCACGACGATCGCCCCGGCCGGCACGGTGAGCGCGGCCTGTCGGCTCACCACCTGGCAGGATCAGTTGGTGCTCTTCGCCGACCGCACCGGAGGGTACCGCTCGTGGGACGGGACGACGCTGGTCCAGTACCCGCACACGCGGACGGGGAACACCACGAACGGCTCCCCGGTCATCACGGCGCTCGCCCCGACGACGACGGGGCTGCGCCCCTCGGTCGGCGTCTCGGGTCCGGGGATTCCAGCCGGCAGCCGCGTGCTCACGGTGGACGGCCCGAACCAGATCACCCTGGATCAGAACGCCACGGCGACGGCGGCGGGGGTGACCCTGACGTTCGGCGCCGGCGCCCCGACGGCCCCGGTCGATGTGGCCGCCTTCGAGGGGCGCGCCTGGTTGGTGAGCGGGCCGCGCGCCTTCGTCGCCAGCGCCCCTGGGAGCTGGGCGGACTTCTCCCTCACGACGGGCTCGGCGGCGGCGAGCCTGACGGACTCCGCCTTCCCGGGGTCGATCCTGCGCGCGCTCTCGGCCTTGCAGACCCTCTGGCTCTTCGGGCCGGGGGCCGTGTCGGCGGTGAGCAACGTGCGCGCCGCCGGCACGCCGGTCACGACGACCTTCACGCAGGCCAACGTCATCTCGGGCCTGGGGCTCGGCGCGGGCGGCTGGGCCGCCGGGACGCCGTACGTCCGCAGCATCCTCTTCGCGACGCGCGCGGGGGTGTATGCCCTGGTCGGCGCGACGCCCCAGAAGATCAGCGAGCGGATCGACCGCGTGATGCAGGCCGTGGATTGGACCGCGCCGACGCCGGCCGCCGTCGCCGCCATCAACTCGATCTACACGTGGCTGCTCGCGGTCCGCTATACCGACCCCGAGACCAACGTGACCCGACGGCTGCTGCTCGGCTT
>JBHOQW010000040.1:0-14495 GCA_042408665.1 Dehalococcoidia bacterium
TCCCCCACTACCGGGCAGGTCACGTACGTGTTCCGCACCCGTCCGCCACGGTCGCGCCGCCTCACGACGACGCCCGTCCGACTTGCATGCGTAAGGCACGCCGCCAGCGTTCGTCCTGAGCCAGGATCAAACTCTCGCTCAATCCATAGCTCACATCCCCGTTCAGGGATGTATCCTACCTCGTTGTCCGGTTGATCGGCGTCTTCGCCACGCAGCGCCACCGCCAGTCACCCAACGGCGGCACCCGCTCGGCTCCGACGCCTTCAGTGCACGTCCGGGCTCCGCACACGTGCACGGTTCCATCCACTCTTCAGTTGGGAAGGTTCCCTACCACCACCCCGGTGCTGTCTCGCAGCAAAACGCCCCGTCAACTCACGCTGACCGGGCGCCCCGCGCTCACCAGGGTCAGTGGGCCGCCCCTCCCCGGGGCGCACCTCTTATACTACCTCCCGCCAGACCAGTTGTCAAGCTCCCTGCCGGGAGGTCTCCAGCGCAGCCGCCCGCCGGCGACCGCGCCACCTTCTTGACAATATCACGCGGGGCGTGAGTTGTCAACAGGGTTATCAAGGTTCCTGCACCTCCCTCGGCAACATCGCCGAGGGGCGGCCGCGTCTGACACGCACAGGGGATCGTAGCGTCTCGCGACGCGGTCGGTCAAGCTACGGCCCGGGGCGCTCACCGGTCCTCCTCGGCAGAGCGCCACAGCTCGCGTGCGCGGGCGCCGCGCTCCCCCTCCTGTCGGTTCCGTTCCGCCCAGGCCTTGCCGGCACGGATGATCCGCTCCAGCTTTTGCGGCGATACCGGACAGGGCGCACCGGCTACTACCAGCAACTCCTGAAACCAGGCGTCGCCCGTGAACACCCGTTGCCAGTCCTGGTCGTAGTAGCCGTTCTCCAGGTTCATCAGGAACGCGGCCCGCACCGGGTCTACGCCGTCGGCCTGGTAGACCCAGATGCGCAGGTCCTCACCTCGGCCGGTGCGAAACTGCGGCGGCTCATCGAGCGTCACATCGGCGAAGTGGTCGTAGCGGCGGATGAGGTCGTCCGTCTCCCGCACCGCCGCCCGCAGCACCCGGTTGCCCGCCTCGGTGCGGGTGTACACGCCGCGGTACTCACCGCGCTCCTCCCTGGTGCCGAGATCCAGCCAGCCCTGCATCACCGCCCAGTCCGCCACCGCCTCCACGCCCACGGTGTCGAACGCCCGTCCTTCGAAGGCGAACTCGCGGCCGTACCGGTCCATCAGGTACAGCAGGAACAGGGCGCGCAGCTCACGCTTGACCTCTTCCTGACGTTCCGGGGGCATGGCCACGTTGGGCGCGTCCCGCACGTCCAGCACGAGGTCCAGCAGCCGGTAGTCGAAGCCGTAGGGCTGGGAGTAGGCGCGGCTGAAATGCCGCCGCACCGGGTCGTCCAGGTTGACGTCGAGCGGGCCTTTGTTGATGTGGACGCGCAGGATGGCCTTACCCTTCTGCGCGTCGTCGAAGGCGCGGCGCACGGCCAGGTACAGCTCCGGCAGGTCCGGGTTGCTGTCCGTGTCCAGGGACGCCATGATCCGCTGCCGGTCCTCGCGCGTCTCGCCCAGCAGGTAGCGCTGCAGGAGCTGGCGGATAGTGAGGGTCTCCGCCTCCGCGGGCACCGTCACCCAGAAGGCATCCTCCAGCGGGTCGTCGCCGAAGGTGATGCGCAGGTCGAAATCGGTGCCGTCGTAATCGCCGATGTCGCTGGGCATGTAGTCCAGCAACACCCCCTCGACGTCCTTCTCGTACCGCTGCATGGCCGTGTCCCCCTCACCAGGACATGAGGCCGCCGCCGCCCTTCGCACCGCCGCTGCCGCCCGTTCCGCCCACCTTGCCGGTGCCTCCACCCTTGCTGCCGCTGCTCTTGGCGCCGCTGCTGATGCTGCGGCTGGTGCTGGTGGTGGCACGGAAGCCGCCGCTGTTCACCTGCCGCTGCTGATACGAGGTCCGCGCCGGGCTCACCGGCTGGGCGGTGACGGCGCTCCCGTAGCGCGCACCGGCGTTGCGGCCGTACTCCACGTTACGGCTCTGCTGCGCGCGGTAGCCGGGGCTGCCGCGCCACGTGCCGCGATAGGCGGCCAGCTCGTCCTGGCGCGGTGGCGGGGTGACGTACACCGTCCGGCCGCCGGAGAACATCTGCCCCAGCAGGTAACCGGTGAGAAATCCGTCAAACGGGCTCCGCTGGACGTAGTAGGCGTTGGCGCCGTGGCCGCGCACCTCGTAGGCACCGCCGTCCTGCAGCTCCTGGCTAATGGTAAACAGCTTGTCGTCCTCGTTCTCATCCAGGCGCTTGTTGTCGTTGAGGTCCTCCCAGCCGCTCACCTCTATCCGATCCGCCAGCCGCTGTGACTGGATGAGGATGAGGTGGTCCCCCTCATAGATCTCGTTCACGCGCTGCTCGAACCAGGACAGGCCCCTGCCGTTGGGGCCGAACGCCTCCCGGTACGCCTGCTGCACATCGTCCATGTTGATGCGGCCGGCGGCGCCGTCCGTCTCCAGCCATTGGCCGGCGCTGAGCCCTGTGTCTCCCTTGCCCACCCCGCACGCCACCCCCAAGCCGGCGGCGGCGGTCAGCAGCAGGGCACCGGCCCGACGCACGCGGCTGGGCCGGCGGTACAGCGACCGGCGGCCGCGGTTGCTCAGGAACGCTGGCACGATCATGGCCCGCCCCCTTTCCCCCTCACCGACGCGACGGGGCGCCCGCGCGCGGTGTCTCCCCTTCATTATGCATTCCGGCGCCGTCCGCCGGGTGCGCCGCGCGTCCCCTCAAGCCAGCACACCAGCTCCGCCGCGGCCTCGCTGAGCGCGGCCTCACCGGGCGCGAGCGGCCGCTCGTAGGGCAGGGGCAGGGTGAGCAGGGTGACCAGAGTCTCCGCCTGCACGTGCCAGCGGTACTCCTCGTAGCGGCGGCTGGCCTCTTTGGCGTAGGGGATGGCGGCCGGCCCGGGCAGGAAGGCGAACAGGGCCGGTGCCTGCTGCTGAAGGTGATCGGTGCCCTCCACGTGCCCCGCCCACAGCTCCGCCGCCGCCCGCAGGAGAGCCGCCCGCACCAGCGCCGGCCAGGCCGCACCCACCTCGGCGCTCATCCGTTGCCACCGGTCCGCCAGCGCGGCGGCCAGGGCCTCGGCATCGGCCGGGACCGGGGCCGGCAGCCCGTACCGCACCGCCACCTCCGCCGCCCAGCGCGCCGCCTGCGGCGGGTCCGCCGGCCGGCGTGCCACCTCACCCTGCGCCACATTGGGAATGAAATCGCGCACCAGGGTGTCCGGCGCGGCGTGGTGCAGGGCGCGCTCGTAGCCAGCCAGCATCGCCCGCCGCTGCGCCTCCAGCACCTGGTCATACTCGAACAGCCGCCAACGCTGGCCCTCATGCAAACGGCGTGCCCGCTCCTGAGCGTCCCGCACCACCGCATCGGCCGCGCGGCCCTCCAGGTAGGGTTGGCGCGCCAGCGCGCGTAGCGCCCGCGCGCGCACGTGCGGGGCGCCGTAGAAGCGCACCGTCTCGCAGTCCAGGGAGGCGTACAGGCGAGTGCTGCCCTCGTCGCCCTGCCGCCCGCTGCGGCCGCGGAGCTGGTCGTCCAGCCGTCGATCCGCGCCCGGATCCACGGCGAGCACATACAGCCCTAAACCGAAATGCAGGGTGGCGGGATGGCCGTCACCGTCCTGGCCCAGCCGGCGGAGCACGAGCGAGAGGCCGTGCACGTCCAACCGCAGCGGCGCGCCTTTCCGGGACGCGAGGACGTCCACGAGGGCGTCGCGCAGCAGGGCCAAGGCGCGGGGCGAGTCGCACGCCACTGTGATCGCGCCGTGGACCGCCAGGCGCGCGACCTCGGCCGCGGCGCGGGCTGCCAGGCGCTCGTTCAACCCGTCCTCCAGACGGATGTCGGTGCCGCGGCCGGCCATGGTGGTGGCGATGGTGACGGCGCCGAAGCGGCCCGCCTCGGCCACGATCTCCGCCTCGCGGGCGTGCTCGCGGGCGTTGAGGACGGCGTGGGGCACGCCCCGGGCGCGCAGTAAGGCGCTCAGTCGCTCGGAGCGCGCCACGTCGTTCGTGCCCACCAGCACCGGCCGCCCCAGTCGCCAGGCCTGCACCACTTCCTCGACCACGGCGGCGTCGACCTCGGCCGCCGCGCGGTAGAGGCGGGTGGGCAGGTCCACCCGCCGGTTAGGGCGGTGACGGGGGATGGGCACCACGGGCATCCCGTACACGCGCAGGAATTCGTCCGCGGCCGGCGTGGCGGTACCGGTCATCCCCGCGCGGCGGGCGTACTGGCGCACAAACTGCTGCACGCTGATCTGGGCCAGCGTGGTCGCGGCCTCCTGCGGCCAGCCCAGCTCTTTGGTCTCGATGGCGGCGTGCAGACCGTGCAGGTAGCGGCGCCCCTCCGCCGCCCGGCCGGTGGCCTCCTCGATCAGCACCACCCGCCCGTCGCGCACCAGGTAGTCGCGGTCGCGGTGGAAGAGGGCGTAGGCCAGCAGCAGGTTGTGCAGGGCGGCCAGCGTCTCGGCCGTCTGCTCCGGCCGGTCGAAGAGCGGGCCGAGACGCGCCTCCAGGGCGGCCTGCCCCTCGGCGGTAAAGGCGGCGGTGCGGGCGCGCTCGTCCACGCTGTAAAGGAGGCCGTCGTCCAGCATCCAGGCGTGCTCCCCCTGCAGCTCCCGCTCTACCTGCTCGGCGGCGCGCAGGGCAGCCGCGTGGCGGGCGAAGAAGTCAAGCACGGCCGGATCGCGCGGGGCACCGCGCCGCACCTGCGCCGCCAGCACCGCCGCGTCGAACCGAGGCAGCCCGCCTCCCACCAGCAGGGCCAGCTTGGCGCGCACGCGCTCGCCCTGTTCCTGCACCAGCGCCTCGATCAGGCGCGCCAGGGCGGGCAGGTCAGGCCCTTCGGCCGCCGGCGCCGGCTCGGCGATGACGAGCGGGGTGCGCGCCTCATCGATGAGCAGGAGATCCGCCTCATCTACGATGAGAGCGCCCAGGCCGCGCACCTGCACGCGGTCCCTCGGCCGCAGCACCAGGCGGTCGCGCAGGTAGTCGAACCCGAACTCGGCGAGGGTGCCGTACACGACGTCGCAGGCGTAGGCCTGCCGCCGCGCCTCGCGCGTGGCCAGCGGCGTGACCACGCCCACGCTGAGGCCCAGCGCCTCGTACACGGGGCGCAGCCAGGCGGCATCCCGCTCGGCCAGGTAGGCGTTGGCGGTGGCGACGTGCACCGGCCCCTCCCGCGCCCAGCAGGCAGCGGCCAGCGCGGCCACCACGGTTTTGCCCTCGCCGGTGGCCATCTCCACCACGGCGCCCCGGAGCAGGGCCCGCGCCCCGGCGACCTGCTCCGGGTAGGGGTCCACGGGCGCGCCGGTGGCGGGCACGCGTAGGTGGCGGCGCATGGCCTCGCACGCCGCGGCGATGGTGGCGTCATCTGCTGCGTGCCGCTCACGTTGCATGCTGCTCATCCTGCAGGGCCTCAACCTAGCCCTAGGGTTCTTCCCCCACGGCCGCGCTCCCCCATGCCAGCGCGGCTGAGCGCACGTGCGGCCGCCGCGATCCGCTGGAACGTGGGGTGCTCCTCCGGCGCCGTGATACGGTACAGTGCCCGGTAGACCGCCGCTACCAGGCGGAGGTACACCTCCGGCGTGCAGGGGGGCGGTAGGCCGTCCAGCGGCTCGTATGTGAGCGCCAGGGGGGCCTCCGCAAGGCCCTGCACCGCCGGTTGCAGGTACAGGTACGGAAAGGCGAGCGCACCGCCCCGCTCCACCTTGCGGCGGTACTGCGCACTGCCCGGCACCTCCTCGGCCACGTTGCCGGCGGGCGGCGGCAGGCCGCGGGTGGCCGCCAAGGCGCGTAGCTCGGCCAGCATGGCGGACTTAAGCGCCCGGTAGACGCCCTGCCCCTCCCAGCCTTCCGCCACCGCCGTGTACGGCAGGGAGAGCAGGCCCACCGCCGGCAACAGCCCGCCGAGCTGTGCCCCGACGAGGCGACCGCCATGCTCGGCCAGCACCAGACGCGGCACCCACGCCGCATCGGCGGTCAGCGCCGTCACGCGGAAGCTGGGCCAGTCCTCCACCAGACGGCGACCGATCCGGCGCTGGAACAACCGGTGGGCGGCGCGCGCCTCCCGCACGGTGCGGGCAACGCGGATGCGCACGTTATCCGGTGCCGACATGGGCCACGCTCCGCCGCCGATCCAAGACGCGCGGCACCTTGCGCCGCCGCTGCGGCGCAACGAAGGCACAGCGCAGCTCAACCAGACCGGCGCGCACCAGGAACTCGAGCTGGGGGTGGGCGCACAGTCGCTGCCGGATCTCCGGCAAAAGTGCCCGTGCCTCGGCTGGTAGGCGCACGGTCAGCCGCTCCCGCCCATGCGCCGCGCCGCTCAGCACCACCTGCACGATCCCGCCGGCCGCCGCGGGCAACAGCGCCTCCAGCTCCTCCACCGTAAATTTGGCGTCAAACAGGGCAAAGTGTTGCCCGAGCCGCCCCACCACCTGCACGCGCGGCGTGCGCCAGCCGCACGGGCAGCGCCCACGCCGCACGCGCACCCGATCGCCGGTAGGATAGCGCAGCAGCGGCATGTCAAAGCCGGTGGGCGTTACCACCAGCTCCCGTGCGCCGTCCGTCACGCGCGTTTCGGCCAGGACGTGCGGCGCCAGGTGGACGCCGCGCTCGGCCGGACACTCTACGCCTAGAGCCGACGTCTCCGTGAGCCCGTACAGGGAGCGCACGCCGACGCCGGCGGCGTGCAGCGCGTCCCCGACGCGCCGGGGCAGGCAGTCGCCGTTGTAAATGGCTAGACGCGGCCTGATCTCACCGGTCGTCAGGTGGGGGAGCAGGCGCGTGAGCAGGCTGGGGGTGGCGATCAGCGCCGAGGGGGCAAAGCGACGCAGCGGGGCTGGGTCGAACGGCGGTGACAGGGCGAGGGCCGCCGCCACGCGCACGCCCAGCCGCTCGCAGCCTTCGAGAAACGCCACCGCCAGCGGGGTGACGCCGACCTCCACCGCCGCCACCCGGTCCTCCGCCCGCACGCCGGCGCGGTGCATCAGTTCGGTGAGGAGGGCCGCATCACGCGCCACGTCCTCTTCGCTGAGCACGCGCCGCTTCGGCGGCCCACTGGTGCCGGAGCTGAACTCCACGCCCCCCAGGTCGTGGGCACGTGCCGCCAGCGCCTCGCGCACCAGGCGGTCGATCTGGGATAGGTCAAACGGCGGCAACCGGGCCAGCGCCGCCACCGGGTCGGCGCGGATGAGCTCGGGCGTCACCCCGGCGGCCGCCATCCGCTCCCGGTAGAGCGGGTAGGCGGCGTGGGCCTGGAGCAGGGTGGCGCGCAGGGCATCGCGCTGCGCGGCGGTAGGGGGTGCGAGGAGCGCAAGCGCGGCGGTCGTCACGGCGCCACCTCCCAGAGGTGGAGCAGGTCCGCGGCCCGCGAGTGGGTCAGGCGGCCGCGGTCCGGCAGCAGGTAGCGCACGAGCGGCTGGTGGTAGCGGCGCAGGGCGGTGAGCAGCAGCTCGCCGCCCCGAGCCGACTCCAGGACAAAGTAACGGCGGAGCACGGTGTAGGCGGCCGCACCGGCCGGGCGCACGGCCACCACACCGGCCTCGGGCACGAGGTAGAGGTCCGGCCCCGGCCCGGTGAGGTCGCGCACGGTGATGCAGGGCGGCGAGCGCCCGCCCCCTGTCCTCTCTCCCTGAGGGGTTAGGGTTGGGAGATGGCTGGGACCGCAGATGGGGCGCCGGCCAAGGGCAAGCACCGCGTCCGGCGCCAGCGTCGCCGGGTCTACCGCTGGTTCGCCGCCGACGATGAGCACATGCGTGCGCACCCGGTAGAAGCCCGCCACCTCCGCCGCCTCGGCGGCCAGGTAGCGCTGCTCCGGCGGGCTCAGGATGACGAGCGTCATGCCCGGCCGCACCCCTGCCAGCGTCAGGGTCTCCTGCCACGCCGCGTACACGGCGTCCGTATCGTCGCGGTCCGCGACCGTGGCGGCCGGCACCGGCAACGAGTGAAGACGATAGGGGGTGAACGTGCGTAGGGTATCGTCCGGGGTGTCGATCTGCTCGAGGAGGGGCGTGGCCCGCAGGCGCGCCGCCGTCAGGGCTGGCAACCGTCGGAACTCGGCCCACGTCTGCACGGGCGGCAGCCCGGTGTACAGCTCGCGGTAGAGCGGCACCCGTTCCTGCGCCCAGCGCGCCACCGCCACCGCCGCCCGTCGGTGCATGGCTCATGTCCCCGCCGTCACCGCGAAACCTTCGGACGCACCGGTGCCGCCGGACGTGCGGAGCGGACGTCGGTCGAGCACCACCAGGTCAGCGCGAAACGGCTTGTCGATGCCGTGGCGGGCCAGCACGTGCGCACGGTAGCGTCGCGCCAGGCCGGGCAGGGCGGCGCGGCAGGCGGCGGCCTGGTCCGGGCACTGCGCCGCAAAGTCCGCCATCACCGCCGCCTCGGCCGGCGTGGCGCCTTCCCCGGCCAGTCCGAGCGCCAGGCCGTGGGCGCGGGCATAAGCACGCCAGCGGTCCAGCGCCACCGCGCGCTTCGTCGCCGAGCCCCACACGGCCACGGTGACGCAGAACTCCGACCCTACCAACAGGCCGAGCTGGTTGTCGAACACCTGCAGGAGGTCCACGTCCGCGATCCAGGTCTCCCAGGCGAACAGGAAATCCAGGCCCAGCCGCTCCGGCGCGCGGTGGTAGAACACCGGCTCGGTGACGGCCAGCATGCACACCGGCACCGCGCGGCGCGCGCCACCCGCGTCCAGGTACGGGCCGGCCGGCGCGCACAGGAAGGGGATGTTGCCGTTGGAGGGGTCCACCAGCCAGGCGCTGCCGTCTGCCAGCCGGTACTCCAGCGCCACGTGATCCCAGTAGCGCATGTAGCGGCGGGCGTAGGTGAAGTCGTACTCGCCCAGCTCGTCGAGCATGCGCCGGAGCTGGGCAACGGGCAGCGGCTCGCGCGTGCGCGGTCCGGCGAACACCACCCGGCTTTCCAGACCAAACCCGTCGGTGATGAGTTTGAGAGCCAAGACCTTCTCGGTACAGACGCCGCCGCGGCCCTGGACGATGTGCTCCACCGTCTCGTCACCCGTCTTGAGCGGGATGGCCGGCGGCAGGAAGCGCGAGTAGTTCTCGAAGTCCGCCTGCCAGATGCGGCGCGCCACCGCCGTCAGGAGGCGCCGCTCCGCCGCCGCACCGTCCAGGGCGATACCGTCCGGCAGGGCCTCCGCCAGCAGGCGGTCGATCGCCGGGCGGAAGCGGGCAAAGCGGCGGGCGTGGAAGCCGCGCCAGTTGCGCTCGTAGCGCACATCGTGTCGGTCTGCCTCCAGGGGCAGGACAAGTAGGTCCGGCCCGGCCGCCCGGCGCACACGCTCGAACGGCGCCGGCCGCGCCGGATCGAAGGCGAAGCCCTCCCGCTGGTGCCGCCACACCAGCCCGCGATACGGGCGCCGCGCCAGCGCGCCACGGTCGTTGACTGGGAAGAGCAGGTCCTGGAGCCGGAACAGGGTATCCGCCTGCGTCGGCGCCAGCCGCCCCTGTGCCACCAGTCGCTCCGGCGACGTCCGCAACAGGCGCCGCACGATCTCGCCCACCGGCAGTAACGCCTCCGCGCGGTGCAGGCGCAGCGCCACCCGCTTGCCGGTAGACCGATCGCGCACGTCGAGCACAAACAGCGGTTCCACGGCACGCCTCACGTGACCTCACCCTCAGTGTAGCGGCACCTGGGCGGCGGTCGCGGTACGCTGAAGGCATCCGCCAACCAGAGGAGGATGAACGATGACGTCCACCACGGAGCGCCCCCAGGGCACGGCATCCGGCGAGGAGCGGATCGCGTGGCTGCCGGTGCCCGACGAGGCCACGCTCGATGAGGACATCCGCGCCCTGTTCGAGCGGGCGCGGGCCAAGCTCGGGTTTGTGCCCAACGTCTTCCGGGTGTACGCCCTCCGCCAGGAGAAGTTCCGCCGCTGGCGCGCCTTCTTCAACGAAGTCACTATCGGTGAATCGGAGCTCACGCCGGCGGAGCGGGAGATGATCGCCGTCGTCGTGTCCGCCGAGAACCACTGCCTGTACTGCATGGTCAGCCACGGCGCCACCCTGCGCGAGCTGCTGAACGACCCAGTGCTGGGCGACCGCATCACGCTCGATTACCGGCGGGCCGGGCTGGACGAGCGCACCCGGGCGATGCTGGACTACGCCGTGAAGATCACGCGCAGCCCGGCGGAATGCAGCGAGGCGGACATCGAGCGCCTCCGCGCGCTCGGCTTTTCGGACCAGGCGATCTTCGACATCGCCGAGACGGCGGCGATGTTCAACTTCACCAATCGGCTGGCCGCCGCCACCGGCATGCTCCCGAACCGCGAGTACCACGGTCAGGCGCGGGGGTAACGGGGGCAGATGCCCCTGTTGCCGAGGCAAGAGAGCCTGTACCCTACGCCCGGAGGAAGGCCGCACATGGACGATGTAGCGCAGTTCTTCAGGAACGTGGGCAGCATCGCGCTGTACACCCTGGTGGCGGTAGTTGTCGCCCTGGTGGTGTTCGAGGTGCTGAACAAGCGCTTCCACCTCATGCGCGAGATCTTCGAGGAGAACAGCGTGGCCGCCGGCGTGTTCGGCGGCGCGTTCGTGCTGGGTATCTTCTACACCGTGGCGCAGATCGTGGTGAGCTGAAGCGAGCGGCGAGCGCGATGGGGCGCGGAGCGAGTGCGCGCCACCCTCGTTCCTCGCGTGAGGGGGAGGATCTGTGCTGGGGTTAGAGCGGCTGTGGACGCCGTGGAGGATGCAATACGTGGCTTCCGCCGAGCAGAGCACCGGCTGTTTTCTGTGCGAGAAGCCGCGCGAGCAACGTGACGCCGAGAACCTGATCCTGTGGCGCGGCCAGCGCGTGTTCGCCATCCTCAACCTGTTCCCGTACAACACCGGGCACACGCTGGTCGCGCCCTACATGCACGAGGGCGACCTCGCCCGCCTGGACGGCGCCATCGCGGCGGAGATGATGGCCGCCCTGCAGCGCATGGTGCGCGTCATCGGGGAGGAGTACCGCCCGGACGGCTTCAACATCGGCATGAACCTGGGCCGCGTCGCCGGCGCTGGCGTGCCGGATCACCTTCACATCCACATCGTGCCCCGCTGGGGCGGCGACACCAACTTCATGGTCCTCACCGCCAACACCAAGGTGATGCCGGAGACGCTGGATCGCACCTACGAACGCCTGCGCGCCCGCCTAGCCCGCGATGGCTGAGCCGGTCCCGTCATCGCCCCTGGACTTCCTCGTCGCGCCCGCCGGTCGTGGCGCCACCGTGCTCGTGCTTGGCGCGCTCGAGCCGGTACGGTGCGAGCGCTTGCGACGCGCCACCGGTCCCACCGGCCTGGTGCTCGCCTGCGCACCGGACGTCGGACCGGCGCCGCCTGGCTGCAACGCCGTGCGCGCCGAGCCGGGACACGGCTTGCCGCTCCTCTCCCACAGCATGGACCTGGCGATCGTGGCGGCGGTGCCCGACGACGGGATCGACCGGCTGGTGGAGGAGCTGCGACGGGTGCTGGCGCCGGGTGGCGAGGTGCGCGCCGTGGCCACCCCGGCGGCCGCCTATCGCCTCCTGGGTGAGCTGCACGCGGCCGCCTTTCACGCGGTGGAGGCGGTGCGCCTGGACGGTGCAGTGGGTGTGCGCGCCACGGCCCCGCGCTGAGCGGGCAGGCCCTCATCGCCCCTCCCCCTTTCGCTCCGTGGAAGAGGGGGCTAACGCGGGCGAGGGATCCGTCCGCTGCGTCGAGAAACCCTCTGCCTCGGCCCGCTGTGGAAAGCGGCACCCGAGACTCAGCGGGCCGGGGGAGAGGGTGGCGAGCCACAGGCGGGCCGGGGGGAGGGCCACCCCCAGCGCCGGCGCACGTCAGGCCAACGTCTCCTCACCGCGCACCTCGCGCACCAGCCCTTCCTGCACCGCGAAGGCGGCGGCCTGCTGCCGGTTGCGTAGTTGCAGCTTGTCCAGAATGTTGCGCAGGTGCACCTTGACGGTGTTCTCGGCGATCACCAGCTTGGCGGCGATCTCCTTGTTGGAGGCACCCACCGCCACCAGCTCCAGCACCTCGCGCTCGCGCGGCGTCAGCTTCTCCGCCTCGCTCGGACCCTCGCGCACGTTCTGCGCCAGCTTGGCGAACTCCTCCAGCAGCCGCGCCGCTAGGTGGGGCGTGACCACCGAGCCGCCTTCGGCCAGCACGCGGATCGCCTGGCAGAGGTCCTCCAGCGCCACGGTCTTCACCTGGTAGCCGCGGGCGCCGGCGCGGATAGCGGCGTACAGGTCCGACTCCTGCTCGGAGACGGTCAGGATGCAGATCGCCTGCTCCGGCCGCTCTTCCAGGATGCGGCGGGTGGCCTCCACCCCACCGCCCAACGGCATGGCCAGGTCCATAAGCACGACATCGGGGCGCAGCAGTGTCGTCTTGCGCACCGCCTCCGCCGCGTCCTTCGCCTGCCCGACGACCTGAATCCCCTCGCAGCGGGTGAGGAGCGCCACCATCCCCTCGCGGAACAGCGCGTTGTCATCGGCAAGCAACACCTTGATCGAGGTCAAGCTCAACCTCCCTCGGGCGACGTGCGGCCGCCCGGCACCACCTCGTTCTACCCGCAGCGGCCCGACCGCCGCATCACACCCGGGAGGTATCCAGCCATAGAGGCGCTCGCCCAACCGACCGAAACGAATGCCGGCAATGTCTGATCCGCGACGGTGCGGCGGCCGTACCCAGCATACACTGGGCGCATGCAGCACGGTGCCGGGGGAGGTGCGAGATGGACGACGTGGTGTGGAGCACCGAGGATGTGGCAGGGTTTGCCGCCCGTTTGGCCGCCTTTTACGAGGACCTCAGCCCGGGCGCACGCAAAATTTTTGCCGATCTCCTGCGCGAGCAGGTGCGCGAATCGGCCGACGTAGCCGGTTATTCCATGATAGAAACGGCGATTCCCGCCACCGCCATCGCCGCCGCCGTGACCGACTACCTCCTGCGCCGCACGGCCGATGCCGGGCAGGCGCCGCAGTAGGCAGGGCGGGAAGTCTTGGGGGCGAGCTTCCCGTCCGTGGCCCCCTCTCCCTGGACCAGGAGAGGGGGCCTTTGCGCGCGCAGTGGGGGGGCGGGGACCACGTGCCCGGCCCTAGACCGAGCCCACCACCGCCGTGCCGAGGAAGTTGTAGCCGGTGTGGGCGGCGCTGCGCGCGGCCTTCTTGAGGAATTCCTCCTCCACCTTACCGGCCCGGTAGCCCTTGAGGAGCTGCTTGAAGGCGATCTTGATCGTCGCCTCGTCGATCATCTCGCCGGTGTCGGGGTCCACAAGGGCGCCGAGACCCTGGGTGTCCGCTTCCTCGTAGAGCAACACCACCTTCTTGGCGTGCGCGATCTGGGCATCCGTGGGTGTGTAGGCGGCGTTGATGATCTCCAGGTGGCGGGGGGTGATCGCCCAGCGGCCGTCGAAACCGTACCCGGCCGATTCCTCGCTCATCACTTTGAGCGCCTCCAGGTCGGCGATCTGGAGGTGGACGCAGTCGATGGCGTCGATGCCGGCCGCCTTGGCGGCGTTCACCACCCGCTGCTTGGCGTACAGGAAGCGGATGTTCTGGTTGGTGTAGGCATCGGCGACGCCGATATCAGCGGCGTAATCGGCGATGCCGAAGATGAGGCTGGCCATGCGGTCCGAGGCGGTAGCGATGGCGTAGGCGTGCTCCACCGCTTGGGCCGTCTCGATCAGCACCTCGATCTGCAGCCGCGTCTTCCAGCCGGCCTGCGCCTCGAACTTGGTGAGCAACTCGTCCACCCGCTCCACCTGCTCCGGGCGAAAGACCTTGGGGATGATCACGCCGTGGAAGCGGTCCACCGCCCCCTTGATCACCGCCTCTAGGTCGCCCTCGAAGAAGGGCGACTGGGTGTTGTTGGGGCGAAAGGTGACGAACTTGTTTCCCCAGTCCAGCGTGGTGAACGCCTGAACGATGGTGTTGCGCACCTGGGGACCCTTGGCGCTGAGGGGGCAGGCATCCTCGCAGTCCGCCATCACCTCATCGGCGATCGAGGCCGCCGCCTTGGTGAGCAGGTCCAGGCGGTGGCCCGGCACCGTCAGCTCGCTGCGCCGCACCGTGATCTGCTTGCTCATTGACGTGTCCTTTCGGATTTCGTATTGCGTATCGACTCATCCACCAAGCAGCGCCCGGCCGATGACGCGCAGCTCCAGAATCGGCTTCACGCCCTCGAAGATGGGCAGCACCTGGGCGTCCACCACGTAGCGGGAGATGGGTGTCTCCTCGGCGTAGCCCCAGCCGCCGTGGATGAGCTGCCCCTCTTGCGTCACCCATACGGCCACGTCTGAGGCGAGCAGCTTGCACATCGCCCCGTCCAGCGACTGCGTGGGGTTGGCGTCCATCGCCCGCGCGGCGCTGTAGGTGAGCTGGCGCGCGGCGGCCAGGTGCGTGGCCATCCGCCCCAGCTTATATTGCGTCAGCCCGTACTCGCCGATGGGCCGGCCGAAC
>JBHOQW010000048.1:0-13160 GCA_042408665.1 Dehalococcoidia bacterium
GCGCCATAGGCATGAGACATCGGTCGTGGATGTGGAGGATTCGGGGTAGGGGCCCGCTACCCCCACCGTCGCCTGTGGCCCCGCCACGTGGGCGGCCCCGCTCAAACTCGATGCGTCACTTATGACAGAACCTAGGTCTCATCGGAGTGTGACGCGGTGGAAGCTCGCTTGCTCAGCTCACACTCCAACCCCTTGAGGGCTAGCCCAATCAGCCGCTCGTTTGGGGACCGCAGGCCTGCTTCCCAGCGGTAGACCGTGACCTTGTCCAGCCCGAGCAGGCGGGCCAGCTCGGCCTGCTCGATGCCGCGCTCCTCACGCCAGCGGCGGATCTCCTCACCGGTCATGACCACCCTCATGCTCGTCATGGCTCCTGACCCATCCTAGCGTCCGCCGTCTGCCGTTGGCAACGTGTTCACGAAATAGTGCAACCGTAGCGATAGTTAGCGTACAATGCAGCATTCGGGGCACAAGCGGAAGGGCGCCTTACGGCGTTTGAGGCGCCGCTCCATCTCGTAGCCGCCGGGCCAGGTGCGCACCACGCGGAAGCCGATCCCCTCCTGGGCGCAGGCCAGCATCAGACGGCTCTTCTCGCCACGCCGATGCTCCTGAAGTCGCTCCTCAAGGTCCACGGCCCAGCCCAGGTAGTGGCGTGGGCGCTTGCCCCGTGGATATGGCCGGTCAAAGTGCAGCAGGTACACCGTCGCCATCCGCGCCTCCCTGCCCATTATGCATCACGTAGTAGCTACATTCGTAGCATAGTATGCCAATGGCATATGCGTCAAGGCCGCGTGGGGACGGGCGTGGCGCATGGGCGGTGACCGTCCCGCCGCTCCCGCCTGTGGCTTGTGAATCCGTGCACAAAAAAACCGGACAAAAAACCGGACACTATTAATAAAGGCTTGTCCGGTTTTTTGTCCGGTTTTCGCCCACGTGGGCAGGGGCTCTGCCACCTGCCCTGCCCACGTGGGTGACCGGTTTTAGAAAACCGGACACCACCGGATGTGTCCGGTTTTCGTGGGGAGGGCAAAGTGCGTGATGGGGTGCCGTCTGGGGCTGCGGGTGGAGGAGACGCCGGGGCCGTGGGTGTATGACGCGCGCTACTACGGCCATGGCCCGGAGCCGCCCACGGCCAACTACCGGGGCTATGGTGAGCCGCACTGGGCGCGGCCGCTGGCGCACTGGCTGGTGGAGCGGGTGGGGCAGGCGCCGTACCTGGACGTGGGAGCAGCGTTTGGGTATCTCACGCGGGAGCTGGCGCGGCTGGGGGTGGAGGCGTGGGCGGTGGAGTGGAGCGCCTACGCCACGGCGCGGGCGGCGACCGACCGCATGGTGCGTGCGGACGGGCGGCGGCTGCCATTCCGGGATGGCGCGTTCGGTACCGTGGTGAGTATGGACTACCTGGAGCACTTCACGCCGGTAGACACGATCTTTGCCGTTGAGGAGCTGCACCGGGTGTGCCGGCCGGGCGGGATGCAGGTGCACCTGATTGGCTGGCATCACCCGCGCCATGACCTGGATCGCCATCTGAGTGACCCGACCCACCGCAACCATGCCTCGGTCCGGTGGTACCTCAACGCCTTTACGCGGCTGGGGTACGCGCAGGACAAGGCGCTCTCCCGCGCGATCAACCTCCACCCGCTGTGGCGGGACACGGACTGGCGCGGGCGGTGGGTGGTGTGGCGGCGTGATCCGTAGCCACGCAGGATCTGCGGCGCAGATCCATAGCCCCGGCAGGTCCATGCGGCGGACGCGCCTGGGCGTCACAGGGGGCGGCTGATGCGGTGGGTGGAAGTGGAGATCCGCGATGAATCATGGCTGCCGGTGCGCGCCGCCTGCGGCTGCGCGGCGACAGAGTTCGCGTACCCTGACCGGGACGGGCAGGTGTTAGTCGCCGTGCAGCGCTGTCATGCGCACCGGGAGTGCGGCGGGCCGGCGGAGGAGCGGGTGATGGAGCTGGCGCTGGTCGGCTCGCTGCGGGCGCCGGCGATGCTGCCGTATCTGGGCTATCGCTGCGCCTGGTGCGCGGGTGGGTGTGGTGATTGTTGCCCCCCGCTCAGCTAGGAGCTGCCGCCTGCTCCGCCCACGGCACCCCGGCACCCCGGCACCCCGGCACCCCGGCACCCCGGCACCCCGGCACCCCGGCAAGCCGGGGCGGCAGGGCCGGGGCTGCGGAGCGGGGGAGTCGGAGGCGCGCATCGGAGGCGCGCATCGGAGGCGCGAAGAAGGTGAAAGTCGGGCTGGTGGGTGATGGTTTGGCGTTGACCACCGGGTTCGCACAGGTGCTGCGGTGGGTGGCGGCGGCGTGCGTGGCGCGGGGGTGGGAGGTGTTCCAGATCGCTAGCCTGGACGTGCCTCCGGAGTGCGACAGCCGGCCGTACCAGGACATGGGGGTGCGCCCGTACTTCCCGGATGGCCGGGATGTGGTGGGCTACGCGGTGGCGCGCGAGGTGCTGGAGCGGGAGCGGCCGGACGTGCTGTTCCTCAACGCGGACCCCGGCTGCGTGTGGAACTGGCAGGAGTTCCTCGCCTCCTGGGGCCTGAGCGCTGACGTCCTGCCCACGGTGGTGTATGCCCCCGTGGAGGGGGCGCCGGTAGCGCCGCTGTACGCCGATGCGTTCCGCCGGGCGACGGCGGCCTACACCTACACGCGCTGGAGCAGTGAGATGCTGGCGCGGGAGCACGGGCTCGCGGTGCCGTGGGTGTACCACGGGGTGGACCGGCAGGTGTTCCGGCCGCTGTCGCGGGCGGAGCGGGAGCGGGTGCGGGCGGAGCTGGGCTGGAGCGGCCGGTTCGTCATCGCCTACGTGGCGCGCAATGTGGCGCGCAAGGGCCATGACCGGCTGCTCAAGGCGGTGGCGTACCTAATCCGGGAGTACGGTATGAATGACCTGCTCCTGTACCTGCATTGCCAACCGTTTGAACAGCATTTGCTGGGGGGCTGGGACCTCAGGCAGATCGCGCACTGGTGCGGGGTGACTGGGCACGTGCAGTTCGCGCCGGGGGCGGATGAGGGGCGGGGGGCGGTGCGGGGCGTCGAGACCGTGCGCCTGGCTGAGCGGCTGGCGGCCGCGGACCTGTACGTGTCCACCAGCGCGGTGGAGGGGTTTGGGTTGCCGCTGGTGGAAGCGATGGCATGCGGCGTGCCGGTGGTGGTGCCGACGGATGGGGGCAACCAGCAGGAGGTGGTGGGCGAGGCGGCGGCGGCGCTGCTCCCGGTGCATGACTGGGGCACCTGGTTCAACGGCGCACAGCTGGCCCACGTGGAACCGGGGATGGTCGCTGCCGTGGTGCACTACCTGCGGAAAAGGCCAGACATCCTGCGGCAGGCCAGCCACGCCGGTCTGGTGCGGGCGCGCGATTTCTGCTGGGACGCGATGGCGCGGGCACTGGTGGATGCCATCCAGGCCGTGGGCGATGGCACATCCCGCGCCGCAGGCCGGGAGCGTGGGAAGAGGGTCCATGCGGACCAGGCGGGCGTGGTCTAAGGCGGCCCAGGGGCGTTTGGAGGTACGGGAGCCGGAGCGGCAAGAGTGGCGCTGCCCATGCCGGATCCGGCCGCTGCTGGGCGTGTACTACGAGACGGGCGGCGTGCACATCAAGGTGGCCGGCCGGATGCGCTACCCGCAGCACTACGTCTACGACCTGAGCCGGAGCGATGCGGGGGTGATCGCCCATTGCCCGGCCTGTCATCAGTGGAGGGAGCTGTACCGTGACCCACGAACCGGAACGATCCGCGACCGCGCGTACACGGGATACGACCCGCGCATCACGTGCTCCTGCCGCGCCGCCCGACTGCCTCAGCTATGAGGATGCGGCAGCGCGGGCGGTGCATGACCCGACGGCCATGGTCTGCGCGCGGTGCCATGAGCCTTATGGCGTGTTCCTGCGCGATCCGCTCACCGGCCGGGCCGTCCATGCCGGCGGCTGCCCGTCGCATCAGAGTGGCAGCGCCCCGCTCAGGCGGCTGGCGCCGCACCTGCCCCGGGACGCTCCCCGCCCGCCCGTAGCGGGGTAGGGCGTTGACAGTGATGCGAATGTAGCGGAATAATACTCGTAACGTAGCAAGGTGCACCCGCAGCTCAGACTGAGCGCGCACGAACGCCGCGCCGTCGTTCTCCCGGCCGTGACGGAGCACACCCCACCCCGTCACCAGAGCCACGGCCGGGATGAATGGCGGCGCGGCGTTTTGCGTCACGGCGTTGGGGACGGTGGCGGATGGCGAGCATGGCCTATCTCAGCGCGCTGCTGCGCCTCATCCGCGAACGGCTCCAGGTCAAAGGGGTGCTCACCGCCCGTGACCTGGAGGAGATCGCGACGACGGCGCGCGCGACCGCCGGTGGCGTGACGAAGGCCGAGAAGGTGAGGGAACAGGCGAAGGCGGCCCAGGCGGAGGAGGGTCGTGCGGAGCCGGTGGCGGCGATGGAAGTTGGAGATCCCGTGCCCATGGCCGGGAACGGCGCGGTCGTGCGCCTGGAGGAGCTGTCGCTGGAACGGCGCCTGGACCTGCTGCGTGCGGCGTGCAGGGCGCGGTACGGCGACGACGCGGTGGTGATGGAGACCTACCCGGACCAGGTGATCGTCGGGGTGTTGGTGCCCGTTCACCCGGACGGTACGCAGCCCACACCGCGCCTGTACCGGCAGGCGTATCGCATCGACGAGAGCGGCGCGGTGGAGTTCGGCGAGCGGGTGGCGGTGGAGGAGCGCCGGGAGTACGTGCCGGTGCAGGCCCATGATGCTGCTGACCCGCAGGTCGTGTCCACCTTGTGCGCCATCCGCCTCGACGATGGCCACGGCCTGCCGGAATGGCAGCAGGTCCACAAGATCGGCGAGTGGGCGGAGCCGCACGCCAGCGGCCAGCGCATCCGGTTGACGCGCGAGATGGGCGACGTGATGATCCGCAACTTCCACGCGCGGGTGCTGCGGCGGGACGTGCCCCTGGACGAGATGACCTGACTGACCAGGGCGGCCACGCACTGGGCTGGTTTGTGGATTTGCGCTGGGGCAGTGAGGGGCAGGGGCTGCCAGGCGCCCCGGAGCCGGACGGGAAGGGGCCGATCCTGTACGGCCGGGTGCGCTACAACCGCCTGGGCATTCAGAAGCTGACCGATGAAGAGTACAAGTACCTCTCGCCACAGTACCACCTCAACTACGTGGACAAGGAAACGGGGATCGCCTACGGCCCCACGTTGTTAGCCGTGGCGGCGACCAACAACCCCTTCCTGCGCATCCGCAGCATCCAGGGTGAGCCCGCGCCGGAGCCCGTGGTGCTCACGGACGGACTGATCGGTACGAGGCGCAGGGGCGCCAGCGAACTGAGTGAGGAGGCGATGGCTATGACCGCGGCGGAGATGCAGACCACGCAGACCATGCAGACCACGCAGACCGCGCCGATCCCGGTGCGGAACGAGCAGCCGCAAGGCGGGCAGGACGTACAGCTCACGGAGCAGATCGCGACGCTGTCTGAGCAGAACCGCCGGCTCGCGGCTGAGGTCGCGCGGCTGCGCGAGGAGCGGCACCGTGACCGGGTGGAACGGTTCATCAGCGAGCAGGTGAGTCGCGGGGTACCGCCGGCGGTGACGACGATTGCCCGCGCCATCCTGCTCAACTGCTCCCCGGACGCTGAGGCGGTGATCGCGCTGAGCGATGCGCCTGACGCTCCGAAAGTCAACCTGTTCGAGGCGGTGCAGGAGCTGGTGCGTACGATTGAGGGGCTGCGGCTGGGTGCCCGCACGCGCCAAGAGGATCGCCCGCTGCCGCCGGGGCAGGCCGTGCTGGATGAGCAGATCGAGGCCGCCAAGCGCGAGGTGCTGCGCCTGGCCGGCGTGCGCGTACAGGACTGAGGAGGTGCGGGGATGGCGACTCGCAAGGAGCAGGAGCAGGAGCCGGTCGTGGGCCTGAACGAGCAGGGGGCCGCGCCGAAGGAAACCGGTGCGGGCGGGCCGCCGGCGCCGGGCGCCTTCTACGCGGTCAACTCTGCCTACGCGGTGGGACAGCGGGACATCTGGTTTTCATCGTCCGGGCAGGTGGTGACCAGCTACACGTTTGATGCCAGCACGGTCGCGGCTGACCCCAACGGCGACAAGATCGTGCGCGAGGGCACGGTTCTCTCGCTCACGGCGGGTGGCAAGGTCAAGCCACGGGTCGCCACGGAGACGGCCATCGGTGTCCTGTTGCACCGCATCAACGTGCGGGACGGTGACCAGGACGTGGGTGTGGTGGTGGGCGGCCATCTGGTACGAAGCAAGCTCACCGACGACGGGGTGTTCGGCAGCGTGGCAGCCGGCGCGGAGCAGGACCTCCGCAACCGGGGCGTGTTCCTCAAGTGAGCGAAGCGTGAATGACGTGAGCGCCCCGGACTAGCACGGAAGAGGAGGCGTGGCGATGCCGTACCAGCCCGACATGATCGACATCCTCAACCCGCGCGTGTGGACCGGCGTGGTGCGGGAGACGCCGGTGCCGGCGGAGTACCTCTTTCAGCAGTTCTTGCCTTTCCGGGACGTGCCCGGTGACCGGCTGGAGTGGGACATCCTCGCCGCCGAGAACCCGATGGCGCCGTTCGTGGCGGTGGATGCCGAATCGCCGCGCATGGATGACGAACTGATCCGGCGCGCCTGGGCGGACATCGTCTACATCCGCTTGAAGCGCTCGCTCAAGGAGAGCGACGTGCGCATCATCCGGGAGCTGGGCGGTGCGCCGTCGACCTCGCAAGCGGGCCAGATGGCGCAGGCGGCGCGGGCCAAGATCGCCCGCGAGGGGGTGCGTCTCAGCAACGCCGTGGATGCGCGCGTGGAGTGGCTGCGCGTGCGGGCGCTGTTGGGCAGCATCGTGGTCAACGCCGACTCCGGGTTTGGCAGCCAGGTGCGGTTCACGATCACGGTGCCGGTGGAGGCGCGCACGGCGACCACGCTCTGGAGCGACACCGCCAACAGTGACCCGATTGGCGACATGGAGACCTGGTTCAAGGACTTCCCGTTCGACTTCGCGCACATGATCGCCAGCCGCGAGGTCTTCTTCAACCTGAGCCGCAACCAGAAGCTCCTGCGGCAGATGTTCGCCGGGGTGGGTGGCGGCACGGACCCCACGCGCGTCTCCGTCCAGCAGGTGATGCGCCTGATCTCTGACGAGCTGGGCCTGGAGGGCCATCGCTACGACGCCAAGTACACGGATCGCAACGATACCGGCACCGCCGTCACGATCACGGCCGCCCCGTTCCTGCCGGCAAACAAGGTGATCTTCCTGCCGCGTGAGCCGGTGGGCTACTTCGCCACGGCGCCCGCGCCGCAGAACAACTACCAGACGGGCAAGTTCGCCTGGATGGACGAGTCGGGGCGGACGCTGCCGATGGACCCCTACCGCATTGAGCTGGGCGTCGGCATCTATGGCCTGCCGGTGATCGAGCAGCCAGGCAAAGTGCTGGTGGCGACGGTGGCATGAGCGCCGTCTGCCGACCGCGCCATCGGGGTGACCGGCGCGTGGACCTCCTGGCGCGCCGGTCGCCCCGGCCAACCTCCCACGGAGGCGAGCGGTGAGCTTGGTCACGGTGGCCGACGTGCAGAACGAGCTCCCGGAACTGGTGGTGGACGCCACCACCCGGCCCAGCACGACGCAGGTGCAGGGCTTCATTGACGCCGTGGAGGCGGAGGTGCGCGCCCACGCCGAGGCAGCCGGGGTGGAGTGGCCCACGGACCCATCCAGCGCGGCGGCGGCCATGCTGCGCGCCACGATCCTGGAGGGAGTGGTGGCGAAGGTGCTGCGCGCCCGCTATGCACTGGCGCCAGCGGAGATGCAACCCGAGGCATTCAAGCTGGCCGCCCAATCCTACGAGAAGAGGCTGGCCCAGATCGGGGTGCTGGTGCAGGGGATGCGGCAGGTGCAGGCCCCGGCTCAGGCGGCGCAGGCCGGGGCGCATGAGGACGGCCCCAGCCTGGGCCGGCCGGCGCTCCCTGACGCGCCCACGCTCACCGGCTCCTTCGCGGGCTGGGTGCTGGCCCGCGAGTGGGCGGCTACGAGGGAGTGGCGGCGCGGGGCGTGGTAAGGGCGCTGTAAGGGCGCGGTGAGGGCACGGTGAGGGTGCGGTGAGGGCGCGGTACTGACAGAGGGGTGACACCGGCGTGGCGATAGACCTCGTACCGGCGCGGCTGCCAAGTCTGGAGCCCATCTGCGACCTGGTGCGGCAGGTGGTGGTGGGCCAGTACGCGGATGCGTTGACGGCGGTCGGCGCGCGCTTCCCGGACCCACCAGGCCGCGCGGTGCCCCTGCGCGTGCCGGTGCAGGTGACCGTTCAGGGCGCCAACCAGTACGTGCTGCCCCAGCAATGGCCAGCGCTGGTGATCGCGGGGCCTGAGCTGCGCGTTGAGCAGGCCAATGAGCAGCTGGGTAGTCAGGTGTGGCGTGGCCGGCTGGAGCTGACCCTGTGGGAGACGCATGACGACCCGGAGGTGCTCACCCGCGTCCTGCACCGTCACGCCGCTGCCCTGTGGCTGGTGCTGACCAACAACGATCCGCTGGGCGGGTTCGCCAGCCTCGACTACCGCGGCCAGGAGATCGGCGAGGTTGAGGCCACCGCCAGTGTGAACGTGCGCGGGGTGATGGTGGCGGTTGACGTGTGGTTCGTGACCTAGGGGGGGCCGCGCCCCGGCATGCCGGGGCAGTGGAGCTGTGGAGCGGGGTGATGGCTGAGGGGAACCGGTTGGTGCAAATCACGCTGGTCGGCTGGCGTAACCCGCGCTCAGGCCGGTTTCAAGCCGTGTCAGGACGTGCGCGTGACCGGCAGCGGGCCGCGACCCGTGCCCTGCTCAGGCGGATGAAGGAGCGGGCGGAGGAGCTGTCGCCGGTGGGCAAGCCACGACCGGGCCGGTCAGAGCGGCAGCGGTTCAAAGCGAGCTGGCGGATCACCTTCCAGCCCACGGAGCGGGGCGGCGCGGGCGTGCTGGCCAACGTGGCGCCGCACGCGCCCTACGTGATCTATCCCACCCGTCCGCATGTCATCCGTGCCCGGCGGGCGCGGGCGCTGGTTTTTGAGGGCCGCGATGGCCGGATGGTCTTCCGGCGTGAGGTCTTCCATCCCGGCACGAAGGGCAATGACGTGCCCGGCAAGGTGCTCAAGGAGTTCAAGGATGAGGCGGAGCGGGAGCTACGCCGGGTAGCGGTGCAGGTGGTGGCGGACATCACGGACGTGTTCAAGTAGCAGGCATACACGACGGAGGTAGGCAATGGCCGGCTTCTACCGTGGCAACAGCGATGAGGTGATCGCGGCGCCCTGTCGGGTGCTGATCGCGCCCTCAACATACCCGCATCCCACGCAGCTCAGCCACATCATCAACCTGAGCACGTACGACCCGAACATCACCTATGGCTGGCAGGACCTGGGGGTGACGGGCGCCCCCACGCGGGTGTCGATTGGCGCGGACGCCCAGAAGCTGTCCAACCAGCAGTTCGGGCAGTTCCGCACCGTGCCCACCGACTTCCACGGGCAGGTGGTGAGTGAGTTCCTCCAGGTCAGCCAGGACAAGAAGGCGCTACTCATCCCGCTGGCGGTCAAGCAGGCGGATACGCCGGGTGGGGAGAAGCTGACCGACTACACCTCGGTGGCCAGCTTCCCCACCGTGCGCCTGGCGCTCCTGTTCAAGGACCACAACAACAAGGCGCACGCCATCTACATGCCCAAGTGCCAGTGGGGCGGGCAGGACATCGAGCAGCAGATCGGGCGTGGTGAGATGATCCGCATCCCCATGACCTGGGACGCCTACCCGGACGACACCCTGCTTGACCCGACCAACGGGGAGCCGGTGATCCGGCGCGATTTCGACCAGGTGTAGGGGCGCCGCGTGGGCATGCGGGTACGTGGGGTACGTGGGGTACGTGGGAGTGGAGCATGAGCGGACCGGATGTGCGGGATGGACATGGGCAGGAAGTTCTCCCGCAGCGGGTGTTTGGTGAGAAAGGGCGGCCGGTGCAGCTTGCCGGTCGTACCTACCATCTGGCCGTGCACACCGTTGCCGGCATCCGCGCCTTCAAGCGTTTCTTAGAGGAAGAGTTTCCGGCGGGGGCGCTGGTGGACGCGGACAGCGCCGGGCAGGCGGTGGTGGACGGCGCGCTGCTCACCGACAACTTCAGTCCCCTGCGCCGGCTCCTGGAGATGGCGATTGAGGAGGAGTTGCCGGAGGGGGTTGAGCTGCACGCCACGGCCACGGAGCTACGAGAGGCGCTGGACGCCTTCTTTGCCCAGAACGGCTTCGCCTGGATGGAGCGGCTGGTAAAAAACTCGGCCGCGCTGGCGACCCGGCTGCTGGAGGCCTACCTGGCCGAGCGCCTGACGGCGGTGGCCGGATCGCCAGCGACACCGGCGACACAGACCGCGAGTTCGAACGGCGGTGGCAGGAGCAGCGGGCGCGCCTCCTCTGGCACGGCGCCACGCTCGACCTCATCGACCACATGATCCTGGCCGTGGCGGGGCCTCCCTCCCACGTGAGCCCCGAAGAGGTGCTCAGCCGGCGCACGCTGCCGGAGCTGTTGGCCCTGTACATCCACACCCGCAACTGGCAGCGGGAGCGAGCGGCGGAGCGGTGGGAGGCATGGGCGCTGCGGATGGAGCTGGAGGCGGTGTTGCGTGGGGCCACGCCGCATGAGGCGCACCGGTTCGCGCGGCCGGCGTGGCAGCGGGTAGAGGAGCTGCGGCGGCCGGAGGCGGAACCGGAGCTGCCGCCGCTGGACGCGGACACGCGCCGGTTCCTTGGGCTGGCGTGACGCCCTGCTCCGCGAGGAGCTACTGCCCGCTCCGCGGCGCAGGGAGCTGCTGCGCACCAGCGCCAGCGCCAGCGCCAGCACCAACGCCAACGCCAACGCCAACGCCAGCACCAGGCAGTAGGGCGTGAGCGAGAAGGAGCATGGCGGACATCGTTCAGGTCCTCAAGCTGGTCGCCGAGCTGGATGACAAGGGCATCCAGCAGCTCAAGACCGGGCTGGACGACGTAGAGGGATCGTCCGGCAAGGCGGCGGGCGCGCTGTCCAAGATCGGTCCCCTGGCCGCGGGGATCACCGTGGGCGGTATTGGGGCGCTGGCCGCTGGCATGGGTGCCAGCGTTAAGGTGGCGGCCGACTTCGAACAGAGCCTCGCCAACGTGGCCTCGGTCACCGGCGCCTCCAAGGATGAGCTCGCGGCCTTGCGCAAGGAGGCGCTCCAGGTCGGCAAGGATACCTCAAAGAGCGCCAGCGAGAGCGTGGAAGCCTTCGGCGAGCTGCTGAAGGCGGGCATGAGCGTCAAGGATGTGGTGGGCGGCGCCGGCCGCACGGTCGTGCAGCTCGCTGAGGCCACTGGCGAGGCCGTGCCGGAGATGGCGGCGCTGCTCTCCAACGCGCTCAACACGTTCGGGCTCGGCGCCGATCAGGCCGCCGACGTGGCCAACACCATCGCCCGCGCCGCCAACGCCAGCGCGATTGATGTCAAGGACCTGGCCTACTCCCTCCAAGCGGTGGGCCCGGTGGCGGCGCAGGCCGGGCTCAACATGGAGGACTTCGGCACGGCCATCGGCATCCTGGGCAACAACGCGCTCAAGGGCTCCGATGCCGGCACGTCGCTCAAGACCATGATCCTGTCCCTCACGGCGCCCACCGATAAGGCCAAGGCGCTATTGGATGACCTGGGCGTCAAGGTCTTCGACGACACGGGCAAAATCCGCTCCTTCCGCGACATCATCGGCGACCTCCAGAAGGCGATGGCGGGCATGAGCGATGAGCAGCGCTCGGGCGTGCTGAAGGACATCTTCGGCACCGACGCCATCCGCGCCGCGAACATCCTTTTAAAAGAAGGCGTTGAGGGCTGGGACCGCTTCCGTGAGGCGATGGCGCAGGCGCCCACGGTGGCCGACATGTCCAAGGCGCGCTTGCAAACGCTCCAGGGGCAGATGGAGCAGCTCAAGGGCAGCCTGGAGACGATGGCCATCATCGTGGGCGAGAAGGCCCTCCCGGGGCTCACCACGCTGGCCGAATGGGGGGTCAAGGGGCTCAACTGGCTGCTTGAGCAGCCCTGGGGGCAGATCGCCCAGGACATCGGGGACAAGATCGGCGGCATCATCCCCGACGGCGTAGGGGACAAGGCCAAGGGCCTCGTCGCGGATGTGGGCGGGGCGCTACCAGAACTGGGCCACATCGCGGGTGACGTGGCGGGCGATGTGGCCGGGGCGCTGGGCGGGCTGTGGCGGGATATCGGCCCGGATGCCCGCGAGACGGTGCGCCTCATCCTGGACACGCTGGGGGAGCTGGCCGGGGCGATCAAGACCATCCTGGAGCCGCCCACCAACTGGATACGCGATCACTGGCGCACCATCTGGGGCGACGTGCGCCAGGTGGTGGGCGTGGTCTGGGACCAGGTGAAGCTCGCTATCGAAACGGCGCTCAATCTCATCCAGGGCGTGGTCAAGGTCTTTCACGGCGTGATCACCGGTGACTGGCAGGAGGTCTGGGACGGGATCACGCAGATCGTTGACACCGCGAAGGACTACCTGCTGGGCACGCTCAAGAACATGGTCGAGCTGGCCATGGCACCGTTTGACACCTTGGGGGCGATGGCCGGCTCCGCGTTCCAGGGCGTGCTGGACAAGGCGGGTGAGCTCAAGGACGGGCTGGCTGACCGCTGGCAGGACGTGCTCAACGGCGCCAGGGACAAGTGGAACGACCTGCGCGATGAGGTGGAACGGCTGGCCGGGGAGGTGAAGAACAAGGCGACGGCGCCTATCGACGCGGCCAAGCGGGTGCTGGATGGGCTATGGGATGACATCCACACAAAGGCCACGAACACGTGGACCAGCCTGCGCAACGCGATTGGCGGCGCCAAGGACGACATGATCGGCGTCCTGAAGGCGCCGTTCGAGTGGTTCCGCGATAACGTGGGCGGCATCGTGCGCGCCGGCGGCAACGCGGTGATCGGCTTCCTCAACCGGGAGATCACCGGCTTCGAGAACATCGGCAACGCCATCGCCGATGCCATCAACTGGATCGCCAACAAGATCGGCCTGGGCGACCTGATCCAGGGGCGGTTGTCCATCCCGCGCATCCCGGAGCTGGCGCGGGGCACGCGCTCCTTCGCGGGTGGCTGGGCCATCGTGGGCGAGGAGGGGCCGGAGCTGGTGCGACTGCCGCGCGGGGCGGAGGTGATCCCCGCC
>JBHOQW010000123.1:0-1682 GCA_042408665.1 Dehalococcoidia bacterium
GCTGCGGCGCCCTCGCCTGGGCCTGCCTGGCGCCGTACGGCCGCATCGGCTGCGCCGAGTGCGGCGCCTGGTACTCCCGCCCCTGCGGCCTGCCCGCCCCCCAGCCGGCCGCGGTGGCCTAACCGGGACAAGCGCCGGGCCCGGGTGGTGGTGGCACCCGGGCCCGGCCAGAACACCACGAGGAGATGCGCGATGTCCGTCACCAAGCTTGCCCCACTCCCCTTCGCCCCGTCAATCGCCGCCGGTCACCTCGCGCTGACGGCGGAAGAGCACGAGGAGCTGTGCGCCTGGCTGGACTCCCTGCCGCCGGCCCCGGAGCAGTGCGAGCAGTGCGGCGGGCCCGCCAGCCCCTGCATCGCCGGCCGCTGCCTGGCCTGCAGCGGCGAGGCGGACCCGACCCTGCCCAGGCCGGGGGAGCACGGCGCCGAACGCCCACCCGCGCGCCGGCCGGTTGGTCGGGTTGGTCGAGGCCTCGACTGCGGCCAGCCGGCCGGCGCCACCTGGAGGATGTGTGATGCCAGTCAAGCAGACACCCAAGCACCCGCGCGCCGTCGACTGGACGCACCACACGCCGATTCCCGTGGGCCGGAGCGTGCACGAGCGGCGGCGATGGGAGACCCCGCTTCAGGCAGAAGCCGCCGACCTGGCCCGGTTGGCGTGCCGCGACTGCGGCCATCGCGGCCTGGCGCTCTTCGCCCGCTTCGACCGCCGCACGGGTGCCTACGCGTCGGTACTGTACTGCCCGGCGTGCGGTTGGAGCGTCGCAGACTGACCCGCGGCGCGGAACAAGGAGGAAGAGGGAACCGAGAGGGAACAGAAAGGAGCACGCCATGACCAGCCAGAACCACGCCCACGCCACGACCACGACCGGCGAGGCCCTCATTCTCGCCATGGAGACCGCGGCGGAGCTTGCCGACCTCGTGCACCGCCACCGCCTCGCCTGTGCCCGGTTGCGCGCGGAGCTTTCCGAGCTTGCCGACGCCCTCCGCCAGCGCGAGGCCTCGGCCACGCTCCAGGCCGAGGCGCCGTCCCAGGACCGCCGCCAGGCCCTGGCCACCCTGGCCCTGGCCAGCGACGCCGACTACCAGGCGCTGCGCCGGCGCGAGCGGGAGCTGCGCCGCGAGGCGGTCGAACGCGAGGCCGACATCGAACGGGCCCGCTTCCGCCTGCGCCTCACGCTCGCCTTGTTGCCCACCGCCCAGGCCGTGGACGGGCTTGAGCAGGCGTTCGGCGCCCAGGAGGAGGACGTGCCATGACCGCGCCGCTGCCGCTCATCGTCGTGGCCGAGCCGTCCGGCGCCGTCTCGGTCGTGCTCGTGCCGAGCGCATCCCGCCCCGGCGCCTACCGCACCGTGCGCGTCTCGCCCGAAGGCCGCATCACGTGCGATTGTGCGGCCGGCCGCTTTGGCAAGCGCTGCCGCCATCGCCGCTTGGCCGTGGAGGCGCGGCTTGCGGCCGCTCGGGAACTCGTGCACCGGCGCCTTACCGAGAAGGCGGCGGCGCTGGGTGTCCGACCCGCTTCGGCCGCCGACTTGTACCGCGAGGACTGACGCATCGGGAGGACGTGTCATGACCGCCGCACGACCAGGCAGCCGCGCCCCGCCCGCCCGCCGGGGATGGCGATGGCCCCCGATGGCCGATACCACCAGAAGAACGGAGGACCTTCACGACAACCCCAGCGTG
>JBHOQW010000124.1:0-3811 GCA_042408665.1 Dehalococcoidia bacterium
GTCTCAAACCCCTCTCGGGGAACGTGTGCCTTCGGCCGCCTGGAATGCGGGGGGGCCCGGGTTCTCACATTCCAGTCTCAAACCCCTCTCGGGGAACGTGTGCCTTCGGCCGGGAGACCGGCTCCTGGTGGAGCAATGCAAGGGATGTGTCTCAAACCCCTCTCGGGGAACGTGTGCCTTCGGCCGAAAGCTCGGCGCGCTGCGCCGAGCACTGCGACTGTGGTCTCAAACCCCTCTCGGGGAACGTGTGCCTTCGGCCTTGGAGGTCAGTATTGACCGTCGATGTCAGTGACCTGGTCTCAAACCCCTCTCGGGGAACGTGTGCCTTCGGCCAGGCGCAGACGGCGGTTGGCAACGACCGCCGTCCGAGTCTCAAACCCCTCTCGGGGAACGTGTGCCTTCGGCCTAAATGGAAGTCCTCCCTCACGGTCGAAGTGAGGGGTCTCAAACCCCTCTCGGGGAACGTGTGCCTTCGGCCGTGTGGCGCACACTAGGCCTAGGTGCTGTGCAAGTCTCAAACCCCTCTCGGGGAACGTGTGCCTTCGGCCGTTTTTGGTTGAGACATGCCCGGGCTGCGGGCATGTGTCTCAAACCCCTCTCGGGGAACGTGTGCCTTCGGCCCCAGAACATCAGCGCGGTGCCAGGAGCACTGCGACTGGTCTCAAACCCCTCTCGGGGAACGTGTGCCTTCGGCCTATGCCCGGGCTGTAGAAAAGCCCGGGTTCTCGTGTTGTCTCAAACCCCTCTCGGGGAACGTGTGCCTTCGGCCGGCTTTGACGGCCTAGGCCTAGTGTGGCGCACACTAGGTCTCAAACCCCTCTCGGGGAACGTGTGCCTTCGGCCGCGCGAGAGTTCGGCCACCTCCCGCCGGATGAGTCTCAAACCCCTCTCGGGGAACGTGTGCCTTCGGCCTCTGTGAGCTCAGCGTAGCGCCAACGCTGAGCTCACAGTCTCAAACCCCTCTCGGGGAACGTGTGCCTTCGGCCCTGAGCTCACGGCCGTGAACCGATAACGGCCGTGCACGTCTCAAACCCCTCTCGGGGAACGTGTGCCTTCGGCCGTGTTCCAAGGCGAGTGGCTGATCCGCGGGAGCTCGGGTCTCAAACCCCTCTCGGGGAACGTGTGCCTTCGGCCAAAAAGGCCATGGCAAGGAAACGACCGCAAGGCGCCGGTCTCAAACCCCTCTCGGGGAACGTGTTCCTTCGGCCTCGGCCACCTCCCGCCGGATGACTTCCGGCGGGTCTCAAACCCCTCTCGGGGAACGTGTGCCTTCGGCCAAAGCTCGGCGCGCTGCGCCGAGCACTGCGACTGTGTCTCAAACCCCTCTCGGGGAACGTGTGCCTTCGGCCGCACAGCAACGTCAAAGCCGGAAGGAGGAAAGGCCTATGTCTCAAACCCCTCTCGGGGAACGTGTGCCTTCGGCCGCGACTTGCGCGCGAGTTCGGCCACCTCCCGCCGGATGAGTCTCAAACCCCTCTCGGGGAACGTGTGCCTTCGGCCCCAGGTTATTGGTGGAGCAATGCAAGGGATGTGGAAACGGTCTCAAACCCCTCTCGGGGAACGTGTGCCTTCGGCCCGGCGCGCTGCGCCGAGCACTGCGACTGTGACCACACGTCTCAAACCCCTCTCGGGGAACGTGTGCCTTCGGCCCAAGGGCGCTGACGGTGGCTGGCAACGGCCACCGTGTCTCAAACCCCTCTCGGGGAACGTGTGCCTTCGGCCGAAAGGCCATGGCAAGGAAACGCGAAGGCGCAGGCGGTGTCTCAAACCCCTCTCGGGGAACGTGTGCCTTCGGCCCACAATTGGTCTCCCTCCCTCACGGTCGAAGTGAGGGAGTCTCAAACCCCTCTCGGGGAACGTGTGCCTTCGGCCCACGGCGAGTGGTGGAACCGCCGAACCTCCGCGCGGTGTCTCAAACCCCTCTCGGGGAACGTGTGCCTTCGGCCCTTCCGCGCCGACCGTCCGGATGGCGCGACGTACGGTCTCAAACCCCTCTCGGGGAACGTGTGCCTTCGGCCGCCCGGGCTGCGGGCACGTCAAGGTTAGCGCGTTGTCTCAAACCCCTCTCGGGGAACGTGTGCCTTCGGCCAGCGGTTTTTGTTCGAGACATGCCCGGGCTGCGGGCATGTCTCAAACCCCTCTCGGGGAACGTGTGCCTTCGGCCGTCCAAACTTTTGGAGCGCCTTGCGCGGGAGTTCGGCCAGTCTCAAACCCCTCTCGGGGAACGTGTGCCTTCGGCCACACTAGGCCTGGGTGCTGTGCAATCGCGCTGCCTTGTCTCAAACCCCTCTCGGGGAACGTGTGCCTTCGGCCTTAAGCCGCGGGAGCTCGGCACGGTGTGCCGAGTCTCAAACCCCTCTCGGGGAACGTGTGCCTTCGGCCGTGCTCGGCACGGTGTGCCGAGCACTGCGACTGTGTCTCAAACCCCTCTCGGGGAACGTGTGCCTTCGGCCGGAAAGCCTCCCTCACTGTAGAAGTGAGGGAGTCTCAAACCCCTCTCGGGGAACGTGTGCCTTCGGCCGCCTAGTGTGGCGCACACTAGGCCTGGGTGCTGTGCAAGTCTCAAACCCCTCTCGGGGAACGTGTGCCTTCGGCCCTCGGCGCGGTGCCAGGAGCACTGCGACTGTGATCACGTCTCAAACCCCTCTCGGGGAACGTGTGCCTTCGGCCGTTATCGGTTCACGAGTGCGGCACACTAGGGCGCGGTCTGTCTCAAACCCCTCTCGGGGAACGTGTGCCTTCGGCCGCGGGAGCTCGGCACGGTGTGCCGAGCACTGCGACTGTGGTCTCAAACCCCTCTCGGGGAACGTGTGCCTTCGGCCGGTTCTGGTGTTCCACCACGGCGAGTGGTGGAACCGCGTCTCAAACCCCTCTCGGGGAACGTGTGCCTTCGGCCCGTGCCCGGGCTGCGGGCACGTCAAGGTTCTGGTGGTCTCAAACCCCTCTCGGGGAACGTGTGCCTTCGGCCGGGCGCCGACGGTGGCTGGCAACGGCCACCGTCGGAGTCTCAAACCCCTCTCGGGGAACGTGTGCCTTCGGCCGCTTTGGCGGCCCAGGCCTAGTGTGGCGCACACTAGGTCTCAAACCCCTCTCGGGGAACGTGTGCCTTCGGCCCGCTATGGCGCAGAGACACAATTGGAAAGCCTCCCTCACGTCTCAAACCCCTCTCGGGGAACGTGTGCCTTCGGCCCCAACGTTCGTTGAAATCTGGGCGCGGTCGGGCCGCGGCGTCTCAAACCCCTCTCGGGGAACGTGTGCCTTCGGCCACAATGGTGCAACACCAATGGAAAGCCTCCCTCACTGGTCTCAAACCCCTCTCGGGGAACGTGTGCCTTCGGCCGCGTTCCACCACGGCGAGTGGTGGAACCGCCAAACCGTCTCAAACCCCTCTCGGGGAACGTGTGCCTTCGGCCCCTTGGGCTTACGTTGCCAATACCCGAGGCGGCCAGGTCTCAAACCCCTCTCGGGGAACGTGTGCCTTCGGCCCTTGATGACGCGGGCGCGATTGCACAGCAACGCCAAAGGTCTCAAACCCCTCTCGGGGAACGTGTGCCTTCGGCCCTAATTGAGATATGCCCGGGCTGCGGGGGGGCCCGGAGTCTCAAACCCCTCTCGGGGAACGTGTGCCTTCGGCCCCCGACGGGCGAACGAATGGACGCGTACGTGTTGTCTCAAACCCCTCTCGGGGAACGTGTGCCTTCGGCCGCGCAGACGGTGGCTGGCAACGGCCACCGTCTGACTCTGTCTCAAACCCCTCTCGGGGAACGTGTGCCTTCGGCCAGGTTCTGGTGTTCCACCACGGCGAGTGGTG
>JBHOQW010000053.1:0-2611 GCA_042408665.1 Dehalococcoidia bacterium
AACCTTGGGACAATGCTCACTTGCCAATCGAGTGAAGATGGTTCGATCCGAGGGTAGGATACTGAAAGAAATGTCGTAGCCATCGATGCGGTACGTCTCAGGGAGAGCGTGAAGATGGTTCGATCCGAGGGTAGGATACTGAAAGAGTTCATAGCAAGGGCCTCCAAGCCGGCAGCGGGGCGTGAAGATGGTTCGATCCGAGGGTAGGATACTGAAAGTGTTTCTTGACGCCCTCGCCAACCCCGTCGCCAGGGCGTGAAGATGGTTCGATCCGAGGGTAGGATACTGAAAGCGCGGGGGTCTGCCGCGCTAGTAGGATGACGCCTATGGTGAAGATGGTTCGATCCGAGGGTAGGATACTGAAAGCCCAGACCCGCCAGCAGAATCCAGGGCAGGGCCTTCGTGAAGATGGTTCGATCCGAGGGTAGGATACTGAAAGACAGTTTTTCTTGGCAAGGTCGTCCAAGCGATTGTGGGTGAAGATGGTTCGATCCGAGGGTAGGATACTGAAAGACATCGTTGAGCGCGCCGGGCGCCACCCTGTAGCCGAGTGAAGATGGTTCGATCCGAGGGTAGGATACTGAAAGTACTCTTGGCAATGGGGCCGAAGTCCTCTTCCGCTCGGTGAAGATGGTTCGATCCGAGGGTAGGATACTGAAAGTTTGGCGAAATTGTCAAGCCCTCGCTTATTGACTTTGTGAAGATGGTTCGATCCGAGGGTAGGATACTGAAAGAACTGCCCTCATGAGTATTTTCCGCCCAACAGATGGTGAAGATGGTTCGATCCGAGGGTAGGATACTGAAAGAATGACATCCATAATCAAACGCATCGGTTTTTTTACCGTGAAGATGGTTCGATCCGAGGGTAGGATACTGAAAGGGCGGCCGAGGTGGCGGAGGCCGACCGCCTCTGGCGCGGTGAAGATGGTTCGATCCGAGGGTAGGATACTGAAAGAAGTAGTCCTGCGTCGTGATAATGTTCGGCTCTGTGGTGAAGATGGTTCGATCCGAGGGTAGGATACTGAAAGCGGAGGGGTCGTACCGCGTCAAGGGCGAAGAAAACGTCGTGAAGATGGTTCGATCCGAGGGTAGGATACTGAAAGATTCCGGTCCCAGTACTGCAGCGGCGCATTTAAATTCGGTGAAGATGGTTCGATCCGAGGGTAGGATACTGAAAGAGCATTTTCACCATCCGCACCTTCGCCGACTCGGAGTGAAGATGGTTCGATCCGAGGGTAGGATACTGAAAGACTGCGGGACAGGGCGCCGACCGATGCGCCCAGGACCAGTGAAGATGGTTCGATCCGAGGGTAGGATACTGAAAGATGATGAACCGTCTCCCAACGGACAGGATAAGGACGGGTGAAGATGGTTCGATCCGAGGGTAGGATACTGAAAGCGCCAAAAGAGACCGGCAACGGAGCTGGATCGGTGGTGAAGATGGTTCGATCCGAGGGTAGGATACTGAAAGCCACTGTCTCTACCTTGGGCGCAGGCAGGGGGAAGAGTGAAGATGGTTCGATCCGAGGGTAGGATACTGAAAGCGTCCGTCGCCCGCCCGCCGGCAAGCCCAAATGCGTTGTGAAGATGGTTCGATCCGAGGGTAGGATACTGAAAGGTCCGCAGCTTCCTGGGAGCTCGAGGCGATCGGCTGGGGTGAAGATGGTTCGATCCGAGGGTAGGATACTGAAAGTCCGGCCCGACTAAGATATCATCTATTTGCGCCAACGGTGAAGATGGTTCGATCCGAGGGTAGGATACTGAAAGCTGCGACCAGGTCATGGCTGCCCCAATCGAGCCAGGCGTGAAGATGGTTCGATCCGAGGGTAGGATACTGAAAGCCAGGCCGCGCTCAGCGGTCTGGAGCGCTTCCGGGGTGGTGAAGATGGTTCGATCCGAGGGTAGGATACTGAAAGAGATTTCCTCGCCCTCGACGCTGTATGCGTCGGGGAAGTGAAGATGGTTCGATCCGAGGGTAGGATACTGAAAGACGCTGCAAAGCGTGGGTCGTGCCGACGGTCTTTGTCCGGTGAAGATGGTTCGATCCGAGGGTAGGATACTGAAAGTGAGCTTCTTGTTCGAGCTGCGGCAGAATTGAACGAGTGAAGATGGTTCGATCCGAGGGTAGGATACTGAAAGGTGTTAATTGTGACAAGACCCGCTCCGGCGCTGGTATGTGAAGATGGTTCGATCCGAGGGTAGGATACTGAAAGGCGCCCGTTCGCCCGTTCGGCCAGGGCCTGAAGGATGGTGAAGATGGTTCGATCCGAGGGTAGGATACTGAAAGGTGGGCATTCCCCACCCGCCGCACGTGACCCGCCGCTGTGAAGATGGTTCGATCCGAGGGTAGGATACTGAAAGCTACGATCGCGACAATCACCAAGCCCGCAGGCACGGTGAAGATGGTTCGATCCGAGGGTAGGATACTGAAAGCCATTGAGCGCGTCACCAGATGCCGCCGCGCTCGATGAGTGAAGATGGTTCGATCCGAGGGTAGGATACTGAAAGGGCCGGGAACATGCCGGCCACAGGCAGCATCTGGCGCGTGAAGATGGTTCGATCCGAGGGTAGGATACTGAAAGCAACAACGACGGGGACCAGTGCGTGGCGG
>JBHOQW010000125.1:0-5136 GCA_042408665.1 Dehalococcoidia bacterium
GAGGAGACGTTCCGGCAGATCGTCTGGCAGTCCCAGACGATGCCGGAGCCGGTGCCGCTGGCGTTCGGCTGCGGCTACGTGCGCCTGGGCGACTGGATGCCCGCACGGCGCGAGCTGGACGACATGGCGCCACAGCGGCCCACGGGCCTCCAGCGCGCCCTGGCGGCGCCGTTCTGCGGCTACGGCACGCTCCGCGAGCTGATGGCCGAGGTGCACGCGGCACGGCTGCGCGCGCTCCGCCCGGCGGCCATGGGCTTCACGTCGCTGTCCGACCTCATCAACGAGGCGACGACTGGCGGTAAGCGCCAGCTGCTCTATTACCAGAAAGCGAGCTTTGCCACGGTGCAGGGCGCGGCCTATTCGCTGTGGCAGGCGGTTGGGATTCCGGGCGCCGGCGACCCCTCTCCGCCGGCGCCCACCGGCGCGGCGTGCGTGTCCACGACGAACGGCGCATTGCCGTTCGTGGACCCTGCATCAGGTGACACGCTCCATCTCGTGTCGGCGGCCGGGTTTTCCACGGTGGCGGCGGGCGCGCTGCTGTTTTACGACCGCCTCTACGGCGTCGCGCCCAACACCGGTGTGACGACCGTGCAGCCGATCACCGGCACCCCGATCCGGTACACGAACGGGCGTGGCGTGCTGATCTTTGCCGAGGTCCATACGGCGCTGGGCGCAACGGCCCACAACATCACCGTGAACTACACCAACGAGAGCGGGGTGACAGGGCGCTCGATCACGGTCGTGGGGATAGCCTCCGCCGCCGCGCAGCGCCTGGACCATTCAGTGGGTTACCTCTTCATGCCGCTTCAGGCCGGCGATGCCGGGGCGCGCGCCATCACCTCGATGCAGTTTTCGGCGGCGCCGGGTGGTGGCGCGATCAACCTGTGCCAGGGGTATCCCTACTGCTGGCTGCCGCTTGGGGTCGCGAACGTGCTCTACGGCGTGGACCTGATCAACACCCAGTTCAACCTGGTGCAGGTCCAGTCCGGCGCCTGCATCAGCGCGCTCCTGGCGGCGGCCACCTCTTCGTCGGGCCTCATTCAGGCCACCCTGGTGGCGGTGTCCGGATAAGAGCACGCTCGCGGATCGCAGTAGGAGGCGTGACGGTGTACGGCGCGTGGGCGACGGCTACGGAGTGGCAGGCAGGGTTTGCTATCGGCAGCGCGCTGGAGCAGGGCGCACCGGAGTGGCGCTGGCGCTCTGGGGGCACGTGGCAGCCGTCGCTCTCGCCCCGAGGCGCCTACCACGACCCGAACCCGCCGCTACCCCTGGAGGAAGTTGCCTACCTGCTCCTGGCAGGTGTGGCACAGGGTGAGGCAGTCACGGGCCCAGTTGCTCTGGTCCTCAACCCGCTCATCCTGATGGGTGTTGCACAAGGCGAGGGCAGCACCAGCGACACGGTATTTGGCCGTGATCCGCTGGTGCTGATCACAGGTGGGGCGGTCGGTGAGGCGCAGACGGCGGCCGTCATGCTCCGGAACACGCCGCGCATGGCCGTGGTGCGCGCCGGCGACGTGCCGGTGCCGAGCAAGGCTATCGCGCGGGCCTACGACGCCGGGCAGGTGGTGGAACTGACGGCGGTGATCACGGACCGGGACGGACAACCGCTCGACCCGCCCATCGTGCGCTGCAGGGTCAAAGACCCCAGTGGGCAAGAGGCGACCTACGTCTACGGCCTGGATAGCCCGCTGCGGCGTGACGGCCCCGGCCTGTACCGCCTGCCGGTGCAGGTGAGGCCCTACGGGTACTGGTTCTACCGTTGGGAGGCGCTGAGCGATGAGCAGTTCGGTCCGGGCGTCGGTGGGGCGGCGGAGGCCGTCTTTGAGGTGCGGCGCAGCCAGTTTCTGACCTAAGGGGTGAGGTGGCGGTGAGGTGGACATGGTGGAGCTGGAGCGGCGGCTGACAACGATTGAGGTCACGTTGCGTGAGGGCATCACCGCGATCACGCGACGCCTGGACATCGCGAACGGCCGCGTGGCGGCGTTGGAGCAGTGGCAGCGAGGTCACGAGTTCCAACATGCCGACATCGCCATCGACGCCGCCCGGCGCGCGGGCGAGGCGGCGGGCCGTGAGGCCGTGCGGGAAGCGCAAGCCGGCTATTCGCGGTGGCTCCTCGGCCTGCTGGTTGCTTCGGCTTCGGCCGGCGCCGCGCTCATCAACGTGGCCGTGGGCGTGCTGGGTCGGCTGCGGTGAGTTGGGGTGGGGTCAACGGGGTGGATGGGTGGTGGATGGAGGCATGCGATGGCAAGCGTGAATGCGGTCGAGCGGGGTGGGCTGGTGTTCGTCACGGGGGCGCTCATGCGCCCACCCGACCCGCGCGAGCACAAGTACCTGCTCACCCGCACCATGCCCCCGCGCGCGGTGGACCTCTCGCTCCCGCGCCTGCTCTCGCGCTGGCAGGGCCGCGATGTGCGCGTGCCCGACCTGAACCGGTACTACCAGGGGCGGCTGGGCTCCTGTGCCGCCGCCGCGACGGCGATGGGCGCGGAGGTGGCGGCGCGCATCGCCGGGCGGGGCGCCGTGCCGGGCCTGCACTTCGGCTGGATGTATGAGTGGGCCCGGCGGATGCGTGGCTGGTTCGGGCAGGACACCGGCTCCTACGTCGCGGATAACTGCGACCTCGCGATTGCCGGCTGCCCGCCGCTCACGGCGGCGCCGTACGTCGAGGACCCCGCCTACGACTACCCGGACGCGCTGGACAGCCAGCGCACGGAGGACTACCTGCTCGCGCACCAGCCCTTCTATCCCTCCCAGGGCAACTTCATCGAGAACGTCTGGGCCGCGCTCGATGCGGGCAAACCCGTGGTGTTCGCGTCATACTGGCCCGCGCTGTGGTTTTCCCCCACCCGGGGCCGCATCCCAGAGGGGGTGCCGTTTCGGCCGGGTGACGGCGGGCATGCTTACCTGGTCGTGGGCATCGTACCGGGGTGGTTTCTATGCGAGACCACGTGGTCCACGGGGTTCTCTCCGGACGCCGCTGAGTTCGGCTATGACCTCAGGCCAGGCGGGTTCGCGCTGCCGTGGTCCTATGCGCAGACCGGCCATATCTGGGAAGCGCGGGCGCTCTCGTATGAGCCCGTGCAGCCCGCGCCAGAGCCTGAACCCGAGCAGGGCTACGCGCGGGCGGTAGCGGTGGCGCGGGCGGTGCATGAGCAGCTTGCCCAGGACGCGGCCCGGTTCCCGCGCAGCACGTCCCGCCGGTACCGCGCGCAGGGCGCTGCGGCCGTGGTGACCGCGTTGGAGGCAGGATTGGCGGATGCGGAGAGGTGAAGGAATGAGCATTCTCACGAACCTGACACCGGGCGAGTGGGCGCTGTGGGTGGGCGCCGGCGCGCTGTGGGCAGGGGCGCTGTCCGTGCTGGTGCTGGCGGCAGTCGTCCTGCATGCGTACCTGAGGGAGAAGCCGTGACCGATGCGGGTGCGGTCGGGGTAGCCGGGGTAGCCGGGGTAGCGCGCCTGACCTGTCCAGCGGCTTGGACGCGCGTGGTGGATGGCGACACGCTCCGGTGCATTGCCGACGTGGGCCGTGCCTACCTGCCGGTGGTGGTGCGCCTGGCACGGGTGAACGCGCCGGAGCTCAGGAGCGACGACCCGCAGGAGCGAGAACGGGCGCGTGCTGCCGCTGCCTGGCTCAAGGAGAAGCTCGCTCCCCTGCCCACGAAGGGCTTTCCCCTCACGCTCCACGTGTATGGCGCCGACGACTGGGACCGGTGGGTGGCTGAGGTAGTGCTGCCGGACGGTGCGAACCTGTCAGACGCGCTGTTGGCCTCCGGCCACGCCACGCCATACGTGCCGCGCTTGATGGAGACCAAGGAGGACGACATGACCATGGCCAACGAGAGCAGCGTGAGCAAGCAGACGCCGATGGACCAGCCGCCGCCCCCGGCCAGGGGCACGGGGTGGGAGTGGTCTCCGACCGGCCCGCTCGCGCGGGCGCTGGGGCCGACCGCCGGGCCGCAGGCCGGGAACGTGCGCGCCATCATCGCCATCCTCTCGGTAGTGGCCCTGCACGCCATCACGGTGCTACTCATCATGCGGAACGACCCGGCGTACCGCGACGCAACGCTGGCGCTGCTCTCCGCCCTCACAGCGGCCGACGTCGGCTTCGCCAGCAGCTACTTCGGCAAGCGGCAGGGCGATGGAGCGTAGCGTGTAAGGGAGGGAACGGCCATGGGCACGACCATCGTCCACCCGGAGTACGATCTCGATGCGTTTGGTGGCGGCATTCGTGTGGAGATAGGTAAGGAGGTGCGCCTGTTCCCGCGCGCGGTCGTGGCGCAGATTTGCCGCAACGCTGACGAGCAGGGACGGCCGCGCACGCTCGACCTCGCCGTCGCGATTCACGAAAGCGGCGGTTATCTCAACCCCTTCGTGGAGCGTCATGCTACGAACGAGAACCTGCCTGATGCGGGGCCGGAGGATAGCTACGGCGTGCTCCAGATCAATACCCGTGCGCCAGGCCGCCTGCCCGGCGAGATGTATCTCGGCTTAGACGGGCTTGTGCGCGCCCAAGCGCTCATGAACCCCCGCTGGCAGGCTGCATTCGAGCAGCTTGGCGGCTGGGCCGCCTACGTGCGCGACGTGTACGGGTTTCTCGCGCGGTTCGCGCCAGCGGCACAAGGCAGCGTCGGATGGACGCTAGAGCTGGCGCGGGAGGCGCACGCCTGGGCGTGGGTGCTGGCGGACCGCTTCCGTGAGGAAGAGCTCTCCGGGCAGGCGGACCCGCGCGTGCCGCACCTCGTCGGGGCGCTCGACGTGGCCCGGCAGGAGGTGCGCGCTGCGCTCAACGAACTCCGCGCCACCCACGAGCGCCTCACCGCCCTAGCAGTCGGTATTGACCAGGCGCTTGTCTGACGGCGGTCGCGTCGCTCGTTTCCTTATGGTCCTGCGCACCGCTCCTGTTCGCCGAGGGCATGCCGTTCATTCTTGGCATCCGGCGCCACGTGGCCTATTCTAGCGAGTGTTCTGGCGGGCTGACTGCCGGACAACCTAGCGCGCGGCCGTCCAGATGGATGGCAACGCGCTGGGTGAAGAGGACGCTATGGCGAGGTGACCAAGTGGCGCGCAAGCTGGCACGTGCGGGCGATGAGTATGGCCGCACGCTGGCCTACGTATGGGTGATGGACCCCGATGATG
>JBHOQW010000056.1:0-21761 GCA_042408665.1 Dehalococcoidia bacterium
GCACCAGCAGGAGCCTTCCGAACGGGGTGAGCTTGGCGGTACGATGGGCCATGAGGACCTCCTGACGGTAGGGATGGGTGGTGTCACCCCATACCGCCTCAGGAGGTCCTCATCTGTCAACAACGTCGGTGGGAAGTACAGCTAGGCCCCAGCGGGCCAGCAGCGCCAGCAGCGCCGACTCCACCACCGTCAGGCCGAGGAACAGCGCCGCTGCGAGCTGCCAGAACGGCAGCGGGTACATCTGCACTAGGTGGTCGGCGCGCGGGTCAAGCTGCCAGAAATCGTTGCGAAAGCTGAGGACGTGAAACTGCGTGAAGAGCCGATCGAACCCCAGGAGCGCGCCCCCGGCCAGCGCCAGCGCCACCAGATTCGTGCCCAGGCCGGCCCACCACACCAGGCGCAGCACCCCCGCCAGCCCCCGCCGCCGCTCGTGCAGCACCCGGAGAGCCGCATACCCCACGGCGAACAGCAGCGCGGCCTCTTGCAGCCGTAGCAAGCGCTGCACCAGGTGGCGGACATCGGCCATGTGCACGGTCTCCCGCTCGTTGAAGAGCGGCCCCGCACGGCCCTCGGCGTCGGTGACGGTGATCGCCAGCGGCCGCTCCGGGCCGAGAAGGTAGGCGCGCAGCTCGCGGGCGGCGCGCAGCAGCTCCGGTCGCGGGATACCGCTCACCTCCTCGACGCGGTAGCGGGTGATGGGGAGGGTGTACAGCGCCTCCCAGCCAAACAGCAAGCGCACGTTCGTGCCGACGAGGGCCAGCGGCACGCTCGCCCCGAACAGCACCGCGGCGGCGCGCACCGCCCAGCGCGTCACCGACATTCCCGTCAACCGCCGCACCGCCGCCATCTCTATCCGCACGACCGATCCGCTCCGACGACCGCATCTCGTACGATCGACGGTAGCATATTTGGGCACCGGTCGGGCCCCCACCCCACGTTGTGCCCCCTCTCCCGCACGTGGGAGAGGGGTTGGTGGTGAGGATCCGCTGACGCCCATACCTCGGAGACGCATGTGACGATCTACATCGTTGGCCTCGGGCCCGGGGATCCCGACCTGCTCACCGTACAGGCGCGCCGGGTTCTGGAAACGGCCCCCGTTATCTGGTGCCGCACATCGCACCACCCTACACTCCAGGCGCTGGCACTGCCCGGCCGCATCGAGAGCTTCGATCCCCTGTATGAGCGCGCGGAACGGTTTGAGCAGGTGTACGAGCAGATCGTGGACCGCCTGCTGAGCCTGGCCGCCGCGGGCGACGTGGTTTACGCGGTGCCGGGACACCCGCTCGTGGGCGAGGCCACGGTCCGCCGTCTGCGCGAGCGCGCGGCCGCGGCCGCGGTGGACGTGCGGCTGGTGGAGGGGCTGAGCTTCATCGAGCCGGCTTGCACCGCCGTGGGCCTCGATCCCCTGGCCGCCGGCCTGCAGGTCGTGGACGCACTTGAGCCGCGACTGGATCCCGCGCTGCCGGCGCTGGTGGCGCAGGTGTACAACCGGCGCGTGGCCGCTCAGCTCAAGCTGGCCCTGCTCGAGCTGTACCCACCACACCACCCGGTGCAGGTGGTGCGCAACGCCGGCGCCCCAGGTGGTGCTGAGGTCGAACGCCTGCCGCTAGAGGAGATCGACCGCAGCGACGCTCGGTTTCACCACCTGGCCTGCCTGTACCTGCCACCGCTCCCGATCGAGCTCAACCTGCGCACGTTCGGCGGGCTCCGCGCTATCACCCACCGGTTGCGGGCGCCCGGCGGCTGCCCGTGGGACCGTGAGCAGACCCATGCCTCCCTGCGCCCCTTCTTGCTCGAAGAGGCGTACGAAGCGCTGACCGCGCTGGACGAGGGTGACCCCGCCCGGCTGGCCGAGGAGCTGGGCGACCTGCTGCTCCAGGTCACCCTGCACACCGAGATCGCGGAGGAGGGCGGCGAGTTCACCTACGGTGATATGTTCGAGCACATCACCGCCAAGCTGCTGCGCCGCCACCCGCACGTTTTCGGCGACGCCGTGATTCGCACCGCCGAGGAACAGTGGCACGCCTGGCAGCAGATCAAGCGAGCGGAGCGGGGGGAAACGTCGTCGATCTTGGCCGGGGTGCCCGTGACCATGCCGGCCCTAGCCTACGCCCAGACGATCCAGGAGCGGGCCATGCGCGCTGGCTTCCGCTGGCCGCGCCTGGACGACGTGCTGGCCAAGCTGACCGAGGAGATCGCGGAGCTGCAAGGGGCAGCCACCCGCGAAGAACGCGAACAGGAGTTCGGCGACGTGCTGTTCGCGCTGGTCAACGCCGCCCAGCATCTGGGCATTAACGCCGAAGACGCGCTGCGCACGGCCAGTCGCAAGTTCGTGCGTCGCTTCGCCGCCCTGGAGACGCTGGCGCGGGCGCGCGGGGTGGACCTCGCCGCCCTACCCGTGACGGAGTTGGAGGCGCTGTGGCGCGAGGCCAAGGCGATAGCAGATGCCGGCGCCGGGGGATCCGGCGCGTAGCCGGCGCTGTATTTTTTCCATTGCCGGAACCTCCCGTGCTCGCTACACTGCTCCTGCCCCGACGCGACCGCCTCCACGTTCCCGCGGCCGGTCGCGGCTATAGCTCACAGGATGGAGGAGATCCTCATGACGCAGCAGACGAGCGTGGTGACACCGGAGCGCTTCGCCTCCGGCTTGACTTACGACGAGTACATGAACCGCATCACGCGCAACCGCGACCAGTTCCAGGCCAACTACGAGGGCACACCGCTCACCGATGAGGATGTGCGCCGGTTCAAGGAGATCATGGCCCGCCCGAACGGGCCGGCGAAGGTGCTGGCGCTGGCCGAGGACTGGTGTCCGGACGTGTTCCGCGGGCTGCCCGTCATGGCGCGCATCGCTGAGGCTGCGGGCATGGAGCTGCGCGTCTTCCCGCGGGACGAGAACCTGGACATTATGAACGAATTCCTGAAAGATGGGCAGTTCCAGAGCATCCCCACGTTCGTCTTCTATACCCGGGACCACCGCTACATCTGCCACTGGATCGAGCGGCCGCAGAAGGCCAACGACGAAATGCACCTGCTGCGCAAGCTGTACGAGGGACGCACGCGCGAGGAGGCGGCCGAGGACGTGCAGAAGTTCCGCGAGGGGCCGATATGGGCCGGCTGGCGCCGCGCCACCATCGACGAGCTGCTCCAGCTTCTGGATGAGAAGACGAAGTAACCCGGTAAAGCCGGCACACGAACTGGGCCGCCCTTTCGGGCGGCCCAGTTCGTGTGCCGGTCCATCCGTCCCGGTTCAGCCTGGGATGATGCCCTCACCGGCGAACAGCTCCCGCACCTCGTCCATCGAGGCGTCCGAGGGGGGCAGGATGATGTCCGACTCGACGAACACGTCCGGCGGCACGCGCCGTCCCCGTTCGAACACCAGGTCGTGCATCTGTTTCATGAGGGCCGCGAACCGCTGCTCATCGTTTTCCACGATGGCCTGGACGATGTCGTTATCGATCTTGTTGAGGGCGTCCAGCGCATCACCGTCCAGCTCGAACTGCCCTTCGGTCATGATACGGACGATCATCGGCCGGACTCCAACTGCTTGGGTGAAGGGCCCTGCCCCAGCTCGGCCTTCATGCGCGCCAGCTCGGCCTCGACCGTCGAGGCGGAGGTCAGCCGCTGCAGCTCGCGATCGACCTCGCTGCCGCCGGACGGCAACGTGGCGTCGGCGAGCACGCCGGTGGCCATCAGTTCGTCGATGGCGGACGCCCGCGCCTGGAGCTGGGCGGTCTTGTTCTCGGCGCGGTCGATGGCCACACCGATGTCCGTCAGCTCCTCCGAGATGCCGGAGATCGCCTCTCCGATGCGCACCTGCGCCTCGGCGGCCGAGTAGGTGGCCTTGATCACCTCTTTGCGCGTGCGGAACGCCTCCACCTTGGCGGAGAGGCGCGCCTCGGCATCGACGAGCTTGGCCTGTTCATTGTCGAGGTTGGCCACCTGCGCCTCCAGGCTTTGCAGCGTCTCCATGGCGGTGGCCTTGCGCTGGAGGATGGTGCGTGCCAGGTCCTCACGCCCCATCTGCAGCGCCTGCCGGGCCTGGGTGTCCAGCTTGGCGATGTCCTCGCGCTGCTTGGCCAGTTGCAGCTCCAGCCGTTTCTTGGCGGTGGTCACCTCGACGATGCCGCGCTTGACCTTCTGCAGCATCTCGAGCTGCTTCTCGTACGAATAGTCGAGCGTCTCGCGCGGGTCCTCGGCGCGGTCCAGCGCCTTGCTCACCTTGGCTTTGAAGATGGTGGAGATGCGGGAAAAGATACTCATGAGCCTGGCCTCCCTGGCTGGCGTGCTGCCCGCGTGCCTGGCGCGGGGTGCCCCGGACGCCCCGCGGTCAGGCCCCCTAAAACGGGATACCCCATAGAGGGTACCACTGGTCTGTCTGCTTCTCTACCGGTAATTCCTTTTCCATCACCGCGCCGAAGCGCAGCTCCAGGCCGTTGTCCCGCCGGCTCGGTCCCGCCGGCACGAACGGGTAAAAGGCGCCGCGCTTGTAGTTGTAGATCCAGTAGACCGGACGGCCGTCCTTCTCGAAGCGGAACACCGCCGCCAGGAGCTGGTCGCGAAAGCCCTTCTCCGCCAGGGTGAGTGACACCATATGGATAGCTGCCACCAGGTCCTCGAAGTCCTCGTCGTGCACGATCACCCAGTGGAAGCCGTACTCATCCTGTTCCTGACGCACACGTGAGCCGCTCTCCCGCGCGGTGAGCGCCAACAGCTCCTGGATCTCCCGCTCGGTCTCTTCGAAGGCCCCGGACTGAAGCGGCCGGAAGACCACGCCGGCATCGTGCCCCGGCGTGAGACCGATCTGGGTCTCCAGGGTAACGCGGGCGGTGGAGATGGCAAACAGACGCTCAAGCTGGGAGCGAACCGGTTTGGTCCGCCCAAATAACACGTCGAGGATCCCCACAGCCACCTCCCTCACGCCGATCTGCGCGGCAGCACCGCCGGCCCATGTGCCGTACCCGCGTCTCCGGCCCTAGTGCGGGCCAGAGGCCGGGCGGAGGCTGGTCAGGCCACGCCCTCCATGCGGCGCTGCAGCTCCTGGAGCTGGGCCAGGCGCCGCTCCAGGCTGGGGTGGGTGGAGAACAGCTCCGCCAGGGTATCGGCCTTCAGCGCCGGCACGATAAAGAAGGCGTTCATCGTTTCCACACGACGCAGGTCCTGGTCTGGGATGCGGGCCATGCCCTGGCTGATCTTGATCAGCGCGGAGGCGAGCTGGCTGGGCGCGCCGGTGATGATCGCCGCGCCGCGGTCGGCCGCCAGCTCACGATAGCGCGACAGCGCCCGGATCAAGAAGAAGCTGATGATCCACGTCAGCACCGAGGCCAGGTACACCAGCACGAAGGCGTTGGCGCCGCGGTCCTCCCGGTCTCGACTGCCGCCCATGCCGAACCACAGGCCCCACTGCATAATGAACGAGGCCACCGTGGCAAAGAAGCTGGCGATGGTGATGACCTGTACGTCCCGGTTCTTGATGTGGGTCAGCTCGTGGCCCAGCACCGCCTCCAGCTCAGCGTAATCGAGCCGGTTCATGATCCCGGTGGTCACGCACACTACCGCATTCTTCGGGTTGCGGCCGGTGGCGAAGGCGTTGGGCAGGTCGGTGTGGACGATGGCCACCTTAGGCATCGGCAGGTCCATCTGCTGCGCCAGGCGGGCGACCATGGCGTGCAGCTCCGGCGCCTCGTCCGGCCCCACCTCGCGGGCGCCCATCGAGGCCAGCACCAGCTTGTCCGAGAAATAGTACTGGACAAACAACATGACACCGGCGATGAGCACGATCACAAAGAAGTTCACGCCCGCGGCCCACAACACGGCCATGAACGCCAGGTAGAGAGCCGCAAGCAGGCCCATCACCACGAACATACGGGCCTGAAGCCCGGTGTCTCGATACCAATGCCGCGACCGCATCGCGATCCCTCCGGTGCTATCCACACCTTATTGTAGCACCGGCGGCCACGACGTCGATGGATTTAGCACTCGTTTAACTATTTGCCGGTCAAACCGGGCCGTTCTCATCCGCACGACCTATCACGCCGCCACCGCGCCCCCGACGGTGAACACGCCGGGGAGGCGTCTGGGCCTCCCCGGCGTGTTCACCGTCCTCGTAATCAGCCTCAGATCGCGGGGCGCGTGAAGGTGGCGGGGGCGTTCACGCAGATGAAGATGGCGTCGGCGCGGTTGAGGGTCACGAGGTCGTTGGGCGCGCCGGGGATCGGCGAGTAGCCGGCGAACCGCTGCGTGGCGTTGTCAAACCGCCAGATAGCGATCAGCGCGCTGGACGGGCTCACCCCCGCCGCCACCTGCGAGGTGGGGGTGCCGTTCGGATAGGTCGAGGCCACGTTGTTGCAACCGGGGAACAGCTGCACCTGCTCCGTGGCCGCGCCCTGGCGGTTGGTGACCGTGAGGCTCAGCGTCTGGCCGGTCGTCACCGTCACCGTGCCCGGGTTGCCGATATTGGTGGTGGTGCCGCTCACCACGGCCGACACGAACGTGAAGCCGGACGGCACCGTCTCATTGACGGTGCAGGTCCCGGCCGGGACGTTCGTTACCGTCGCCGTACCGGTGGCGTCCGTCGTCACCTGCTGGCTGAACGTGCCGCCGCAGGCGACGGTGAACTGGAACCCGGCGCGGTTGGCGGTGGCCACGGGGTTGCCCTGGGCGTCCACCACCTGCTTGGTGATCGTGATCGTGCCGGCGGTGGCGGCGCGGTTCTGGGCCACCACGGGCACCGTGGCGCCGGCGCTGAGCGTGAACGAGGCGCCGTTGGCGACCTGCACGTTGTTGACAAACAGGGCGACGAGCTGGTACCCGGCGCGCGGCTGCTCAGTGACGGTATAGGTTCCCTGGGCGAGGTTCGTCAGCGAGGCGTTGCCCAGAACGTCCGTGGTCACCGTTTGTGAGAAGCCGGCGGGCCCGGTGACGGTGAACTGGAAGCCGCTGCGATCCGCGGTGGGGATGACGGCGCCCGTGGCGTCCACGATCTGCTTGCTGATCTGGATGGCCGCCGTGCCCGCCACCCGGTTCACGGCCGTAATCGACGTGGTCTGCCCGGCCACTACCTGGAAGCTGGCGATCGGCGTGTTGCCGATGAAGAAGCCCACGAGCTGGGCGCCGGCGCGTGGCTGCTCGGTAATGGTGTAGGTGCCGGGAGCGACGCCAATCGCGGCCGTCCCCTGGGCGTTGGTCGTCATCGAGAAGGTACCGCCCGGCCCGGTCACGCTGAACGTCCAACCGCTCAGATCACCGGTTACCGGGTTGCCCTGCGCGTCCTGCAACTGCTTCTGCACACTGATCGTGCCCACCGCCTGCGCGGCGGCGACCGGCACATCGCGGACCCCGGCCAGCACGAGCAGCGCGAGCAGGCCGATCACGACCGGCCACGCCAGCCGCCACGGGCGGCCGGGATGCTGGGTGATGCCCTTCACTGCGTCGACCTCCTGTCCTAGCTTGTCGGCGATATCGGCTCCGGGCGGCATAGGCACCGCTCCGGCCCGATCCTGAAGAACGGGCGCGCGCGCCGCGCGTTACTCCCCCTTCCGGGACGCGACCGGCCGCGGTTTCGCGCCATTCTCCCAACACCCGCGGCGTCCGGCATTGCCGATCGGGAGTATCCCCCGTCCGTGCGGGTCGATTGGCGATCGGGGCAAGAGATGCCGGGCACATCATACGGGGCTGGACGATTGCGATACGTGGGGAGGGCAGGGACAGTTCACCACTCACCAGTGCGCTGCGTCAAGGGGCGGGTCCACGGCCGTGGCGCTGGTATACTCGAAGGGTCGGACCCTCGTCCGAGAGGAACGCCATGCGCCGCTTCATCCGCATCGGCCGCCTGCTCGGTATCCCCATCGGCGTGAACCCGTCGTGGTTCCTGCTGCTGGTGCTGGTCGTGTCGCTGCTGGCCACCCAGGCCTTCCCCGCGGCGCTGCGCGACACCCCCGCCTGGATGCTGTGGCTGCTCGCCTTGGGCGGTGGGCTGCTGTTCTTCGCCTCGATGGTGCTCCATGAGCTGGCGCACAGCGTGATGGCGCGCTACTTCGGCATTCCCGTGCGCAGCATCACCCTGTTCGTGCTCGGCGCCGTGGCCCAGACTGCCCGGGAGACGCGCCGGCCAGGACATGAGTTCCTGATGGCCATCGCCGGCCCGGTGGTGAGCATCCTGCTCTCCGGCGTGTTCATGGTGCTCTGGTTTCTCACCGGCCGCGGCACGACGCCCCTTTCGCTCCTGTGTGAGTGGCTGTGGCTGGCCAACTTCGCCGTCGGGCTGTTCAACATGGTGCCCGCCTTCCCCATGGACGGCGGGCGGGTACTGCGCTCCGTGCTGTGGGGGCTCTCTGGCAGCTACCGGCGCGCCACGCGCTGGGCGGCGCTGGTGGGCCGCGGCTTCGCGCTCACGCTGGTGGGAGTGGGCGTGCTCGTGGCCGTGCAGGCACCGTGGTTTGACCGGTTCCACCCGGTGAGCGGCGTCCAGTTTGTGCTCGTCGGTCTGTTCATCAACGTCGCCGCCCGCCAGGGCGACCTCCAATCCGGCATCCTCGACCTGCTGAGCGGGTACCGGGTGGCGGACGCGATGCTGCGCGATGTGCCCGTCCTGCTCACGTCGGCCACGGTGCAGGAGGCGCTGGAGGGGCCGATGGCCGGCTACGGCCCGACGCGCGAGTGGTTGTTCGTCTCCGACGGCGAGCGCTTCGTCGGCCTAGCGGCGCGCGCCGCGCTGCTCACTATTCCGGAGGAGCGCCGCCACCACATCACCGTGGGCGAGGTCATCATCCCGCGCGAGCGGCTGCAGGCCACCACCCCCGACGAGCCGCTGAACGAGGTGCTGCAGCGCATGGACACCGAGGAGACACCCGTGCTGGTGGTGGTCCAGGACGGGCAGGTCGCTGGCCTCATCCACCGCGGCCTCGTGATCGGGCTGATGCCCCGCCGGAAGGTGCAGCGCCGTGCGTAGTCGGTTCGGCGCCGTCCTGATCGGCAAGGCGGCCGCAGCCGCGAGCCGGCGCCTGGGTCGGGGCGGCACCGCCTTGCCCGGCCTGCTGGCCGAGCGCCTCGACCCGGAGATCGTGGCCCACCTGGGGCGCACGCTAGGACGCGGCACGGCCGTGGTCACCGGCACGAACGGCAAGACCACCACCGCCCGTATGCTGGCCGATATCCTGCGCGCGGCCGGCTGGTCGGTGCTGCACAACCGCTCCGGCTCGAACCTGATGCGCGGCCTGGCGGCGACACTCACCGCCGCCGCCGGCCTCGACGGGCGCATCCCCCGCGCCGCACGCACCGCCGGCGTGTTCGAGGTCGATGAAGCCACCCTGCCACCGGCCTGCGCCGCCCTCCAGCCCCGTGTGGCGGTGTTCACCAACCTGTTTCGCGACCAGCTCGACCGCTACGGCGAGGTAGACAGCATCGCCATGCTGTGGCGCCAGGCCGTCGCCCTCCTCCCGCCCACCGCTACGCTGGTCCTCAACGCCGACGACCCCAGCGTGGCCGCCCTGCGCCATGGGGCTCGCGGCCGGGTGCTGACGTTTGGCGTCGCGGACCCATGCATCGCCGCGGGCGGTGAGGAGCACCCGGCCGACGCGCGCTGGTGCGGGCGCTGCGGCCGCGAGTTCGTCTACACGGCGCGCTTCTTCTGGCACGTCGGCCACTGGCGCTGTCCCGGCTGCGGCGAGGGGCGGCCCCAACCGGACGTGGCCGCCGAGGCGGTGACGGTGGAGCCGGACGGCACGCGCCTCACGCTGCGCACCCCAGCCGGGCCGCTTACTCTGCGCCTGCCGCTCCTGGGTCTGTACAACATTTACAACACCCTGGCGGCCACGGCGGCCGCGCTGAGCATGGGCGCCGCCCCGCCGGCGATCGTTGCCCTGGAGGGATTCACCGCCGCCTTCGGCCGGCAGGAGGCGCTGCGCGTGCGCGGTCGGGAGGTGCGGCTCTTCCTATGCAAGAACCCGGCCGGGACCAACCAGGTGCTGCGCACCCTCCTGGGCCTGGCCGACGCAGGGGGGGACGGCGGCAACGGTGGAACGGCCGGCCCCCTGCACCTGCTTATCGTTCTCAACGACGACATCGCCGACGGGCGGGATGTGTCCTGGATCTGGGACGTGGACTTCGAGCTGCTGGCCGGACGGGTGGGCACGCTGGTGGCCGCCGGCACGCGCGCCGCGGACCTGGCGCTACGCCTGAAGTACGCCGGCCTGGAGGACCGCCTAGCCCTGGAGCCGGACCCGCGGGCAGCGGTGGGCCGCGCCCTCACGCAGACGCCGTGCGGGGCACGGCTGTACGTCCTGCCCACGTACACCGCCATGCTGACGGTACGCGAGCACCTGGCCGCCCTCGCCGGCCAGCGACATTACTGGGAACAGTGAGCGAAGGAGTCACGGACCATGGGCGTGCCCGCACCTCGCTATCGGCTCCGGCTGGCCCACCTGTATCCGGACCTGATGAACCTTTACGGTGACCGCGGCAACGTCATCGCCCTGCAGCGGCGCTGTGCGCGGCGCGGCATCGTCCTGGAGGTCGAGGCGCTGGGGCTGGGCCAGCCCTTCGAACCGGAGCGCTACGACCTGATCTTCATCGGCGGCGGCCAGGACCGGGAGCAGCGGCGCATCGCCGCCGACCTGGTGGAACGGAAGGGCCCGGGCATCCGCGCCGCGGTGGCGGCCGGCACACCGGCGCTGGCCGTGTGCGGTGGCTACCAACTCTTCGGCCGCTCCTACCAGCCCGCCGTCGGCGAGGAGCTGCCCGGGCTCGGCATCTTCCCGGCGCGCACCATCCATCCAGGAGAAGACGTCCCGCGCTGCATCGGCAACGTGGTGGCGGAGTGGGAGGGCGGCACGCTGGTCGGCTTCGAGAACCATGGCGGGCGCACCTACCTCGAACCGGGAGCGCGGCCGCTGGCGCGGGTGGTGGCCGGTTTCGGCAACAACGGTGAGGACGGCACCGAGGGCGCCGTCGTCGGTCACGCCTTCGGCACCTATTTGCACGGCTCGCTCCTTCCGAAGAACCCCGCTTTCGCCGACCGGCTCATCGCCCTGGCCCTTCGGCACCGCTACGGCGCCGACGTTCCCCTCCCCCCTCTGGACGACAGCCTGGAGGCGCGGGCGCACGCCGACGCCGCCGCCGTGGCCCTGCGCGACGCGCGTCCGCGCCGCCTACCGCTTCCGGGACGGCGCCGGTGAGTGGCGCGTGACCCGGCGCGGCGATACCATGGGAGCTGCTCCCCCGATCATACCGGCCGTCGCGCGGAGACGGAGAGCCCCCGGAGGCGGCGCCGCGATGGCGGACCCCCAGCGGATGCCCGAGACCGATGACGAGCGCGGCGACGTCGTCGCCGGCGTGGACGAGCGACCGCAGCGGCGGCGCGAGTGGGCGGGCGGCTTCCGCAGCGTAGCGCTGCCCCTGCTGGCGCTGGCGGCCATCGTGCTGGGCGTATGGTACCTGCAACGGGGCGGGGCGGGCACCGCGGAGCGCGAAGCCGGCACCGGCATCGTGGCGCTGCCGGCGGACAAGAACCCCACTGGTCGGCCACCGGCCGCGGAGGAAGGGCGGGCGGCGCCGGACTTCGTCCTGCACACCCTGGACGGCGGCACCGTTCGCTTGAGCGACCTACGCGGCAAGGTGGTGCTGCTAAACTTCTGGGCCACCTGGTGCGGCCCCTGCCGGCAGGAGGTGCCGGAGCTGGTGCGGGCCTACGCCGCCGAGCGAGACCGCGGGCTGGAGATCGTGGCCGTCAACCTGCAAGAGCAAGAGGACAAGGTGCGGGACTTCGCCGAGGCGTTCGGGATGCAGTTCCCGATCGTCCTGGACCGCACCGGCGAGGTGGCCAGCGCCTACCGCGTGCAGGGCAGCGGCCTGCCCACCTCGGTGTTCATCGACCGGCAGGGCGTCGTGCGGGTGGTCCGGTACGGCGCCATGACCGCCGACTATCTCCGTCAGCAGCTCGCGGCGCTGCTGTAAGAGGGATCGATGGTGCTCCTGGCGGCAGCGCGGCGGTGGGCGGTGCAGCAGGAATGGAACCCGCTGCGCGCCCTGTTCCGCCTGTTCACCTCGGTGCGGTTCGCCATTGTCATGGTGCTGCTGGCGGTGCTGGCGGCGCTGCTGGGCGTGATCTTCCCCCAGGCGCCGGACCCCGTGCGCCTCAACCCCGCGGCCTACGACGTGTGGATGGAGCAGCAGCGTGCCCGCTACGGCGTCTTCGCCCAGTGGCTGCGCCACGCCGGCCTGTTCGAGGTCTTCCACACCTACTGGTTCAACGCCATCTTCTTCGTGCTGCTGGCCGCGGTGGCGGTGTGCACCTACAACCGCTTCGCCCCCACCTGGCGCATGGTGCGCCGGCCTCAGAAGCTGGTGAACGACCGCTTTCTGGAACGGGCGCACGCCCGTGCCGCACTTGACGGTCCGGGCGACGCGGCCGCCGTGGAGGCCGTGCTGCGCGCGCACCGCTACCGGGTGGAGCGGGTGGCGGAGCGCGACGGCGCCGTGTACCTGTTCGCGGACCGCTATCCATGGGCCGCGCTGGCCACGTTTGTCACCCACCTCAGCCTGATCTTGTTCATGGCCGGCGGCATCGTCTCCAAGCTGACGGGCTTCAGCGCCTTCATCGAGGTGGGAGAGGGAAGCTGGCAGCCGGTGTTTCCGGTGCTGCACCCGAACCAGCTCTTGGTGGAGAACCTGGCGTCCATCGAAGGGCGCGACGTGCAAGGAAACGTGATCGACTACCGCACGCATCTGGTCATCTATCGCAACGGGCGTGAGATCTGCCGCGGCACCACCACCGTCAACGACCCGTTGCGGTGCGCCGGCTACCGCTTCCACCAGGCCACCTACAGCGGTGACGGCGTGGCCCTGCGCGTGCGCGACCTGCGCACCGGTGCCCTGGTGTACAACGAGGCACCGCTGCTCTCCCGTCGACCGGCGGCACCCAGCCCACGGCTGGTAGTGCGTGATGCCAACGGCACGGTGCTGTTCGACGACTACCTGGTGCTGCGGCCGCTGGATGACCGACGCAGCATCGCCTTGGTGCCGATCGAGGCGGTACAGCGCGTGGTGCCGGTGGTGCTGTTCCGGTCCAGGGATACCGACCCATGGCAGTTGAGCGTGATCCACCTGCGGGACAAGAACAACCCGGCCGACCAGGACGCGCAGGTCGCCCTCCGGCAAGGGGAAAGCGGCAACGTCGGTGGGCTGACGTTCACCTACGCGGACCTGCGCGGGCTGCCCGCGCTGATCGTGCAGGGGATCCCCGGCATCGAGCCGGTGGCGCTGCTGCAACTGGTGAGCGAGCGGGACGGGAGCGCCATGTTGGACGTGCAGAACGTGGCCCGACCGGATGCGGACACCGCGCACCTAGTGCTGCGGTCGGGACAGCCGGTGCGGGTGGGGGAGTACGAGTACCTGTTCGACGGTCGGCGCGCGTACAGCGGCATCGAGGTCCGGCGCGACCCGGGCGCGTGGCTGATCTGGGTGGCGACGGTGCTGTTGCTCGGCGGGCTGCTGGTGACGTTCTACGTGCCACGGCGGCGGCTGTGGCTGAAGGTGACGCCAGAGCGCACCCTCGCGGCCGGCATCGCCGAGCGCACGGCGCCGTTGTCGGCCGAGCTGCAGCGGTTACTGGAAGAGGCGCGAACGAAAACTCAGGGGCAGAGCGCTCCCCCCGGTCCGCTCGCTGACTTTGACCGGGGCGCGGCCGTGCGGTAGGATGGGGGGAGACGCCGAGGTAGCTCAGTTGGTAGAGCACGGCACTGAAAATGCCGGTGTCGGCGGTTCGATTCCGCCCCTCGGCACCCATCGCCCCCGTCCCCCCTTAGGGATGGGGGCCGTGTGCATGCGGGCTAACGGGGCCGGAACAACGCTCTCTGCCCCGTACCGGCTCTCTACGCCGCTCATGGGCCGTGGATGCCGCTGTAGGGAACGGCCCAGTGACCCTCCCTGACCACGTCGGCCCGCGTCTGACAGCAGCCTGACAGTAGCACCAGGCAGGCATGGGGGATTCGATACCTCTGGGCGCCGCCTCATCGCCGGCGCCGCTCGCGCGGCGCCGGCGAGCGGGTATCGCCCGGGCTCAGCGGCCGCGCAGGCGGGGGTCCAGCTCGTCGCGGATGGCGTCCCCCGCCAGGTTGAAGCCCAGCACCGTGACCGTGATCGCCAGACCGGAGAACAGCGCCTCCCAGGGATGCAGGTCCAGGGCCACACGGCCGGCGTTGACCATTTTGCCCCACGTCGTCTTGTCTGCCGGCCCCAGCCCCAGGAAGGAGAGCGAGGCCTCGGCCAGGATGTAGGCGCCGATGCCGATGGAGAACACCACGATGATCGGCGCCACGATGTTGGGCAGCACGTGCCAGAGCATGATGCGCGCGTCCGTGGCGCCGTAGGCGCGCGCCGCCTCCACAAACGGGCTGTGTTTGACCGCCAGCACCGCGGAGCGAATAATGCGTGTCACCGTGGCCCACCCCAGCACCCCCAGCGCCGCCACCGTCAGCACGAGGGGCGGCTCCGGTACTACCTGGACGATGAGCAACAGGAGCACCAGGCCGGGAAAGGCCTGAAGGGCATCCACACACCGCTGCACCATCAGGTCAAACCAGCCGCCGAAGTAGCCGGACACCACCCCCACCAGCGAGCCCACGCACACGGCCACCAGCGACGCACCGATACCGATGATCACCGCCAGGCGGGCGCCGACGATAATGCGGGCGTAGATATCCCGGCCGAACTGGTCGGTGCCGAACCAGTGCCGCGCGCTGGGTGCCTGGTACCGCTCTAGAATCACAGGCGTGCTTAGACGCGGGTTGCGGGCGATATCCAGCGGGTTGGCGGTTGGGTTGAACTCCGGGTTGGGCACCGCAAACGCCTGCGTGTCCCCATAGCGCTGGATGGCCGGCCCGGCCACGGCCACGCCCAGCACCAGCAGCACCAGCGCCAGGCCCGCCCCACCCAGCTTGCGCCGGCGCACGAACCGCCACAGCCCCGCGATCAGGCGCGCGCCCCGGCGCCGCTCCGCGACCGGCACCACCAGGACCTCCGGCACCGCAGGTGCTACCTGCTCCTGCGCCATGACCGCCACCCCTAGGTATAGCGGATGCGCGGATCGAGCCACGCGTACAAGATATCAACGACCAGGTTGACGGTGACAATCACGGTCGCGATCAAGACCACGGTTCCCTGAAACGGCGGGAAATCACGCATCAGCAGCCGCGAGAACAGAAGCTGCCCGATACCGGGGATGTTGAACATGTTCTCCAGGATGATCTGCCCACTGACGATCGCCGAGACCGTCAGACCCATGACGGTGAGGACCGGGATCATGGCGTTTTTGAGCGCGTGACGCAGCACAACGCTGCGCTCGCGCAGCCCCTTGGCGTGGGCGGTACGGATGTAATCCTGGCGCAATACCTCCAGCATCTGCGAGCGCAGCAGGCGCATGACACCGGCCGTACCGGTGATACCGCCAGAAACGGCGGGGATGATGTACAGCATAAGCGCTTTTTTCGGATCCGTCCAGAAATGCGGGCGACCGATGATGTCGATGGTCCACAGGTGATACCTAAGCACAATCAGCGTGAAGATCACTGCAATGAAGAACACCGGGGTAGCGACCGCCAGAATGGCAAACCCGCGCAGCAGGTAATCGATCCACGTATCTTGCTTCACGGCGCTGATGATGCCCACGGGCACGCTAATGCCGAAGCCGATGAGCACGATCATGGTGCCCAGCTCCAGCGTGTAGGGCAGGCGGTCGCCTAGCTCGGCCCAGGTGGAGCGGCGGGTGGCGTAGGAGGTGCCGAGGTCGCCGGTGGCCAGCCCTTTGATGAACAGCGCGTACTGCTGCCACAGCGGCTTGTCCAGGCCGAGCAGACGCCGCGCCTCGGCGATCGCCGCCCGATTGTCCGCCAGTTCTAGGTTGGTGGCCACCTGCGTGAGCACGAAATCGCCCGGTAGGGCGCGCACCGCCACGAACACCAGCGAGGCGACCAGCCAAATCACGATCACGTTCAGCAAGAGACGGCGTAGGATGTACTGCGTCATGGCGCTCCACCCGACGGCGGACCAACGCGGGCCGTGGTATCCGGAAAGGCGGGGCCGGGAGACCCGGCCCCGCCCAAGCGCAGGTACCCGTCAGTTAACCGTGGCCGGCGGCCGACCCTGGTACGTGGGGTCCTTGGTGTTGATCCAGATGTCCGTCGCGGTGCGATGCCCCACGTAGATGTTGTAGCCGGTAGCCGACTTGCCCGGCGCGGCCTCCTCCTTGAGCAGCCCGCGCAGATAGTTCCAGCGCGCCGTGGGCGAGATGTAGTTGTACAGGACCACGTTGCCGTACTGACCGTTCTCGAGCAGGATCTCCTGGATCCGACGCACGATCTGAACGGCCTTTTTCTGGTCTACCGTCTGGCGCGCCTCCTCCAACAGCCGGTCCAACTCGGGGTTGCTTACCTTCTGGAAGTTGGTGCTGCCTTTGGTGTGGAAGTTGTTGTACAGATCGTTGCGTGGGTCCGGCGAGTTGACCTGCGAGGTCCAGCCGAACCAGTTGGGGAACTTGCCGTTAGCCAGGTTGGGGATGATCTCCTCGTTGTAGTCGGTAGGCGTGGACTTGAACTGCGTCACGCCCAGCGCATCGTTCAACATGCGCGGGATAATCTGGGGGGTGTCCGGCCAGCGCGCCAACCAGGTGCGCGGGACCTTGATGTCGATCTCCCCCAGCGCCGGCCCGCCACCGGCCTGCCAGAGCTGCCGCGCCTCGCGCTTGTCCGCCTCCCGGTCGGTACGGTAGCCCGGCAGCTTGACCAGGTCGGTGCCGGGTATGGCGAAGCCCTCCTGCAGCCACGTCACCGGGCCGCTCACCTGCCCCAGCCCCAGGTGGAAGACCTGGATCGCCTGGCGGCGGTCAAAGGCCATGTTCAGGGCCCGGACCAGGCGCACGTCCTTGAACTGCTGGTTCATGTTCAGGTGCAGGAACACGGTGTTGGCCACCCCGGACAGCACCTCGTACATCACCCCCGGGTTAGCCTTGATCACCGCCTGGGTGACGCTCGGGTCGGGGGCGCTCCAGCTATCGAGCTGCTTTTGCTCGAAGGCGGCGCGCTGCGCGTTGGGGTCCTCGAACAAAATGGTCCAGATCTGGCCGTCGGTGATGGGCACGTCTTTGCGGAAGTAGTCCGGGTTGCGCTTCATCGTGACGTTCTTGCCGGCCCGCCACTCCGTCAGGATGTAGGGGCCGGTGCCGATGGCCGCGTCCTCGTGCAGGGTACGGTGGTCCTTCTCGAACTTCTCCAGCGCCTCCCGGTTGGGGATGGTGCTGAAGTAGGAGGCCAGGCGGTCCAGGAACGTGCCGTTGGGCTCGCTCAGGGTGAGCCGCACCGTGTAGTTGTCCGGCGTCTCGATCTTGGTGATGGCCTTGTAGAAGGCGGCGTGGCGCATGGGGGACTCGCTGCCGTCCGCCAGCTTCTGCGTGGCCTGCCGCTCGATGTGCCAGCGCACGTCGTCGGCCACGAACTCCCGCCCGTTGGCCGGCGGCTTGTTGTGCCATTTCACCCCCTGGCGCAACCGAAATACGTACGTGGCCGCATCCGGCGCCTCGTAGCTTTGCGCCACATCCGGCTCGATCTCACCGGTGTCGGGGTTCTTGTACCAGACGAGCTTGCTCTGCACCTGGTTGAGCAGCCAAGAGGTGGGATCGCCGAAGGCGCGGTGCGGGTCCACCGAGTCGTATACCTGCGGACCAACCCCGCGCAGGACCCCACCGCGCGTGATCTCGGGCGCCGGCGCAGCTGTGGCTGCCGCCACCTGGGTGGCCGCGTCCGGGACAGTGGCCGGCGCTTTGGCCCCCTCTTTTGTGCCGCCGCAGGCGGCCAGGAAGGCCGCCGTGCCCGTCAGGCTCAGGCCACCGCCTAGAAGGCGGCGCCGGTTAAGCTCCCGCCCCGTTCCGCGTAAGCGAGTAATCCCTGCACGCATCTGTCTCCCTCCCCGCGAGCGGCGGCACTGCACCGCGCTCTGTCTGCGCAAACTAGAGCAGTCCGATCTCGGTTTTCACCCGAGCGGGAGCAGTATAGTCCCCTCAACCGCCGCCCGGCTACACCGAGCCTCGGTCCACGCCGCGGTGTGGGCCGCTATATACCGATTCGATACACCCTATCGGTTAACCGCGTGCGACCGCCCGAAGCTTCGGGCGGTCGCACCCACTCGTATTCTTGTTCTTGACGGGACGCCCCGCGGGCCGGCTGACCCGTCGTCAGCGCGCCGATCCCGGCTGGGTGGCGCGCGCCGGCCAGATCTCCTTGGCCACCCGACCCAGCAGCTCCAGCTTGGCGCGCTGTACCTCTTCGCTGATCAGGTTCCCCTCCAGCACGGAGGCGAAGCCGCACTGCGGGCTGATCGCCAGCCGCTCCAAGGGGATGTAGCGCGTGGCCTCCTCGACGCGCCGCCGGATCAGGTCGGCTGTCTCCATCTCGGGCGTCTTGGTGGTGATCAGGCCCAGCACCACGGTCTTGTCCGGCGGCACGAAGCGCAACGGCGCGAAGGTGCCGGCGCGCGGCGTATCATACTCCAGAAGCAGCCGCTGCACGCGCAACTGCGTGAACAGCTTCTCGGCGATCGGGTCGTAGCCACCCTCGACGGACCACATGCTGCGCGCGTTGCCGCGGCATAGGTGGAGGCCAAAGGTGACGCCGGGGAAGCCCTCGATCAGGGCGTTGTCCAAGGCGATCATCTCGTCCAGCCAGGTGTCCGGGTTGATGCCCAGCCGACGAAAGTTCTCGATGCCCACCTCGCTTACCAGGTGGGTGTAGCGCGGCGCGTCGAGCTGGATGTAGCGCACACCGCTCTCCACCAGCTCCGTCACCAGGCCGCGCGCCAGGCGCAGCGCCTCCTGCATGTACTGCTCGCGGTCCGGGTACACCTTGTCCGACACACCCGGCACCCACAGCACGCTGGCGTAGGTGAGGCTGGGCAGCGTGGCCTTCACCGGCTTGCGCGTGTGCTGGCGCAGGAAGGTCAGCTCGCGCAGGGGCAGGTTGTCGCGCCGCTCCAGGCGCGCAGTCACGGCCGGGAGCTTGACCACCTGAATCTGCGGCCCCTCCGGCGTTACGAACGGCACCGGCGCCGTGGCGTCGAAGGTGTAGCCGCCCAAGCTCTTGGTGAGCGGGTCGAACCAGTAGGTGCGCCGCATCTCGCCGTCGGTGATCACGTCGATATCACAGGCCTCTTGGAGGGCGATCGCCTCCAGGACGGCCCGGTCCTCGGCCGCGCGCAGCTCCGCGTCGGAGATCTGGCCGGCCTCGTGCTGCTGCACCGCCCGCTTGAGGTACTCCGGGCGCAGCAGGCTGCCGATCACTTCACTGCGAAAGGTCTGAGCATCACGCGCGTTCATCTCCGCCTCCCTGGGTCTGTCGTTGCTCGCGCCCCCACCCGCCGCTCCGATGTCCGGTTCCATCCCTCCGACACGCCGGGGCACTTCTGTGCACCGCGATTGAAGCGGGGTGACCTCGTGATACCGCAACAGGCGGCCAAAGAAAAGTGGCTCCCACCCCCGCGAACGGCCCCGTCGTGGCCACTGCGCCCGCCCCGGCATCCCACACATTTCTTGCGAAGCTCTGCGGCTTTTCTTACATCCGGTGCGCTAGGGTAAGCTCGTTATGCGCCGCTCGTTCCTACCACGACGCCTGTCGGCCGCGCTGCTCGGTATCGCGAGTGTCCTGCTGCTCTGGGGCTGCGACACCGCCCACGGCCGCCTCGACGGCGCCGTCGCCAGTGCCAGGACGTACACCGATGCCCAGCTCCTGCGCATGCTCCTGCCGCGTGCGGCGGTGCCGGCTCGGCTGCGGCGCGAGGCCGAGTACCTGCTCCCCAACGAGCTGGCGGCCACCTTCTTCGGCGATGCGGAGTCCGCCCTGCGCGCCATGACCGAGGTGGAGCGCGTGCAGGGCGCGGCGGTCGAGTACCGTCTGCCGTCCCAGCCGGCCGGCAGCGAGCCGGTGCTCGCGGTCTTCTCGACGATGTCCTGGTACCGCCACGAAACCGGCGCCCGAACCGTGATGGGGCAGGGGATGGTGGAGCCGCTCATGCCGCTCCTGCGCCTGCACGCCGGTGAGATCCGCCTGGAGAGCGTGGCGGAGGAGAGCCGCGCCTTCCGCGGCTACCGCGAAGGGGAAGACTCCGACCACGTCGCCTACCTGATCGTGTTCCGCCGCGCCAACCTGATCGGCTCCGTGGTGGTGCTCGTGCCGGCGCGCAACGACGACGGCGGCCGCCTGGCGGTCAAGCTGGCCCGCCGTCAGGCGGAGCTGCTGGGACCACGGTAAACGCCCGTTCATCCCCCCACTTGACGTAGTCCGGCGTTTGGTGATACTGAGCCCATCCGCCCCCTACATCCCGGGAGAGTGCGGCGGTACGTGGGGAGCCAACGCCCGGCTCTCGCATGGAGAGGAGGAGCTATGACCCCGTCACCGTCTCAACCCCAGCCCACCAGCGCGTCCACCCCCGCGCCGTGCGTGCACCGCTGGCGGATCGGCCGGCCCGTCAACGGCGTGTGCATCGGCGTCTGCGTGCACTGCGGTGCCACCCGCAGCTACCCAGCCGGCTTCACCGCCACCCGCACCGGGGCCACGGTGATCATCCCACGCGGCTAGCCGCCGAGGACAGCCCTCTGGCCGCACCCCCCGGTGCATCCCACGGCGTGGGATGGAGAAGCCTCCCAATGCCGTCAGCGGCCCATGCGCGAGCGCACCACCGCCACCACGGCGTCCACCGCCGTGCCCAGGCGCATGCGACCGGTGTTGACCGTCAGGTCGTAGTTGGCGCCGTCGCGCCAGCGCACCTGGTAGTAGCGCTGAAAGTACTCCGCCCGCTCCTGGTCGCTCTGCTTGAGCAGCCGACGCGCCTCCTCCAGGGAGACGCCTTGCTCGGCGGCTATGGCGCGCGCCCGCTGCTCGAACGGCGCGCACACCAGCACGTGCACCGCGCGCGGATGCCCGCGCAGCACCGCCATGGCGCCGTGACCGAGGATGACGGCGCCGGGGCCGGGACCGTCGGCCAGGTTGCGGATCACCTGCTCCACCAGGGCGCGGTAGGCGTCGCTGGTGAGCGGCGGTGCGGCGGCGAGCGCCGGTCCCGCCTCCGCCAGCTCGAAGCCGGCCGGGTAGCGGCCCAACGCCTCGATCATGCGGGTGAGCAGGGAGGGTACCCGCTCGGCCTGCTCGATCGTCTCCTCGGACACGTTCGCCATGCGCGCCGCCCGGGCAATGATCTCGTGGTCGAAATACGGCAGGCCCAACGCCGCCGCCACGGCCTGGCCCAGCTCCTCGCCCTGCGCCCCGCGTTCCCGTGCGATGGTGACGATCATCGCGCGCCCTCGCCACTCCTGCCGCCTCTGATCGTAGCCGGCCATCGCCGCCCCGGCCAGCCCAGCGGCGCGACGCTTGGTCCCACCAGATCACAGGGCTATAATCGATTCGACCCGGCCGGGGCCACCACGCCCTGGCCGGCGCCGTCTATCCCCGGAGCGAACGATGCGCGCGACGACCGAAGACCTGGAACGGCTGCGACGGGAGGCGCTCGCCGAGCTAGCGGCGGCCGCCGACGAGACGGCCCTGGAGGCATGGCGCGTTCAGTACCTGAGCCGCGGCCGCGGCCGCATCGAGGCCGCCGTGGACGCCATCCGCAGCCTGCCGCCGGAGGAGCGCCGCAGCTACGGGCAAGCCGTCAACGCGCTCAAGCGTGAGGTGACGGCCGCCTACGAGGCTAAGAAGGAGGCCTTGGCGCGTCACCGCCTGGAG
>JBHOQW010000060.1:0-1776 GCA_042408665.1 Dehalococcoidia bacterium
GCCGTGAACGGGCTCCAGTTGGGCGGGTCGGCCGTGATGCGGATGGTGAGCGAGCCGCCCGGCTTCGGCTGCTTGCCCGCCGGCGTGCCCAGCCGGGCCTGGGCCGTGCCCGGCGTTCCGGCCGTCCCGCCGGTGGATGTCGTACCGCCCCCGCCGCAGGCGGCCGCGAACGCCGCCGCCCCGCCCAGCGCCAGCGCCCCGCGCCGGCCCAGCCGTCGCTGCCACAATGCGCGTTCGGACATGATGCCTCCCTCCTCCAGACGTCTTACTCTCGCCCCTGGCGAAGCCGGGGGTCGAGCAGGTCCCGCAAGAAATCGCCCAGCAGGTTCACCGCCAGGATGACGAGCGTGAGGGCAATACCTGGAGCGATGCCCATCCAGGGCGCCCGCTGCATGAATAGCAGCGCGGAGCCGCTGAGCATGTTCCCCCAGCTCGGCGTGCCCAGGGGGATGCCGAGGCCCAGGTAGCTGAGCGACGCCTCGGAGATGATGGCAAAGCCGAGCTGCACGCTGGCGATGACCAGCAGCGGCGCCGTCACGTTGGGCAGCACGTGGCGCAGGAGGATGCGCCCGTGCCCGGCGCCGGTGGCGCGCGCTGCCTCCACGAACGGCATCCCCAGCACGCTGAGCGTGCTGCCCCGCGCCACGCGGGCGCTGTTGGGCAGGATGGCGATGCCGATGGCTAAGGCCACGTTGACCAGGCTGGCCCCCAACCCGGCCGCGATCACCAGCGCCAGCAAAATGCCCGGCAGCGACATGAGGATGTCCACCAGCCGCTGGCCGAGGAAGTCCGCCGCGCCGCCGAAATAGCCGGTGGTGACGCCCAGCACCGCTCCGGAGAACGTGCCGATGCCCACCGCCAGCGCCCCCACCAGCAGCGAGGCGCGGGCGCCGTAGATCACGCGGCTGAACACGTCGCGCCCCAGGTTGTCCGTGCCGAACGGAAAGGCGGCGCTGGGCGCGGCGAAGTAGGTCGTGGTGGGCTGGTTGCTGCCGTACGGGGCGACGGCTTCGGCCAGCAGGGCGGCGGCCACGAACGCCAGCAGCACCAGCACGGCGAAGGCGTTGGCCGGCCGGGCCAGGCGCCGGCTGAGCCGCCGGAAGGCAGAGCGGCGGGGCAGGCTCACGGCCGCGTGCTGGAGCGTCGTGGTGGTCACGGCGCGCCCTCCTCGCTCAGCGCCCCACGCGGATACGCGGGTCGATCACCCCGTACAGCAGGTCCGTGGTCAGGTTGGCCAGCACGATAAAGCCGCCATACAGCAGGACGATGCCTTGGACCAGCGGGAAGTCCTTGCGGCTGATGCTGTCCAGCACCAGGCGGCCCATGCCCGGCAGGTTGAACACGTTCTCCACCACCACCGTGCCGGCGATCACCGCCCAGGCCTGGATGCTGAACAGGGTAACAATCGGGATAAGGGCCGTGCGCAGGGTGTGGCGCAGCAACACCGCCCGGCTCGGCAGTCCCTTGGCGCGGGCGGTGCGCACGTAGTCCTCGCGCGCCACCTCCAGCACGGCGGAGCGGGTCATGCGCGACAAGGAGGCGGCCAGCGCCAGGCCCACCACCAGCGCCGGCACCAGGAACATTTGCAGGTTCCGGCCGGGGTTGCGCCAGGGCTCCACGTACTGCACGGGCGGAATCCAGCCGAACCAGCGCGCGCCGAACACGATCACCATCGTCCCCAGCCAGAAGTTGGGCACCGCTAACCCCAGGATGGCCAGCACGCGCACCGCCTGGTCGCCGGCGCGGCCGTGGCGCACGGCGGCGAACGTGCCGGCC
>JBHOQW010000070.1:0-2315 GCA_042408665.1 Dehalococcoidia bacterium
GTCTTCAGGTACGCCTTGAGCAGATCGTCCAGCTCACCGTCCAGCACCGCCTGGGCGTCCGACGTCTCGTAGCCGGTGCGCTGGTCCTTGACGAGCTTGTACGGATGTAACACGTAGCTGCGGATAGCCGTGCCGAAGCCAGCGCCGGTGTACTCGCCCTTGAGCTTGGCCTTCTCCTGCTCCTTCTTCTCCAGCTCAAGCTCCAGCAGACGCGACTCCAGCACCTTCATGGCGAACTCTTTATTGCGGTGCTGCGAGCGCTCATTTTGACAGGTGACCACGATCCCGGTGGGGATGTGCGTGATACGCACCGCCGTGGAGTTCTTCTGCACGTTCTGGCCACCGTGCCCGCTGGCGCGGAAGAAATCGATGCGCAGGTCATCCGGGTCGATCTGGATGTCCACCGACTCCTCCGCCTCCGGCATGACCTCGACCAGCGCGAACGAGGTGTGGCGGCGATGCTGCGCGTCGAACGGCGACAACCGCACCAGCCGGTGGACGCCGCGCTCACCCTTGAGCCAGCCGTAGGCGTGCGGCCCGTTGATCTCCACCGTCGCACTCTTGATGCCGGCCTCCTCACCGGGCGTCTGGTCGATGATTTCGGTCTGGTAGCCATGGCGCTCGGCCCAGCGCAGGTACATGCGCAGCAGCATCTGCGCCCAGTCTTGCGACTCTGTGCCGCCCTCGCCGGCGTGCACCGCCAGGATGGCTGGGCGGGCATCGTAGGGCCCCGAGAAGTTCAGTTCGAACTCCAGCGCGTCCAGGTCTTTGGCCAGGCGGTCGACGTCCCGCTCGATCTCGTCCCTGAGCGAATCGTCGCCCTCGGCGATGGCCATCTCGACGAGCTCACGCAGATCGCGCGCCCGCCGCTCCAGCCCGCGCCAGGTCGCGACCGTCTCCTGCAGGCCGGCCAGCCGGCGCATCGTCTCCTGCGCCGCCTGCGGGTCATCCCAGAAGCCCGCTGCCGCTGAGGCCTGCTCCAGCGCCGCGGCCTCCCGTTCCTTCCCCTCGATGTCAAAGACGCACCACGATGTGGCCGATGCGATCCAGCACCTCTTCCAGGCGTTCGCGTAGTTCTTGCATACGTTACGGCTCAACCTTTCCCTCAAGATTCAGGTGCCACGCGCGCCCCGGCCGCCGCCTGGTGGGCCAGCCGGACCGGTTCCGGTACCCGGTACCGTGGCGCTAGGGCCAGCACCCACCACACCGCGCAGTCCAGCGAGATCCGATGCCCGACCGACACGTACAGGGGCCTGGCGCCCCTGCGCGTGCGTACCGCCCGTCCCACCTCCTCGCCGGCGTCGAGCAGCGGCGCCGTCGCACCGCGCTCCTCGCCCAGCGGCGAGGCGAGCGTGCCCACCAGGCGCGACTTGGCACAGCCAATGGTCGGCAGGTCCAGCACCAGGCCCAGATGCGCTGCCAGCCCCAGGCGGCGCGGGTGGGCGATGCCCTGGCCGTCCACCAGCACCAGATCGGGGGTGCTGCGTAACCGCTCAAACGCCGGCAGGAGCACCGGGATCTCACGGAACGACAGCAGGCCCGGCACGTACGGGAAGCGAATATCCGCCCCGACCACCGACTGCTCAACCAGCTCCATACCCGGCCAGCGCAGCACCACCACGGCGGCCAGCGCGGGCCGGCCGCCCGGTTCCCGGCCACCGGCGGACACGTCGACGCCCGCGATCAGGCTCGGCGAGCGCACCGACCCCGTGCGCACCACCATGGATGCCAGCCGGCGCTGGATCTCGATGGCCTCCGCCGGCGACACGTCCCACCGGTGCAGCGCGCGCACCCTCACTCCTTAAGTATACCCCAACCGGGCCACCTTCCCGTTGGTCCACGCGGCCCCACAGCACCGGCACGGCGCCCAGCCGTTCACGAGGGTGCGGATTGCTCGGTCTTCCACTTGAGCTTGTCGGCGTTGTCGCGGATGAAGGCGCGGATCTCGTCGGCCATGGCCAGCAGGCGTTCCCACTGCTCAGGGTACAGGGTGACGGGAAAGCGCCCGAGACCGTAGACGCTCACGGCACCCTTCTCGGAGACCTTGATCACGCCGGCGCGTCGCGCTACCTGCCGCAGGCGCTCGTTCTCCGCCCGTAGCCGTTCCAGTTCAGCCTGCAGATCGCTGGGGGTGGTCATCGCTTCCTCCCGGTCCACGGCCCGCGCACCGGCGGGGCCGGCTCCACGGCGATCGTATACCGCCGGCCGGTGCGATCCATACAGTCTACGCCCGTGGCCTGATACACTGCCCTGCCGATGGACCGCCACACCACCGGCATTGATATCGTGGAGATCGACCGGATCGCGCGGGTGCT
>JBHOQW010000072.1:0-4890 GCA_042408665.1 Dehalococcoidia bacterium
GGCCGCCGCGGCGGCGCCGCCGCTGGAGCCGCCGGGGGTGCGCGCGGGGTCCCACGGGTTCCGGCAGGGCGGGCCCAGTTCGTTCTCGGTGGTGGGCAGGAGGCCGAACTCTGGCGTGTTGGTCTTGCCCAGGATCACGCAGCCGGCCGCCTTGAGCCGCTCGGTGACGATGGAGTCGGCCTGGGCGATGGCGCCCCGGTAGACGGCGGAGCCGGAGGTGGTGGGCAGGCCCTGGACGTCGAGCAGGTCCTTGATGGTGATGGGCACGCCGTCCAGGGGGCCGCGGTGCTCGCCGCGGCGCAGGCGCTGCTCGGCGGCGCGGGCGGCGGCCAGCGCGCCGTCGTGGTCGACGTAGAGAAAGGCGTTGAGCGTGGGGTTGAGCCGGTCGATGCGGGCGAGCAGGGTTTCGGTGACGATGACCGGGGAGAGGCTGCCGGCGCGGTAGGCGGCGGCCAGCTCCTCGGCGCTCAGCCACGCGATCTCCTGCTCCGTGACGTGGGTGGCTGTCATCACGACCTCCCGGCGCGGCCGGGCCGCGGCAGGCCGGTCCCGCCCGGCTATGCCGGGGGCAGGCCGCGCGCAGGCCATTGTACGCAGTGGACGGCGTGTGGGGGAACCGCGGCCGGGAGGGCGCGGCGCTGAGGGTGGGGCGGCGGGCGGGGCAGAAAAAAACGACGGCCCCGCGCCGGCCTGCCGGCGGCGCACCGTCGCTGGCTGGGTCCGTCCCCACCCGGGCGTACAAAGCGGGGCCTTGTGCGGCCGGGTGGAGACGGGGGAGAATCGAACTCCCCGTCCAGTGAGAGTCCGCCCAGAATCTCCTACGTGCGTAGGCAGTGTTTTGGGAGTCTCGCCCGCGGGACGCCCGCTGCCAGGCTTCCGTTTGGGCCAGCCGCGTGGGTCTTTGGCCCCGCCTAGCGGCGTCGTTGGGGCCGCACCCCGGCTAGGTGGCGCTCACACCCCGCCCGTCGGGGGGAGGCGGTGTGGAGCGTCGCGGCCGCTTAGGCCGCGAGAGCGTACTGCTCGTTGGCAGTTATTGTTTCCCGGCTGATTTACGAGGCCGCCGGGGACCTCGGCACGCAATTCTGGTACGTCGTCTCCTGTCGAGCCCTGTCGTCCCCATGCCACCCACGCGCGCGTGGGTGCACTCTCACCGCGGTGTACCTCTCCGTCCGCCAGGACATGCCACCCACGCGCGCGTGGGTGCACTGAGTAGTTGCACTGTATGAAGCCCAGCACATGGCATGCCACCCACGCGCGCGTGGGTGCACTGAGCAGCCCAGACGCCGACGAGACGCCAGGCGGCATGCCACCCACGCGCGCGTGGGTGCACTTCGCCGGGGAGTGGTAGCCAGTACGCGGCGGTCATGCCACCCACGCGCGCGTGGGTGCACTGGCTTGGCTCGCAGCCGCCAACACGGCCTCAGCATGCCACCCACGCGCGCGTGGGTGCACTAGCTACTATACCATACCGGGCCAATACGTCAAGCATCTCGTCTAGAAAGTTGATAATGTCATTGGCAACAGTGTGCGCCGGACGTCGCGCTCACGGCTCGATGCGCAACAGCGCGCCGGAGCGGGGCGGCAGTTCCACCGTGTAGGCGCCGCGCGCGGTGACGACGCCGGCCTCGGCGTGCCACACGTCGCGCACGCGGTGTGGCCGGCCCGGGTCCAGGCCCAGGCGGCTGAAGGGGACGGTGCGGCGCATGGGCACGTCCTCCCAGTTGAACAGGCCCACCACCACCGTGCCGTCGCGGGTGCGCGCCGCCCACACCGGCGGCGGCGTCTCGCGCAGCTCCAGCGGCCGCGCCGCCACACCCTCTTTCGCCAGCGCCAGTACCTCCGGGTCGGTGAGCAGCGCCGCCCGCTCGGGGCTCAGGTAGCGCGGGTCGTCGCCCAGGATGAACAGCGTGCCGCCCAGCGCCGCCATGGTGGCGTGCATGCGCGCCAGGTCGTCGCTGTAGCCGGGGAACCAGTCCTCGCGCACCACCACGTTGTCCGGGTCGTTGCGGTGGTAGAGCAGGTCGGTAAACCAGGAGAGGGCCACGTTCTGCGCCTCACGCGCCTGGCCGAAGTTCACATCCGTGCCCACCCGGCGGGCGTGGGCGTACTGGTGCACGTACAGCGGCGAGATGGCGGCGGAGAGGTAGATCGGTCGCCCGGCGGAGGCGAAGCCCTCGCGCACCGCCGTCATCCCCCGGTGGAACGCTCCCATAGCCGTGGCCGTCGGCTCGTAGTGCACCCCTTCCTGGGCGCCGATGTGCAGGAAGTCCAGTTTGACGAAGTCGAAGCCGTCGGCGGCGATGGCGGCGGCGCTGGCGCGCAGGTGGGCCTGGGCGCCGGGGTGGGTGCCGTCCAGCACGTACTCCCAGTCGAGGATGTGGGCGTGGATCGGGGTGCCGTCGGCGTCCTTGAGCACGGCGTCGCGGAAGGTGTGGGGGGTGCCGGGAATGGGCGCGTCCAACAGTTCCGGCGCCACGGCGAAGGGGACGAAGTAGCTGCCGGCCAGCAGGCCGCGGGCGTGGATGTAGCCCGTGAGCGCAGCCATACCGCTGGGAAAAGGCTCCGGGTTCGGGCGCCAGTCGCCGTCGCGCGCGTTCCAGCCGGCGTCCAGGTTGACGTAGCGGTAGCCCAGCGCCGCCCAGCGCTCGGCGATCGCGTCCGCCACGGCGCGCACGGTGGCCTCGTCGATGCGGGAGCCGTACTGGTACCACGGGTTCCAGCCCAGGGGCGGCGGCAGGTCGGGCGCGGGCAGGGGCGGCTCGCGCGCGGCCACGGCGTGCATGAGGTCCACCAGGCCGTCGTGGGACTCGCGGTAGCCGCCCACCAGGAACTCGGCCGAGGCCACGCGGTCGGCCCGGCGCGGCGGCGGGTCCATGGTGTCATGCGGGGCGCGTACGCCGCTGAACAGGCTCAGCGAGGCCGTGGGGCCATCATACCAGGCGGCGCTCTTCCACACCCGTGTCTCCGTGGCGCCCGCCACCAGCCCGCCGCCGCCGGCCGCGTCGAACAGGACCGTGAGCCAGTAGCTGACCGCGCCGTGGAGCGTGGCCGCGGGTGGCACGGCGTGGTCGGCGTTGTTGTCGAAGGGGACGAGGTGCAAGCGCAGGTCGTCTCCCGGCACCTCGACCATGCCCGGCGGCTCGGTGACACCGCCCGCCGCCAGCACCTCGATCGTGCCGACCGACACGGCCGCGCCGCCGGCCTCCGGCGTGCGTCCCACGGTGACACGCAGCAGGACGAACGGCCGGTCGTCGAGCACCGTGATGCTCTGTGTGAGGGTGGCGGCCGCGTCGGGGAACACGCCGGTCACCGTCAGGCGCAGGCCGTGTCCGAGGGGGTCGTTGACCGGTTCGTCCTGGACGGTGCGGCGGGCGGCGTCCGTGCTGCGCAGGGTCGCGGCACCGCCGGCGGAGGGCAGCGTCGCCGCCGCGTAGGCCCGTCGCACGGCCGCACCCGACGCCCAGGTGAGGTCCATGAGGCCGGTATGCAGGTCGTAGCGCGCCGTGACGGCGCCGTTGCCCAGCGTGAGCACGTCGCCCGTGCGGATGAGGGTGGCGGCGGCCGCCTCAACCGCGCGAGCGCGGGCGCCGAGCGCGGCGCCGAGCACGATCAGGAGCACGGACCACCCGAGGGCGGTGCGGGGGGAGGGCGATGACGGACGGCGCGATGGGCGTGGATGGCGAGCACCAGTGCGGCGCGGGGCTGGCGAACGGATCGGCGGCGGTGCAGTCATGAGGCTCTTCAGGCTGGGCGCTGATGGCGGTCGGCGCGCGGCAGGGGAAGGCACGGGAGGCCGTGCCGGTGTGACGTCGACCGGCGACCATGTCGAGGGCCGCCTCAGGAGGCCATTGTCTCCGGCGCGAGCGGCGGTGAAAAGCCCCGCTGCGCGGGTGCTTGCCGGGCTGGACAATAAATTGACATAATAAAGATGTGATGACAGCGGCGGAGCTTCAGGCACGGGCGCATCAACGCGCTTACGAGCAGCGGGTGTCCATCCGAGCGGTGCGCAACCGGCCGGGGTATTACACGGCGCGCTCGCGCTCGGAGCCGCGCCGGCGCTACACGCTGGTGGCGCTCGGCGATGATATCGCCTGCTCCTGCCCCGGCTTCTATTACCGGCGCCACTGCAAGCACGTGGAGGCGCTGCGCAACCGGTTGGCGCGGGAGGGTCGGCACTTCCCAGACCCGCGTGCCGTTCCGGCCTCGTCACTGCGTGCCGCGAGCTGAACCGGCCGGTTGACGCGCTCGGGAGCCCTGACTACGATGGTTAAGCGCTGAGGGCGGTTAGCTCAGTTGGTTAGAGCGCGGCGTTGACATCGCCGAGGTCACTGGTTCGAATCCAGTATCGCCCACCGAACGCCTGTCGCATCCGAAAGACCGGAACGGCGACGACCAGGACGAGTAGCCGCGGCACGGCGTCAGAGAGGGAGGGCCGGAGGCTGGAAGCCCTCCTCGCATCGGTCGCGGCGAAAACCCCCTGCGAGCCTGCCGGCGAACCCCTCCCGGTGTGAGGGCAGTAGCCGCGCACGGGTGGCCCCGTTACCGGCCACAGGAGGAGCGCCCGCCGCCGCGGTGCGCTCGAAATTGGGTGGAACCACGTGAGCGTCGCCTCCCGTCCCAAGCGGATGGGAGGCGTTTTCGTTGCTGGCCTATCGGCGGCGCATGGAGGAGACCGGCATGGTGATGGAACAGGTTGCCCCGGCATCGGCGGAGGAGGACCGCCTGTACCGCAAGCGGCACTCGGCTGCCCACATCCTGGCGCAGGCCGTGCTGGAGCTGTTCCCGGAGGCCAAGCTCGGCATCGGCCCGCCCATTGAGACCGGCTTCTATTACGACTTCCTGCTGCCCCCTGGCCATCCCACCCCGGAGGAGCTGGAGCGCATCGAGGCG
>JBHOQW010000076.1:0-2490 GCA_042408665.1 Dehalococcoidia bacterium
TCCTCCACGGTGAAGCTGGCCACCGCGCTGCCGTGCACCACCGCCTTCTTCAGCACCGCCGGCGTGATGTCCCCCTCGTGCTGGGCCAGGTAACCCAGGAAGCCGCCGGCGAAGCTGTCGCCCGCACCCGTCGGGTCGCGCGCCTCTTCCAGCGGGTAGGCGGGCGCCACGAAGTACTCGTCGTCGGTGACCATCACCGCGCCGCACTCACCCTTCTTGATCAGCACCGCCTTGGGCCCCAGTGCCAGGATGCGACGGGCGGCGGTGAGGAGACTGCTCGTGCCGGCGAACTCACGCGCCTCCGAGTCGTTGAGGCACACCATGTCCACACGGCGCATGGTTTCGGTCAGCTCATCGCGGGCGGTCTCGATCCACAGGTTCATGGAGTCCAGCATGGTGAGGCGTGGGGCGCGCACCTGGCCCAGCACCTCCTGTTGCAGCGCGGGGTGGATATTGGCCAGAAAGACGAACTCGCTCTCCGCGAAGTCCGGATGCGTGACCGGCCGGAAGCCCTCGTACACGCCCAGCTCGGTGAACAGCGTATCGCGGCTGTTCAGGTCGTAGCCGTAGCGGCCGCCCCAGCGGAAGGTCTTACCCTCCACTATCTGCAGGCCGCGCAGGTCCACGCCGCGCTCCCGTAGGAAATCAAGCGTGTCGGGCGGCATGTCTGACCCCACCACCGCCACCAGGCGCACGGGCGCGTACAGGCTGGCGGCCGCCGCGAAGTAAGAGGCAGAGCCCCCCAGGACACCGCGCACGCTGCCGAATGGCGTCTCGATATCGTCAAACCCGACGGTGCCCACGACTAGGATGGTGCCGGGCGACTGCCGGCTGCCGCTCTGTCCCATCGTCTCGTTCTCCCCAGGATGTCGGGCTCGACCCTCTATGGGCCCTGCCCGCTCACCCGCCGCAGTGGTATCACCTGCCGGCTGTCGACCTGCGCCCGCGCCGCCGCCGCGGTGTTTCTCACCAGCATCGCCACGGTGCACGGTCCCACACCGCCGGGCACCGGGGTGATGAACGACGCCTTCTCGGCCACATCGTCGAAGTCCACGTCGCCGATCACGCGGCGGTCGATCCGGCTGATACCGACGTCGATCACCACCGCGCCGTGCTTGACCATGGGGCCGCGCAGGCGAAACTCCGTGGGCCGCCCGACGGCCGTGACGATGATATCCGCGGATCGGCAGAGGCGCTCGATACCGCGCGTGTGCTCGTGACAGACGGTCACGGTGGCGTTGCCGCGCTCGTGGTCGCGCATCAGGAGGGCGGCCAGCGGTTGGCCCACGGTGAGGCTGCGATTGACCACCACCACGTGCCGGCCGCGAGTGGCGATATTGTAGTGCCGGAGCAGCTCGATGATGCCGGCCGGCGTGCAGGGCAGGAATCTGGGCGTTCCGTGCAGGAGCAACCCCAGGTTGGTAGCCCCCACGCAGTCCACGTCTTTGGCCGGCTCGATGGCGTTGAGCGCCTTCTGTCGGTCGATGTGCTCCGGCAGGGGGAGCTGCACCAGGATGCCGTGCACCGCCGGGTCCGCGTTCCACCGCTCGATCAGGGCCACCACCTGCTCCGTAGACGCCGACTCCGGCAGGTCGACACGCACGCTGCTGATGCCGACGGCGACGCAGGCCTGCTGCTTGCGCCGCACGTAGATGCGGCTGGCTGGGTTATCGCCCACCATGCACACCGCCAGGCAGGGCTGCACGCCGTGGGCGCGCAGGGCCGCGACCTCCTTCCGCACCTGGTGGCGGATATGACTGGCGACAAGGGCTCCCTTGATTAGTTCCGGCATGGGCCGTGTTCTTGCGTGAGCTCGTCTCACAGGGCGTCGATCAGCCGCCGTACCCCGTCGATCCACCCGAAGCTCATCACGTGCGCGCCCCGCACGCCGGGGATATCGCGCACCGCACGCAGCACCTCGGCCGCGATCTGCACCCCTTCCTCGGCGGGGTCGTCAGCCCGTTCCAGGCGCTCAACGGTCGCATCCGGTACCAGCACCCCGGGGACGTGTTCGCGCAGGTAACGGGCGATGCTTGGCCGACGCACCGGGGCGATGCCGGCCAGGATGTGGACCCGCTCGTGCAGGCCGGCGGCCCGCACTTGCTCCATCCATGCCGCGAAGGCCTCCACGTCGAACACCAGCTGCGTCTGCACGAACTCCAGACCGGCCTCAACCTTGGCGGCCAGGCGGCCGATGGAACGCTCGCCCTCGGCCGGGTTCTCCACCCCGCCCACCAGCAGGTCCGGGGCAGGCCGCACCGGGTCGCCGGACATGAAGTGGCCCTCGCGCAGGCCGCGCACCACCCGCATCAGCTCGATGCTGGTGAGGTCGAACACCGCTTTGGCGTTAGGGTGGTTGCCGGTGCCGGGCGGGTCGCCCGTCATGCACACGATGCCGGCCGCGCCCACCGCCGCCGCGCCCAGGATGTCCGATTGCAGGGCGATGCGGTTGCGGTCGCGGCAGGTGAGCTGCACCAGGGGGGTGAGGCC
>JBHOQW010000079.1:0-26281 GCA_042408665.1 Dehalococcoidia bacterium
AACGACTCGCTGGACGAGCTGGAGTTCGCCGACCGCATGGGGTACGACGCCATCTGCGTCAACGAGCACCACCAGAACGCCTACGGCCTCATGCCGTCGCCCAACCTGATGGCCGCCGCCCTGGCCCGGCGAACGACGAACGCCGCCCTGTGCGTGCTGGGCAACTCCATCGCCCTCTACAACCCGCCCATCCGCGTGGCGGAGGAGTTCGCCATGCTGGACTGCCTGTCCGGCGGTCGCCTCATCGCCGGCTTCCCGGTGGGCACTAGTATGGACACCAACTACTGCTACGGCGTGCCGCCCGCCATCCTGCGCGAGAAGTACTACGAGGCGCATGACCTCATCCTGGAGGCGTGGACCAACCCGAATGTCTTCAGCTTCAACGGCAAGTACACGCAACTGCGGTACGTGAACATCTGGCCGCGGCCGCTGCAGAAGCCCCATCCGCCCATCTGGATCCCCGGCGGCGGCTCCATCGAGACTTGGGAGTGGACGACGAAGATGAACTACGTCTACTCCTACCTGTCCTACTTCGGGCACAAGCACGCCGCTAACGTGCTGCGCGGCTACTGGAACAAGGTGGAAGAGCTGGGCGGCGACGACAACCCCTACCGCGCCGGCTTCGCCCAGATCGTGGCGGTGGCGGCCACCGACGCCGAAGCGGAGCGGCTGTACCGCCCGCACGCCGAGTTCTTCTTCAACAACTGCCTGCACGTCTGGAACGGCTGGGCGGAGGCACCGGGATACCGCACCATCGCCTCGATCAAGGTCGGGATGCGCGCCCAGGTAGGCCGCGCCGCCTCTGCCTTTCGCACCAACCTCACGTGGCCGCAGATGGTGGAGCAGGGCTACGTGATCGCCGGCTCGCCGGCCACGGTGCGCGATATGCTGCGCGAGGCGATCGTCAACCTGCGCGTGGGCCAGCTCATGCTGCTCATGCAGTTCGGCGATATGCCCAAGGAGCTGGCACTGCACAACACGGAGCTGTTCGCGCGCGAGGTGATGCCGCACCTCAAGGGCATGTGGAGCGAGTACGAGGACCACTGGTTTCCCAAGCCGCTCGCCCGCCGTGCCCAGCCCGCCCCCATCGCCGCCAAGTAGCCCCACCGCGCCCTGCAGGGCACCCCGGCCCGCTGAATTCAGAGGCACCTCGCCCGTCAGCGGGCGGGGTACCCTGTCAGTTTACGCCCGACAGACGCGCGCCGGACGTACAGATCCGATAGACTTTCGGACAAGGGCGGGCATCCGCCGGCCTGGACCACCCGGCGCGACCCCCGCCGATCGCACATGCACGACCGTGCACTACGGGCGCTCGCCGCCACCGGCGCGCCCCTGTCGACCCGCCCTGAGGCGGAGGAGCCGGAAGCGGGAGCCGATTCGCTGCCGCCCCTCCGCCCTGAGGACCTCGACCCAGACCCTTTCACCCTGTTCGCGCGTTGGTACGCGCTGGCCCAGGAGCGCGCCTGTCACGATCCGAGCGCCATGGCCCTGGCCACGGCCACGCCGGACGGCCGCCCCTCGGTGCGCATGGTGCTGCTCAAGGGATTCGACGCCCGCGGCTTCGTGTTCTACACCAACTACAAGAGCCGCAAGGGCCGCGAGCTGGCGCGCAACCCGTTCGCTGCACTGGTCTTCTACTGGCCCGACCTGCGCCGCCAGGTGCGCATCTCCGGTCGAGTGGTGCGCGTGAGCGACGCCGAATCGGACGCCTATTTCGCCGCGCGCCCGCTCGGCAGCCGCCTGAGCGCCGCGGTCTCGCCGCAAAGCGCGGTGATCGGCTCGCGCGAGGAGCTGGAGCGCCGCGTGGCGGAGCTGGCCGCCGCCGCGCCCGCCGGCCCGCCGCGCCCGCCGTTTTGGGGCGGTCTACGCCTGGTGCCGGAGGAGTTCGAGTTCTGGCAGAGCCGGCCCAACCGTTTGCACGACCGCTTCCGCTACACCCCCCGGCCAGAGGGCGGCTGGCAGATCGAGCGCCTGGCACCCTGACGCGTACCGGCCAGACGCAAGGAGGATCACCATGCTCCTCATCACGGGGGCGACCGGCTATCTCGGTTCAGCGCTCACCCACCTCCTGGTGCAGGAGGGCTATCGCGTCCGCGCCCTGGTGCGCACGCCGGATAAGGCCACGCTCCTGCCGACATCGGCGGAGATCGTGCTGGGAGACCTGGCAGACGAGGCAGCGCTGATGCGGGCAGCAGCGGGGTGCGAGGGGATTGTTCACCTGGCGGCGGCCCTGGGCGGCACGCTGGCAGAGACGCGCCGCTCCAACACGGAGGGCACCCGCGCGGTGCTGCGCGCCGCCGTGTGCGCGGGCGTGCGCCGCCTGGTGCACACGAGCAGCAGCGCCGCCATCATCGACGCCTCCGGTCTGGTGAGCGAGCAGGCGGCCAACCGTACGGCGCTGGTCGACCCCTACTCCGTCACCAAAGCCGAGGCGGAAGGGCTAGTGTTCGCCGCCGTGCGCGAGGGGTTGGACGCCCGCATCGTCAACGTCGTCAACGCCTACGGGCCCAGCCCGGCCGGCCCGGCCAGCTACAATCAGCTCTTCCTGGCCGCCGTGCGCGGCGAGGTGCCGGTGATCGTCGACGCGCGGGTGGGCTGGGTGCTGGCCGAGGATGTGGCGCGCGGGCACCTGCTCGCCTACGAGCGCGGCGCGGCCGGGCGCCGGTACGTGCTCTGCGGTGAGGTCGCCACCTTTTCTGCGGTGCTCAACCGGGTGGCGGAGCTGTGGGGCAGCCCGCACCGCGTGCGCGCCTTGCCGCCCGGCACTGCCCTGCCGCCGGACGCCGGCCTGTTCGCCCGTCGCTCCGAGGTCTACGGGCGCCTGGGACCGGTGCGCGTGGACGACGCCCAGGCGCGTGCCATCGGCTTTCACGGCCGCGGGCTCGCCGAGGGCCTGCCCCTCACCGTCGACTGGCTCCGCCGCGTGGCCGATGCGGGATGAGGGGTGGGGGACCCGCGCATGGGACCGCCCCCGCTCCTCCGGGACGGGATGGCGCGGCTCGCCGGCCGCGGCGTGCTGCACGATCCGGGCGGCGGGCTGACCGGCCAGGGAGGATCGGCCCTGGGCCACCGAGGCCGCCACCCCCGCGGCCCCGCCCCGTTCACTCCTTGCCTGTCCACGCGGGCAGCGGCGGCGCCAGGCGGGCCAGGCGCAGCAGCTCGTAGTCCGTCGCGCAGCCGTTGCAGAGCACCCTCTCCCCGTAGCGCACGGCGCCCGGGGCGGGCCGCTCGCGACGACAGGCGTGACAGGTCACCGTCTGCTCTGGGCTCAGCCCGCGCTCACGGTCATCCTCCCGTAACAGGCGCATGACCGTGTACACCGCCTCCACCTGACCGTGCGTCGGACCCTGCATGACACCCACCCCCGCCGGGACATCGCCCGGTGCCGCCGCTCTCTCCACCACTCATGGTAGGCCCACCGGGTTTCCGGTGCGTTACGACCACGTCAGCGTTGCGTGAAATCCGGACCGGCCGGTTCGCCGATGCGCGATCCGAAGGGGTGCGGGACCGGCACACGGCCTCGTCTCCGGCTTGGCTACCATCGTCCAGGAACGGGCGAGGGTTCCCAGCCTCGCGCACAGCCCTTCGCCCAGCCCGCACTGGGGTCCCGCTTCCCAGGGCCAGCCCCCGCTGGAGCGGGTGGCCGACATCGGCGAAGATAGGGCCGATTCACCGCAGCGAGAGGTGGACCGTGACCAAGAAAGAACGCATCCGCGCCGCGCTGGCCGGCCAGGCGGTAGACCGCGTGCCCGCCGCCTTCTGGGGGCACGACTTCCTGCGCGAGTGGTCGCCGGAGACGCTGGCCGCCTACACCGTCGAACGCTACCGCCGCTACGACGACGACCTGATCAAGCTCAACCCGCGCGCGACCTACTACTATGAGGCGTGGGGCAACCGCTACGACCGCCCGGACTCCCAGCGCCAGCCGCGAATGCTGGCCCACGCCGTTCGCTCCGCCGCCGAGCTGGCCGCCCTGCCGGAGGTCGACCCGCACTCCGGCCCCTTCGGCGAGCAGCTTGAGGCGCTGCGCCTGGTAGTGCGGGAGGTGGGCGCGGAGGTGGACGTGCTGCAGACGGTCTTCAACCCCATCTCCGTCGCCGGCCGGCTCATGGGCCCGGACCTGAACGCCCTCAAGACGGCGGCCCGCGAGGACCCGGCCGCGGTGCATACCGGCCTGGCCACCATCGCGCGCGTGCTGGCCCGCTACGCCGCCGCCTGCCTCGCGGCCGGCGCCTCGGGCATCTTCTTCGCCACCGTGGACTGGGGCACAACAGAGGCCGCCGGCGAAGACTTCTACCGCGAGTTCGGCCGACCTTACGACCTGCAGGTGCTGCACGCCGTGCGCGGCGCCCCCGTCAACGTGCTGCACGTATGCCGCAGCCACAACCTCCTGCGCCTGCTCACCGATTACCCGGTAGCGGTCTTCAACTGGGACGTGCACGGCGAGGGCAACCCCTCGCTGGCGGAGGGGTTACGCCTCACCGGGCGCACCGTGATGGGGGGCATCGACCAGCGGGCCATCGCCACCGCCTCGCCGGAGGCCATCGCCGCCCAGGCGCGGGACACCCTGCGCCAGACCGGCGGTCGTCACTTCATCCTGGCCGGCGGCTGCGCCGTCAGCCCGGAGACGCCGGAGGCCAACCTGCGCGCCGCTCTGGATGTGGCGCATGGCACCGCCGCCTGAACCGCCTCAGCGCACGCGCCGCCGGTCAAAGGGCGTGGAGAGGATCACCACCGTGCGCGTGCGTGCCACCCCCTCGACCATGTTGATCCGGCGGAGCAACGCCTCTAGCTCCGCCGGGTCGGCCACCCGCACCTTGAGCAGGTAGCTGTCCTCACCGGTCACACTGTGGCACTCCTCCACCTCGGGCATGGCCGCAAACGCCCGCTCCAGGTCCTCCCAGTGATAACCGCTAGCCTGGGTGACCGCCACGAAGCCCCCCAGGGGGAAGCCGAGCGACGCCGGGTCCACGACCACTCGGTAGCCGCGGATCACCCCCAGCCGCTCCAGCCGTTTGACCCGTGCGTGCACCGACGGCGCCGAGAGACCGACCGCCTGCCCCAGCTCCGCGTAGGAGGCACGGGCGTTGGCGTGCAGCGCCGCCAGGATTTTGCGATCCGTTTCGTCAATCAGCCCGGAGCTGCCATAATTATGAGCCATACTCGCTTGACACCATAATAAAAATTGGTTATTTTGCAAGTAAAGCTTACACCTTGTGAACGCTATCCGCGACCGATATCCGGCGCGGAGAAGGGGGAGCGCCATGACCACGATACCGATCGATGAACACGCGGCCGGGGCGACGGTCGGCCCGCGCGCCCGCGCCGTCATCGACCGCGACGCGGCGGTGATGTCCCCCTCGCTCACGCGCCCGTACCCTTTCGTCATGGCCGAGGGGCGGGGCGCGTGGGTGCGCGACGTAGACGGCCACGAGTACCTGGACTTCACCGCCGGCGTCGCCGTCGCCACCGCCGGCCACTGCCACCCGCGGGTGGTGGCGGCGGTGCAGGAGCAGGCGGCACGCTTCCTGCATATGGCCGGCACGGACTTCTATTACGAGGTCCAGGTGACGCTGGCCGAGCGGTTGGCGGCCATTGCCCCGGTACGTGGCCGACCGCGTGTGTTCTTCGGCAACTCCGGCACCGAGGCCATCGAGGGGGCGATCAAACTGGCCCGGTACGCCACCGGCCGCCCCAACCTGCTGGCGTTCCTCGGCGGCTTCCACGGGCGCACGCTCGGGGCGCTGTCGCTCACAGCTAGCAAGGCGGTACAGCGCGATGGATTTGGCCCCTTGCTGCCCGGCGTCTTCCACGCCCCCTTCCCCAACGCGGCCCGTCACGACACCGCCGCCAGCCTGGAGGCGATCGACCGGTTGTTCGCCACCGTGCTGCCGCCGCGCTCGCTGGCAGCGATCGTGGTGGAGCCGGTGCAGGGCGAGGGCGGCTACATCGTGCCGCCGCCCGACTTCCTGCCCGCGCTGCGCGCCCTGTGCGACCGCACCGGCGCCCTGTTGGTGGTGGACGAGGTGCAAACCGGCATGGGCCGGACCGGGAGGATGTTCGCCATCGAGCACTGGGGGGTGGAAGCCGACATCCTCTGCCTGGCCAAGGGGCTGGCCTCGGGGCTGCCCCTGAGCGCCTTCATCGCCGGCGAGCACCTGATGACCTGGCCACCGGGCGCGCACGGCAACACCTTCGGCGGCAACCCCCTGGCCTGCGCCGCCGCCCTCGCCACCCTGGACCTGCTGCAGGAAGGGCTGGTGGAGAACGCGGCGCGAGTGGGCGCGTACCTGTTGGCACGATTGGCGCCGCCCCGGCCGGAGGCACGGGGCCCCGGTGGGCCGGGGCCGGCGGAGCACGTGCTGGTGCGTGCGGTGCGCGGCCTCGGCCTTATGATCGGCGTGGAGTGCGTAGACGGCGCCGCCCAGCAGGCGGTGGTGGCGGAGGCGTTCGCCCGCCGGCTGCTCACCCTGCCGGCCGGTGCGGCCACGGTGCGGCTGTCGCCGCCGCTGGTGCTGAGCGAGGCGGAGGCGGAGGAGGGCGCGCATCGCCTGCTGGCGGCCGTGGCGGCGGTGGAACGGGCACGCGGCTTGGCCGATGAGACGCATCGCGCGACGGAGGTGTCGCCATGATGATCGGCCCGCTGGTTCGTCCGCGTACCGGCGCCCGCGTGCTCATGTGCCCGCCGGACTACTACGGCGTGCGCTACCGCATTAACCCCTGGATGGACCCCAGCCGGGCGGTAGACCACGAGCGGGCCGTGCGCCAGTGGCGCGCCCTGGTGGCCGCCTACCGGGCATTGGGCATCGAAGTCGAACTGATCCCGCCCGTGCCCACGCAGCCGGACTTGGTGTTCACGGCCAACGCCGGCCTGGTGCTCGGTGACCGCTTCGTGCTCAGCCGCTTCCGCTACCCGGAGCGGCAGGGGGAGGAGCCGTACTTCCGCGCCTGGGCAGAGCGGGCCGGCTACGAGGTGATCGAGCCACCGGCCGGCCTGTCCTTCGAGGGCGCCGGTGACGCGCTGTTCTGCGGCGACACGCTCTTCCTGGGGCACGGCTTCCGCACCAACGCGGCGGTGGCCGACTGGCTGGCAGCCCGCTTCGGGCTGGAGGTGGTGCCGCTCGCGCTGGTGGATCCGCGCTTCTACCACCTGGACACCTGCTTCTGCCCGCTGGATGCGCAGACGGCGCTGGCGGCGCCCGTGGCCTTCAGCGCGGCGGCCTGGGCCACGCTCAGCGCCCGCATCCCGCGCCTGATCCCGGTGCCGGAGGCGGTGGCTATCACCTTCGCCTGTAACGCACTGCGGGTGGGCGACGTGCTGCTCACCTCCGGCCCAGCCGAGGCCATGGCCGAGCTCTTAGCGCCGGTCGGCCTGCGGCCGTGGACGTTCGATATGAGCGAGTTCATCAAGAGCGGCGGTGCGGTGCGCTGCCTCACGCTGCCGCTCCGCGGGCTGGGCGCCCAGCCGCCGGCGCTGGAGCGCGTCGCCGCCCTGCGCGCATGACCGCGGCGTCCGCATACGCGCCAGAGCCGGACGCTTCCTGCGGTCCGGCTCCGCGTTCTGTGGCCTGGTCGTCCTCACCCCTACGGACGTTCCATCTCACGGCTGGGGCGGAGTTGTTTGTTGATCATGGCCAGGGCGAGGATCGTGGGCGGCCACAGGCCAACAAAGTTGGCGAATTCCTTGCGACCCACGAGACGCAAGAGCAATGAGAGGCCAATAGAGCCCAGGGTAGCGTAGAGGTAGACCGGGGTCGGCAGGTTTTCAAACATGGCCTGCAGCCCTGTCGGTGTCGGTCCCTGCCGTGCCTCGTCCGCCGTTCGTTGCACGAACTCCTGTGCCCCCTCGCGCGCTTTATCGGCGACGCCGGCCGCCGTCTCGCGCGCCCAGCCGAGGCGGTCCTGCTGTCGAGTGGTGTCCTCCATGGTCATGGCCGTGGCTCCCTTCGTGCGAGGATTTCGAGTGATACGCACCGCCCCATGTTCCCTCGCACGGATCGGCCTGCCATTGACCCGCAGGAGTATCCGGTCTTATCCGGCCGGATGGCGCCCGGCGCGCCAGCGGGCCGGCTCCACGAGCGCCGCCATGCAGCCCAGAGCGACGAAGTTGGCGGCGGCGCCCACCGCGATGGGCAGCAGGTAGCTCTCACGCACATCGTAGATCCGCCCGGCCAGCCACGGCCCCACCAGCGTGCCGACGGCTACGCTGGTGTAGAGCAGGCCGATGATCCCGCCCGCGCTGCGCCCGCCGAAGTAGTCAGCCGTCAATACCGGGATGAGGGCCACGAACCCCCCGTAACACACGCCGAACAGCAGCGCGAACAGCGCCAGCGACCACAGGTCCACGGCCACCGTCCACCAGAGCAGAGCCAGGCCCATCCCGGCGAACATGACCATCAACGAGCGGCGGCGACCCAGGCGGTCAGCCGTGCCGCCCAGGGCGAAGCGGCCCACGGTGCTGCCCACACCGATGAGCGCCACCAGCCAGGCGCCGGCGGCGCCCGACAGACCGTGGTCGCGGGCGTAGGGTGCCAGATGCACGAAGGGGATGAACAGGCCGGCGGAGCAGGCGCCCACCGCAGCGTACAGCAGTTTGAACGGCCGGGAGCCGAGCGCCGCGCGCACGCCCACCTCATCGGCCCTCATCCCCAGCCCCTCTCCCGCGTGCGGGAGAGGGGTGCCCGAAGGGTGGGGTGAGGACGGGAACGGCAGCGCACCATCCGGCAGCAAGCCGCGCCGTTGCGGTGAATGCTCGATCAGCGCGGCCGCCGCCAGGCCAAGCGTCAGCGCGAGCAGGCCGAGCAGCACGTAGGCCGTGCGCCAGTCCGTGTGGTCGATGAGCGCGGCGGCCAGGGGCGGCATGGCCAGGTTGCCCACCCCGATACCGGCTACGGCCAACCCGGAGGCCACGCCCCGGCGCCGCACGAACCAGCGCTGCACGGCCGAGATGGCCGGCACGTAGGCGAAGCCCACGCCGACGCCCACGCCCAGGCTGTAGGTGAGGTAGACCTGCCACAACGCCTGCGCGCGGCTGGCCACCAGCACCCCCGCCGCGATGAGCAGCACCCCCGCCGCCACCACCCGCCGCGGCCCGAACCGGTCGGCCAACGGCCCACTCACCGCGCCCAGGCTGAAATACAGGAAGCCGGTGATGCCGAACACCAGGGAGACGTCGGCACGGGAGCCGTGAAACTCATCGCGTAGGGCCTGGAAGAAGGCGGCAAAGGAGTAGGCGGTGCCGAACCCGATGAACAGCACCACAAAGGTGCCGGCCACCACGGCCCAGCCATAGAAGGGGCGGGCCCGCGCTGCGGCCGGCGTGCGCGCGGTCGTCAGGTCCATCACGATCTCCCCTGAGGGACGTCGCGCCGAGTATCGCCCACCGGCGCGACGGTTGTCACCTTCGACAACGGCCCTGGCCGGCGTCGGTAACGCGGACCGGTCGCGCCCCGCCCGCCGCTGGGGCATAATGGCGGCCACAGGACACACCACCACGGCGTGGTGCAAAGGAGAAGGACCATGACCACGGCCATTCACTGCGGCGTGCTGATCGACGGCACGGGGGCGGACCCGGTGCGCGGCGCCACGGTGATTATCGAGGACGAGCTGATCGTCGCCGTCAATCGGAACGGCGCGGTGCCGCGTGACGCCACGGTGATCGACGCCGGCGCGATGACGGTCATGCCCGGTCTAATCGACTGCCACGTACACCTGATGTCGTCGGCGCAGAGCATCCAGCAGCGCCTGCTCACCCCGTACAGCCTGAACATCGCCCAGGCGCTCACCAACGCCCGCATCACGCTGGAGTCCGGCTTCACCAGCGTGCGTGACGCGGGCGGCACGCCCCGCGGGGTGAAGATAGCCATCGACCAGGGGCTGTTCCCCGGCCCGCGACTGCGCATCGCCGTCAGCGCCCTCTCCCAGTCCGGCGGCCACGGCGACCAGGTGATGCCCAGCGGCGCCAACCTGCGCGTGCCCGATCCGGAGCACCCCTGGACAGTGGTGGACGGTGTGGACGCGGTGCGCAAGGCCACGCGCGAGCTGTTGCGCGCCGGCGCCGACCAGATCAAGGTCCATACTTCGGGCGGGGTGATGTCGCCCAACGACGAGCCGGGGGCGTGCGGCTTCTCACCGGAGGAGATCGCCGTGATCGTGGCCGAGGCGCGGGCGGCGGGGAAGACCGTCATGGCCCACGCCCAGGCCACGCAGGGGATCAAGAACGCTGTGTTCGGCGGCATCGCCTCCATCGAACACGGCATCTACCTCGATGAGGAGGCCGTGGACGAGATGGTCAAGCGCGGCACCTTCCTGGTGCCCACCCTGGTGGCGCCGCTGTGGGTGATCCGCCGCGCCGAGCAGGACCCCGCCAACGTGCCGCCCTACGCCCTGCGTAAGGCGCAGGAGGTGAAAGACGCGCATCAGGCCAGCTTCCGCCTGGCCCTGGAGAAGAGCGTGCGCATCGCCATGGGCACCGACACCGGCGTCGGCCCGCACGGCACCAACGCCGAGGAGCTGGCGCTGATGGTGGCGGGCGGCATGACGCCCATGCAGGCCATCGTCGCCACCACCAAGACCGCCGCCGAGTGCCTGCGCATCGACCACCTCACCGGCACCATCGAGGTGGGCAAGCGCGCGGACATCATCGCCGTGGACGGCGACCCGCTGGCCGACATCACGGTGCTGCGCCACCACGAGCGGCTGACGCTGATCATGAAGGATGGCCGAGTCTTCAAAGACGCGCTGCGGGCCGGCGCGGCCGCCCCGGCCCGCTGAGTCTGTCGGTTGCGGTCATCGGTGGGTCAGGGTGGAGGCGAGGCGGGTGAGGCCCGGAGCACCGCCGGTCAATGACAGGAGCCGCTACCGCGGTCGGTGAACCCGCCGCCGGGCACGGGGATGAACTCCCACTCGTACCGGTCGGGGTAGAGGGTGAGCTTCAGAACCCCGAACGTGGCGGTGTTCACCACCTCGCTGTTCGGCGCCCGCCGGCGCACGGCGTACAGACCGGCGCCGCCCGTGCCCACCGTGAACTGGCGGATGCCGTGCTCCTCGTCCAGCCGTCCGTCGGGGTCCTGGGGTGCGAACCGCTCGTACAGGTGGTCATGCCCGTTGATGACGATCTCCGCCCCCGCCTCGTACAGTGCCTGCCAGAACGCCCGCACGGCCGTGCTCCCGCCGTGTGGGCCGGAGCTAAAGCGGGGGTGGTGCCAGTAGGCAAGCGTGCAGGCGGCCGGGTGCGCCGCCAGGTCGGCGCGGAGCCAGCGTTCCTGGGGCGAGCCGGGACCGCAGCCACCGGCGGCGCCGCAGTTGCTGTTCAGCACCACGATGTGCCAGGCGCCGAGGTCGTAGCTGTAATAGCCCCGCTCGGACGGACCGGCCGCCTCGCCGAAGTAGCCGAAGTAGCCCGCCGCGTGCGGGGTGCCATAATCGTGGTTGCCGGGCGCCGGCCGCGTGCGCGCCCGGTGCCGGCCCCACGACGGCTCGTAGCAGCGGGCAAACTCCACCGGCGTGCCGTGGTCGTAGACGTTATCGCCGGCGGTGAACACCGTGCCGGGGATCTCGTCCAGGAGCGCCGCCGTCGCCTCGTCACCGACGCTGGCGCAGGAGGCGATATCACCCGCCCCCACGAGCACCTGCGCCGGCGCGGCATCCCCCTCACCGGCCGCTCCCCCGCTCACAGGGATGGGGTAGTCGAGGGTCGGGGTAACGGCTGGCGCCAGGTCCGACGACACCTCCTGAGCCGGCGCGCAGGCGCTCAGCAGGACGAGGAGCACCACCAGCGCGCGGAGCACGCCCGCCCACCGCGCGGCCCGTCCGTGTGGAGGCACGACATCCACGCCCCGATCCTACGGCGCGGGCAGGGCGCGAACCAGCGTCGGCACCGCTAGCGGCAGGCGGCGTGCACCAGCGCTTTGAAGCGAGGAACGTCGATGGCATGCGCGACCGTGACGTTGGGCGGCCGACCCAGCACGCCACGGCGGTCCACCACGGTCTCACCGGTGGTCAGCTCACCATGCGTCTCCACGTCCACGTAGTACTGCCCGGCGTCGGTGAGCACCTCCGGCTCCAGAGCCACGGCCATGGCGGTGCCGTCCGGGCAGCCGGCGCCGAACACCTCACCGGGGATCACACGGCCGCGTTGGCCGGCCACGGCGAGGGAGTAGTCTAGAAAGGCGGCGCAGGCGCGGGCGCGCGCCGTGCCCAGCGCCGCCAGCGCGCGGATCTCCTCCGCGGTCCAGCGGGCGGCACGCGAGATCTCGATGCCGACCATCGTCAGGGGCAAGCCGGCGCGAAACACGATGCGCGCCGCCTCCGGGTCAGCCCAGATGTTGAACTCGGCCGCCGGGGTGACGTTGCCGGCGGTGTTGGCCGCCCCGCCCATCATCACCACCCGCCGCACCGCCGCGGCCAGGCGCGGTTCCTTGAGCAGGGCCAGGGCCACGTTGGTGAGCGGCCCCAGCGTGACCAGCGTGAGTGCGCCCGGCTCACGCATGATGCGCTCCACCAGCACGTCGGCGGCGTGGCCGGGCGCCGGCCGCGGGTCGCGCGGACGCAGGCCCAGGTTGCCCAGCCCGTCCTCGCCGTGGGCGTCGGCGGCGCGCCGGTGCTCACGCAGGAGGGCGCGGGCGGCGCCAGCGTAGACGGGCACATCGGCCTCGCAGAGTTCCACCACGTAGCGGGCGTTGCGCACGGTGTGCTCCAGGGCCACGTTGCCCGCCACCACGGTGATCGCCTCCACGCGGGCGTGCGGATGACGGAGGGCCATCACCAGGGCCACCGCATCGTCCACGCCCGGGTCAGTGTCGATCAGCAGGCGGAGGGGCGCATCGGGCATGGGCTCGCTCCCGGTGGTGTCAGCGTCAGGGCGGATGGCGGTGGGATGTTCAGTAGGGACCGAGACCGCTCTGGCGCTCGGCGGCGGTGACGGTGTTAACGAGCAGCATCGCCACCGTCATGGGACCGACGCCGCCCGGCACGGGCGTGATCGCGCCGGCCACCGCGGCCACGGCCTCGAAGTCCACGTCCCCCACTAGGCGGTAGCCCGCCCGACGCGTGGGATCATCCACCCGGTTGATGCCCACGTCGATCACCACGGCGCCCGGCCGCACCATGTCGGCGGTGATGGCGCGCGGCCGGCCCATGGCGGCGACGAGGATATCGGCCTGGCGGGTGACGGCGGCCAGGTCGGGCGTGCCGGTGTGGCAGACGGTGACGGTGGCATTGGCGCCGGGCGCCTTCTGCATGAGGATGTTGGCCAGCGGCTTGCCCACCAGGTTGGAGCGGCCGGCGATCACCACGTGCTTGCCGGCCGGGTCGTGCCCGCTACGCACCAGGAGCTGCTGCACGCCGGAGGGGGTAGCGGGCAGCAATACCCCTTCCCCGCGCATGAGCAGGCCCAGGTTCAAGGGATGCAGCCCGTCGGCGTCCTTCTCCGGGGCCACGGCGCGTGTGGCGCGGTCGCCGTCCAGATGCGGCGGCAACGGCAACTGCACGATGATGCCGTGAAAGCGCGGGTCGGCGTTGAGGTCGGCGATGGTGCCCAGCAAGGCCTCCTCCGTGATGTCGGCGGGCAGGCGCACCGTCTCGGCGTCGATACCCACCTCTGCACAGGCCTTGGCCTTGCCGCGCACATAAGAGACCGAGGCCGGGTTATCGCCCACCAGCACCGCCGCCAGGCCCGGCGTGACGCCCCGGGCCTTGAGCGCGGCGACGCGGCCCTCCAGTTCGCGGCGCACCTCCGCTGCGATCGCCTGTCCGTCGATGATCGTGGCCATACGCACGTCCCCATCGCTGCGCTCGGCCCCTCACCCGGCGCGCCGGACGCGGTCGGGTGAGGGGCGCCCCGACGTCCATGAAGGGAGCGCGACCCACCTCATCCTTGCTGCTCCAGCCGCTGCAGGATGTGGGCCACCACACGGCCGGTGCGGTCCACGCCGGCGCTACAGTGCACCAGCACCGGTTTGGGCAGGCACAGAAACGCCTGCCAGGCGTGCTCCAGTTGTTCCGACGTGAAGGGGTGCGCGCGGCCGTCCGGCGTGGGGATATGGGCTACGGCAAACCCGGCCTCGGCGTAGCGCCGCAGCAGCCCGCCGGGGAGGGCGCGCTCGTACAGCGGCAACTGATCACGGTCGAGCAGGCAGATGATGGAGGCGATGCCCCGCGCCCGCGCCTCCGCGATCCACGTCTCCACCGCCGCGCGCGGGACCGCCGTCTCGGGCCCGGGCGCGAACCCCGGCCGCGGGCTGCGCGCCAGCACCCCTTCTCGCACCCACTCAATCCAGCCCCGCATCACCCTGAGCATACGTGGCGCCGCGCTCGCGCGCAAAGCCAGGCGCGAAACCTGCTAGCATGGAGGTAATCCGCCCCGGCACGCCGGGGACCACGGGCCAGCCCCCATGTCGGTACGGGCGCGTACGGCGCTCTTCCTCGCCCTCCTCTGCGGCCTGGCCGCCACGGCCGCCATCGCCCACGCCCAGGAGCCGGCGACCCTTGAGGTCACCGCCGACCGCACCACCGTCACCGTGGGCGACCGCATCACCGTCACCCTGGTGCTGCGCCTGCCGACGGGCATCCAGCCAGACTTCTCCGCCCTGGACCGGCAGTTCGGCGAGCTGGAGGTGCTCTTCGTCGGTCTACCTGAGGAGCGGCCACTTTCCAACGGCCGGCGCGAGGTGCGCATCCGCTATCAGGTGGCGGCCTTCCGCCCGGGGGACGCTGAGATCCCTTCCCTCACGGTCCCGCTCAACGACGCGAACGGCGCCGCCGGCGCCCTCACCGCGGCGCCCATCCCGGTCACGGTGCAGAGCGTGCTTCCGCCGGGCCAGGACCCCGGTGATATCCGCGACCTCAAGCCTCAGATCGACCTCCCCTACCGCCCTGGCCTCTCCCGGCGGGCCGTTGCCGGCACGGCGATCGGCGCGGTGGCGGCGGTGCTGGCCCTCCTCCTGGCGTGGCGCCGGTGGCGGGCGCGCGTCGCCGCCCCACGGCCACAGCCGGTGGCCGCACCCGTCACCGTCGGGCCGGAGGCGGCGGCCCGCGTCGAGCTGGACCGCATCACCGGTCTCGGCTTGCTGGAGACCGGTGACCTGCGCCAGTTCCATGCCCTGATCGCGGCCTGCATCCGCCGCTACCTGACCGAGCGTTTCGGCTTCCCCGCCATCGCCATGACCACCGGCGAGCTGGCGCGGTCGATGGAGACGTACGGAGTGGCGCGCTGGCCTGCACGCCTGGTCACCGGGCTGCTCAGCGAGTGCGACGCGGTGGCCTATGCCGGCTACCGTCCCGCCCGCGAGCGCGCCGAGACGAACCTGGCGATGGCCTACGAGATCGTAACGCTGACCGCGTCGGCTCCAACCTCGTCGCCTGAGAGTGACACCGAGGTGCTCGGTTTGGGCGCTGGGCGTGAGACGTGAAACCGATGCCGGAGAACCTGCGCTTCGCCGATCCCTGGGTCCTGGCCCTGCTCGTGCTCCTGCCGGTCCTGGCCCATCGCTACCGCCGCCGGCGCCCGTACCGGCCACCGGGTGGTGTGACGCTCTCCACCCTGGCGCCGCTGACCGGCATCCGCCCCGGCTGGCGCGTGCGCCTGCAACCCCTCCCCGGCGCCCTGCGCCTGCTGGCGCTGGCGCTTGTCATCGTCGCCCTGGCGCGGCCGCAGGTGGTGGATGCCGGCGCCCGCGTCACCGGTGAAGGGATCGACATCGTCCTGGCGCTCGATATCTCCGGCTCCATGCGCGACGCCGGCCTGGATGCGCCGCATAAGATCGACGCCGCCAAGGCCGCTCTGAAGAAGTTCCTGACGTCGCGCCGTGACGACCGCGTGGGTCTGGTCGTGTTCCGCGCCGAGGCGCGCGTGCTCAGCCCGCTCACCCTGGACTACAAGGCGCTGGCCCAGCTAGTGGACGAGGCAGACAAGAACCAACCGCTGGAGGAGGGCACGGCCATTGGCATCGGGCTGGCCACCAGCCTCAGTGTGTTACGTGACTCCCCCGCGCGCAGCCGTGTGGTGATCCTGGCCACGGATGGCGAGAACAACGTCACCACCGTCGAGCCGGAGCAGGCGGGCAAAATCGCCGAGGCGCTCAAGATCCGCGTCTACACCATCGGCATCCCCACGGCGGGGACACGGGCGGAGCAGACGCTCGATGAGCAGCAGATGCGCCGCATCGCTGAGGGCACGGGCGGCAGTTACACCCGGGCCAGCAACGAGCAGGGCCTCGCCGATCTCTTCACCAGCATCGCCGCCCTGGAGAAAAGTCGTGTGGAACGGGAGCGCTTCAGCCGCGCGCACGAGCTGGCGCCCTGGCTGCTCGTGCCCGCCTTTACCCTGGTGCTGCTGGAGACGCTGCTCACCGCCACCGTGCTGCGCCGCGCGCCGTAAGGCCGGTCCTCACCCCAACTCCCCGTCCCTGCGCTCACTCACCGTCCCGGCCGGTGGAGCGCCCCCACCAGGGTGCGAGTCGGTGTGGGCCTGCTGGTGCACGCGCTGCAACCGCTCGAACTGTTGCTGAAGCTGTGTCAGTTCCTCGTCACTCCACGTCTCCAGGCTGACGAGGTGGGTGCGCGCCCCTTGCACCGCGCGTAGGAGCTCGTCCAACTTGAGGTGGAGCGCCTTTGTGTCGCGGTTTTGGGTGTTCTGGATGACAAACACCATCAAGAAGGTGATAATAGTGGTCGCCGTATTAATCACGAGCTGCCACGTGTCTGAGAAACCAAATAGGGGTCCGGTAACTGCCCACACGATGATGCTGAGGATAGCCACGATGAACGCCCAAGGGCTGCCCAGCACCTGCGCGGCCCGTTGGGCAAAGGCACGGAAGAAGTCTTGCACAATGTCCTCCGAGCTCGGACTCACCAGAGCGAATCGGGACCGCCGAAGGGTCTGGCCCTTCCCCGGCTGATTCGAGCGTACTCGAGCGCTCCTGACGGGCATATCCTCACATTGAGGTAGCAAGCGGCGCCACAGGCAGCCTCCTGTTGGCTGCCACGGTTGACCGGCCGGATCGCGGCCGGCCATACTGGAGCTGGACCGCATCGGTGCCGAGGCCCAGCCCCGGCACCGATGTCCGTGTGGGACTGCCTGCCCATGGATTTTGACAGTAGTCCGACCAGTCCTGTCGTCGCCTTCGGGTGCATCCGGGCCGCCGGGCCGTGACGGACCGGGCGTGGGCCTTCTGCCGTGCCGGCCCCCGGATGCCACCGGGGGCCGGCGCTTTCTGTGCCGCGTTGCGGCAGGGAGGTGGAAGATGGTCACGGCAGAGGAGGCCCGCCTGCACGAGGACCTCGTGGCGCAACTACGCGCCCTCAGTTTGGCCCAGCAGCCACAGCGGACCGCGGCCGAGGTGTGCCGCCTGCTGGATCGGCTGCCTAACCGCGCGGTGGCCGAAGCCCTGCTCGCCCTCCCGGACCAGGAGCTGGCCGCCCTCCTCGCCCAGCTCACCGACGACATCGTGGCCGCGCTGATCGCGGAGCTGGCGCCGGCCGAGGGCGCCCGCCTGCTGCTGCGGCTCACCCGCACCCGCGCCGCCGACGTGCTCGACGAGATGGCCCCCGACGACGCCGCCGACCTGATCGCCGCCGTTAGCCGGATGAACCGCCAGGCCGAGGAGGACATCCTCGTCGAGATGAACCCGCGCGAGGCGGGCGACGTGCGTGGCCTGCTCGCCTACCCGGAGGATACCGCCGGCGGCATCATGACCACCCGCGTGGCCACGGTGCGGCCGGACATGACCGCCGAGCAGGCGCTGGCAGCGGTGCGGCGGCTGGCCGCCGAGGAACGGGCAGAGACGATCTACTACCTCTATGTCATCGATGATCAGCGTCATCTGCTGGGCGTGCTCTCCCTGCGCGAGCTGGTGCTGGCACCGCCCCGGGCCACGATCGGCGAGATCATGCGCCGCGACTTCGCCGCCGTGCGTCCGGAGACCGACCAGGAGGCCGTCGCCCGCCTGCTCACCGAAAAGCACCTGCTGGCTCTGCCGGTAGTGGACGAGGAAGGCCGCCTGCTGGGCATCGTCACCACCGACGACGTGGCCGACGTGCTGGTCGAAGAGACCACGGAGGACATCTACCGCCTGGCCGGCGTCTACGCCGAGGAGGAGCATGCCCTCAGCCCGCTGGGCCGCTCCCTGCGGGCGCGCGTCCCCTGGCTGATGCTCAACCTGCTCACCGCCTTCCTCGCCGCCTCCGTGGTGGCCCCCTTCGAGGACACCATCAGCCGCGTCGCCACGCTGGCCGTGTTCATGCCGGTGATCGCCGGCCATGGCGGCAACACCGGCACGCAGGTGGCCACGATTGTGGTGCGCAGCCTGGCGTTGGGCACGGTCACCCTGCACGACGTGTGGCGCATCGTGCGCAAGGAGGTGGCCTTCGGCCTCGTGCACGGCGCCCTGGCCGGCCTGCTCTGCGCCGCCTTCGCCCTCCTGCTGGACGCCAACCCCTGGCTGGCCCTGGTGGTGGTCGTGGCCATGATCGGCAACGTGGTGGCGGCCGGTCTGGTCGGTAGCCTCATCCCTCTGGCCCTGCGCCGGCTGGGACAGGACCCGGCCCTTGCCAGCGCCATCTGGCTCACGACCTTCACCGACATGTTCGGCTTCTTCCTGCTGCTGGGCAGCGGGACTCTGCTCGTGCAGCGATTGACGTAACGTACCGACCCGCTGCGAGGCGGCGGCCGGTGCGGTAGCATGGGCGCAGGAGGTCAGCGTGCAGTTCGGCGCACCCGCGTTGCTCGTGCTCCTCCTGGGCCTGCTGCCCGCCCTGGCGGCGCTGCTCTGGTTGGCCCGCTGGCGTCGGCGCACGGTCCAGCGGCTCGTGCACGGCGCCGGTTCGCCCCTGAGCGGCCGGCGCCGTCTGCTCAAGGGGGCGCTGGCACTCAGCGCCCTGGCGCTGCTCGCCGTGGCCGCCGCCCGCCCGCAGCGCGGCAGCCGGCGTGTGCTGCTCCCCCGTGAGGGCTCCGACGTGATGGTCACCCTCGACGTGTCGGCCAGTATGCTGGCCACGGATGTGGCCCCTAACCGCCTGGAGCGCGCCAAGCTGGTGCTGAGCCAACTGCTGGACCAGGTCCAGGGGGACCGCGTGGGCCTGGTGGAGTTCGCCGGCAGTGCCGCGTTGCGGTTTCCGCTCACCACCGACCTCAGCGTGGCGCGGGAGCTGATCCGGAGCGCCACCGTGCGGGAGGGCGGGCTGGCGCCGGGCACCGGCCTGGGCGAAGCCCTGCGCCTGGCCGTCTCCTCCTTCCCGTCCGAAGGGCCGGCGCGCAGCCGGGTGGTCGTGCTGGTCACGGACGGCGAGGACCTGGCCGGCTCACCGCTGGAGGCGGCGACGCTGGCGCGCGAGCGGGGGATCGCGGTCTACACGGTCGGCATCGGCACGGCGGCGGGCGGACCGATCGTGCAGCCAGCTCCCGGCGGCCGCCCCGCGCCGCGCCTGGATCCACAGACGGGCGAGCCCCCCATCAGCCGACGAGACGAGGGGCTGTTACGCAGCCTGGCGGCCGCCGCGCGGGGTCGGTACATCGACGGCAACGAGGAGGACGCCCCCGCCCTGTTGGCAGAGGAGATCGGCCGGCTGGCGCGCACGCGCTTCGAGAGCCAGGAGGGCACCATCCCCATCGAGCGCTTCCAGTGGTTCGCCGCCGCGGCGCTCGCGCTCCTGGCGCTCGACCTGTTGCTACCGGAGCGGCGGCGCGGGCGGACGGCGGAACGGACGCAGCGCCCCGGCGTGCCGGGACGGCGCGGGGAGCGGGCGGCATGAACGGCAACGGTCGGTGGGCGCGAGGGCGGGGGGTGCTGCTGGCGCTAGCGCCCCTCGTCTGGTTGCTGGCGAGCGCCTGTTTGGCGGAGGGCGGTGCCGCCGAGCGGCTCAACTGGGAGGGCAACCGCGCCTATGCCGCCGGTGACTACCAGGGCGCGCTGGAGCGCTATCGCCGCGCCGCCGCCGAACGTCCGGACCTGCGCGCCATCGCCTACAACACCGGTAACGCCCTGCACCGTCTGGGCCAGTTCGAACGGGCCGTGTCGGAGGCGCAGCGGGCGGCGGCCGACGGCCCCAACGACGTGCGCTTCCGCGCCTACTACGCGCTCGGCAACCACTTCGCCCGCCTCAACCGCTGGCGCGAGGCGTATGAGGCCTACCGCAACGCCCTCATCCTCAACTCCACCGATCTCGACGCCAAGGTCAACCTGGAGATCGCCCTCCGCCACTTGGCGGAGCAGCGCCAGGGCCAGGCGGGGCAGGCGACCCAGCGCGGCCAACAGGGGCAGCCGGGCGAGCAAGGCCAGGACGGCCAGCCGTCGGACCAGGCCGGCCAGCAGCCAGGTCAGCAGCCGGGCCAGCGGGCCGGCGGCCAGCAGGGGCAGCCCCAGCCCGGCGGCCAGGGCGGACGGGAGGCGGCCGCCCGCGAGCTGCGGGATGCGCTGGCGCAGTTTGAGCGCACCGTCTCCCTGGAGGACGCGCTGCGCATCCTCGACCTGATCGCGGAGCAGCAGCGCGCCCAACGCACCCAGCCACCGCCCGCACCCCCCGGCGTCAGGGATCAGTGACGGATTATCGGCGTGAGCGACGCGCAGGCGCGGCGGACGACCGAGGAGCGGCACCGGAAGCGAGACAGGGCGGGAGGAGCGCCACCCACGTCCCTCGTGACGCATTCCCCCTCACCCGCGTCGCACCCGGGCGCGGCCGCCGCCCACCTGCACACGGCGGAGGGCCTGCGCGCGGCCGTGATCGCCACGCTGGGGCTGCTGATCACCGGCGCGGTGGAGCTGGCCATCTTCGCCATAAGCGGCAGCGCCGCCCTCCTGGCCGACGCGCTGCACAACCTGGGCGACGTCAGCACCACGGTGGCGATCTGGCTCGCCTTCTCCCTCTCCCGCCGCGCGGCCTCGCGGCGCTACCCCTACGGCCTGTACCGGGCCGAGGACCTGGCCGGCCTGTTTGTGGTGGTGGCGATGGCCGCCAGCGCCGCGTTGGCCGGCTGGGAGTCGGTGCAGCACCTTGTCAGCGGGGATCGGCCGCGACACCTGCTGCCCGCCCTGGCCGCGGCCCTGGTGGGTGTCCTCGGTAACGAGGCGGTGGCCCGCTACAAGATTCACGTGGGCCGTCGCATCGGCTCAGTGGCCCTGGAGGCGGACGGCTACCACTCCCGCCAGGACGGGCTGGTCTCGCTGGCCGCCGTGCTCGGCCTGCTGGGCGTGGCGGCGGGGCTGGACTGGGCGGACGGCGCCGCCGGGCTGCTGATCACCGCGGTGATCGCGCTCATGCTGGTCGCCACGGCGCGGCAGGTGCTCGGCCGGGCGCTGGACGCCGTGGAGCCGGCGCTTCTGGAGCAGATCGCCGACACCGCCGCCGCGGTGCCCGGCGTACAAGGGGTGCACGATGTGCGCGCCCGCTGGGCGGGACGGGCGCTGTGGGCCAGCCTCACGGTGGAGCTACCCGCCACCATGCCGCTGGCCGAGGCACACGCCGTGGCGGAGGGGGTGCGGCACGCCCTGTTCCACGCCATCCCCAACCTGGTGGACGTGGACGTGCACATGGACCCCGGCCCGCAGCGCGACGAGCACCACCAGGAGACCATCCACCACCGCGCCGAGTCCCCGGACGGCTGACGGCCACCCCGCCTTGGTTGCTCCCACCCCCTATCGGCGATGGGCATCCCGTTCGCGTCGCCATTTTTGGTCTAAAGATGGTCCGTATGCGCTCGATATCCATGCCGGAAGGCGGCGGGGTGCAGTAACGGCCCGCCGCGCACGCTACAGGGGGTACGCGATGCGGGGAATGCGATGGGCCAAGGCGGTGCTCCGGCAACCTTGGCTGCGTCGGAGGTCGTCACTGTGGTTGCGTGCACCACGGCTGGGTATCCGCGCCAAGCTGCTGGCCGGGTTCGGCGCCGGTCTGCTGATGCTGCTCGTGGTAGGCGGCATCGGCTGGCGTAACACCACCCACTTTGCCGGTGCCTTCACCGAGTTGTACGACCACCAGGTGACGGCCCTCCTCCAGCTTGGCCAGGTACAGCGGGCGCTCACGGAGCTGCGCGTGGGCAACGCCACCTACTCCCAGACCGAGGAATACACCCGTGCTCGCTTTCGGGACACCGAGGCGCGTCAGGTCCAGGCCATCGGCGAGGCGATGGCCGCCTACGCCGGTGGCAGGCGCAGCGCCGAGGAGCGCGCCCTGCTTCAACGCTGGCAAGAGGTGTACGACGCCTACGTGGCCCTGTGGCGCCGGGTCACCACCCTGGAGCAGGAGGGCAGCAAGACCAGCGCCGCCATCCAGCGCGCCTCGGACGGCGTGCGCACCCTGACCACTGCCACGGAGATCGTCGATCAGCTCATCGCCGCCCAGCAGCGGGCCGGCGGCCGCACCCGCGCCGCGGTGGCCTCGCAGGCGGCTGTCTCTGAGAAGCTGCTTCTGCTCGTGAGCGTTCTGGGGCTGGTCGCCGGCCTGAGCGCGGCGTTCGCCATCTCCCGCGGCGTGGCCCGCGCCGTCACCACCGTGGGCGCCGCCGCCCGCCAGATCGCGCGTGAGGACCTGCCCGCCTTGGCCGCGGCGGCCCGTGCCCTGGCTGCCGGCGATCTGACCCGGCGGCTGGAGGTGCACGCCCGCCCGGTGCACGTGACCAGCGGCGACGAGATCGGCGCCATGGCCGCCGACTTCAACGAGATGATCGGCGCCCTTCAGGACGCGGGCGCCGCCTTTGCCGAGATGAGCGCCGGCCTGGGTGACCTGGTGACGCGGGTACGGCGCTCCGCCGACGCGCTGGCGGGGGCCTCAGGCGCCCTGGAAGCGGCCAGTGCGCAGGCGGCCGCCGCCGTGGGGCAGGTAAGCGCCGCCGTGCAGGGGATGGCCACCGGCCTCCAGGAGACGGCGGAGGCTGCCCACACCGGCCATCGCACCGTGGCCGGTCTCACGCGGGCGATCGACGGCATCGCTCACGGCGCCCAGGAGCAGGCGCGCCAGGTCGACGCCGCTTCGGCCACCGCCGCCGATATCGCGGCCGAGGTGGAGCGCGTGGCGGCCAGCGCCACCGCCGTGGCCGAGACCACCCGCGCCGCCCGCGCCACCGCCGAGCGCGGCGTGCAGGCGGTGCAGGAGACGCTCACGGGCATGGCCACAATGAAGACCGTCGTGGCCCGCGCCGCCTCCACCGTGGCCGAGCTGGGCAAGCTGGGCGAGCGTATCGGCGTGGTGGTGGAGACCATCGACGACATCGCCGAGCAAACCAACCTGTTGGCCCTCAACGCCGCCATCGAGGCCGCCCGCGCCGGCGAGCACGGCCGCGGCTTCGCCGTGGTGGCCGACGAGGTGCGCAAGCTGGCCGAGCGCTCCCAGCGCGAGACCAAGGCCATCGCCGACCTCATCGCCCAGGTGCGCGCGGCCACGAGCACCGCGGTGGCAGCCATCGACCGCGGCGCCGCGACGGTGGCGACGGGCGCCTCCCAGGCGGACCGGGCCGAGGCGGCGCTGGCGGAGATCTTGCAAGCCGTTGAGATCGGCGCCGAGCAGGTGCGACAGATCGCGGCCGGCGCCGAGCAGACCGCGGCCGGGGCGCGCACTGTGGCGGCGGCGATGGAGTCGGTGGCGGCGGTGGTGGAGGAGAACACCGCCGCCACGGAGGAGATGGCCGCCCAGGCGGAGCAGGTGACGCGGGCAGTGGACGACATCGCCGCGATCACCGAGGAGAACAGCGCCGCGACGGAACAGGTCACGGCCTCCGCCGAGGAGATCAGCGCGCAGGTGGAGGAGATGAGCGCGCAGGCCGAGGAGCTGGCGGCCACGGCCGGTGAGCTGCGCGCGCTCGCAGGCCGCTTCACGATGGAACAGACCGGCGGATTGCACGTGGTGTCCCAGGCGTCTCCCCCGGACGCGCTGCGCCGGGCAGCGTAACCCGGCGCTGGGGCGGGTGGGGTGGCGGTCCCCGTGCCCTGCCCCACCCACACCCGCCCTTACCGCCGGGCATGGCTGCCTTGTCGGTGCGGCCTACGGCCGGTATGATGAGGATGACGCACCGCGCGCAGCCGCCGGCTTAGCTCAGCGGCAGAGCAACTGTTTCGTAAACAGTAGGTCCCCGGTTCGAATCCGGGAGCCGGCTCCCACTGACGGCATCTGACGTGCCGGATGGCGCCGTGTCTGGCCCGCCGTGGCCGGCCACGACAGGGGGTGCACGGCCTCCTCCATCGGCGTTCCGCTGGCTCCCTGCTCGCTCCCCGCTGGCTCCCTGACACTCGCTTGGCTCCCCGCTGGCTCCCGCATGGCCCGGTGACGTGAGCGTGCGGTGCGGACGTGCGGTTCGGGGGGCGGGCCATTCTGCCCACGTCCACGGGCCAACGTCAAGGCCGGGGTGGGTGTGGGGTGGCCGCTTGGGGGAGCTTGGGGGGAGCGCAGGGACGCCGTCACGGTTTCTGTCCTTTCCTGCAGTGCCCGCCGTCAGGGCCGGTACAGGTCATCGACCGTGGCCGGGCTGACACCGAGTGTCTGGGCCTGCTGGGCAAGGCGCCGGGCCACCAGGGCCCGGCCGGCCAGGAGCCTCGCCTCCACGGCCAGGCGCCGATGCCGGCAGCGCTTCCCGAAGCGGCCAGCCGCACAATCGCACGTCACCCGGCCGGCGGGGGAGACGGTGACGGTGTGATAGGCGCCGGGGTGGCTGTGGGATGGCACGAGCACGGCCTGCACCTGTCCGGACGGTTCGGCCACCACGATGACCGGGGCCGGCGGCATAGGCTGAGGGGACGACACAGGCTGAGGGGGTGGCGCAGGCTGAGGCGACGACATCATGTGGCTCCTCCGTCTGACTCCGGCTCGGCCGGCTCCAGCTCGGAAAGCCGGCGCCTGAGGTAGTGGATGAGCACCGAGAGCATGCCCAGCTCCTCCAAGGCCCGTGCTCGGCCGGCCTCGCCCTCGTCGATCGCCTGCACCGCTCGGTGCAAGGCCTCGGCCAGCACGCCGCAGTATTCGAGCAGCGCCAGCCGTACCGGCATTGCATCCACGTCGAGGGCGTAGCGGCGGGGGTGAGGGTGCTCGCTCACGGCACGGCCTCCATCTCCATCGCTCCGGCGCCGTCATCGGCGGAGGCCTCGGCCTCGGCGGCCAAGCGGAGCAGGGCGAGGCACACGGCGAAGCGCTTCTGAGTGACCCACAGCCGGGCCTCGGCCTCGGAAAGCTTCTGGCGCAGCGTGCGCTCCACCTCCACCATGCGGCGGTAGTCGCCGTCGCCGTGCAGCGCAAGCGCAAGCTGCGCCTTCCGTTCGGTCTCGTTCCTCCCATCGACGGCGAGCAGCGTCCGTGCTTCTCGCAGCTTCAGTTCGGAGCGGACGTCGTCCAGCTCCTGCCGCAGCCGGGCCACGCCGATGGCCAAGGCCTCGCTGCGCTCCAGCACGGCGTCGATCGTCTCCAACGTCGTGGCGACGGGGTCGAGGGTGAGGGTGGGGGTGTCAGTCCGGGTGGTCATGGTGGCGCTCCTTTCTGGCTCCGGTCTGTCTCGGTGCGGATGCGTTCGCCTTCAACACGGCACGGCCTCGGTCACGGCCGTGACCGAGGCCTCGGAAAGCTGCTGCGCCAAGCGAGCGGCCAGAAGCCGGCAAAACGTCCGGTCGAGGCGCACGGCACGCTGCACGGCCGGGCCACCGGCGCCGCCGTCGGCGCAGGCGAAGCACAGCGGGCCGGCGTCGGTCTCGCAGCGGGGCGAGGCGGGGCGGCCACAGGTGATGCAGGGTTCAGGGTCGGGGGCGCTGGCCAGGACCAACCGCTCGAATTCGTCCAGCGCTTCCTCTTCCCACGGCGCCAGTTCGTAGCCGCACGGGCCACGGCCGGCGGCGATGCAGGTGAGCGTACCGGGCCGTGCGGCCGGAGCGGCCGGGCCACCGTCCGGGCCGTCATCGTCACCGTCGCCCGAGGGCCCCAGGCCCAGGGCCTGAGCGGCCTGAGCCTTGGAGCCGTTGTAGACGCCGAAGAAGCAGGGGTCGCAGAGGAACTGGCCGGGGGCGATCTCGATGCCCATCGCCACCGGGGCCACCGTGGTGGGCTCGCCGCAGCGCACGCACTCGCTGAGCTCCTCCTGCTCCCACACCGCCGCCGTCGTCGTCACCATGACCGTCCCTCCTGTCAGTGATTACGGCATTAGTATGACACTGTAGTGCCAGTCTGTCAAGATGGTAGGCATATCAAATTCATAACAAAGTGGCACGCCGATGCAACGGTTTGGTATGCTGCAAGCATGGAACACGAGCAGCAATGGTTGACCATTCGTGAGGCGGCCCAAGCGCTGGGCGTGCCCTACCGCACCCTCGCCCGC
>JBHOQW010000081.1:0-1512 GCA_042408665.1 Dehalococcoidia bacterium
GCAGCGGTCGGGGTATCGGGCAGCACCGGACTGAAGCCGTATCCCCGCGCTATGTCGTCGAGTTGATACAGGGTCAGCAGCCGCTTTCGCTTCTGGCCGCTCTGCTTCGGCGCCTCTTTCAACCTCAGGGCGGAAAGGACGCGGCCCACCTTCCTGACGCTGGTGTACTCGCCGCTGTTGCCGCCGGTCAGGTCTTCTTCTATCGCCAGTTGGTTCACCTTGTCGGCAACATCAGATACCGCAATCTCAAATGGGGCCCCTGGGTTACTTAATGGGGCTAATGGGGCAGATGGGGCTAATGGGGCGGCCATCTCTATCAGCGCCCGGACCACCAGGCGCGTCAGGTCGGGCGTCTCCAGGTCCACCCGCTCGGTCTGGTAGTCCCGCGCCAGCTTCGTCATCCGCCCATACAGCCCGACCTCCCCTTCGGCCTCCAGCCAGTGGGCCACGGCCAGAATGCCCTTCCACGGTTCCAGAGTACGGCCGAACAACGGGGCATCGGCGTTCACTGCCGCCACGTGGGTGGGCATGGCTGCCAGGTGCGCCAGGGCCGTGGCCCACAGGTCGTCGAGCAGTTTCTTGCGGTCGCAGGGCCATAAGGAGTAGTCCAGGGGCTCGGCATTCGCTTTCTTTGGGTCGGCCGTCCGCACCAGGGGTATCACGATAGTCCGACTTGCCAGCACCGGGTCAGGAATTCGGATGGCGGTAAACAGCCGGGGGCAGTAGGCGTTGACGTAGCGGGTCCCCCACGTGCCGTTGGCTAGGGGCTCCTTCACGGCCACCACCGTTCCGCGTCTGTTACCGGCGAGCAGCAGATTGCGCTTGTCTGGGTCGGTCCGCTTCGGGTCGGCGAGCCCTTCGGCATCGTCAAAGAGCAGCGTTGCCCCCAGGTCGGCCAAGTCGCGCAGGCTGGCGTAGGTGCTCCCGGAAAGCAGCACCTCGCCGAGATACGCCACCTCGCAAGTGAGCACCCCCAGCTTGGTCTTGCCGCTCCCCGACGGGCCGTTGGGCCAGAGGAAGCCGACCACGTCCAGGGCGTCCAAGAACCACGTCGAGAGGGCGTAGCAGGCGATGAGCTCGCACATCGTCTTCTGCTCGGCCAGGCTGCGGTCGAAGGACATGAAGCGGTCCACCACGGCCACCAGGCGCGCGAACACGTCCCGGGGGTCGGGGCGGTACCCCGCGCGGTAGGCCTTGACCCCTGCCGCACCCCACAGCTTCGCGTCCCTCGGCGCAGAAGGGATAGCCATCGCAAGCCCGAGCTCTTCGACAGGCTTATCGCCGCCGTCGCCGAACACGGTGCCGTCATTGCGCACCACAAACTGCCGCCGCTCGGTGCGCACGATGGGCGGCTCGTGTCGGATGACCGTGCCCGTCTTCGGGTCCAGGCTCTCCCGCACCGTGGTGCGGGTCCACAGCCAAGTGGTGGCGTATCCCCGGCCCTCGACCAGTTGCAGAGGCCGGGTGAGCGCCGGTGGGGGCGCGTCCAAGAGCTCGACCAGCGGCGCTGCC
>JBHOQW010000085.1:0-12301 GCA_042408665.1 Dehalococcoidia bacterium
CGACCGCCGGCCGGCGATGACGGCTGGGTCCTGCGCGGCGGGGCGCCTCGAACCGGGTCAGGACCGAGAGGTAGCAGCCCTAAGGGGTTGGCTCCGGGTGCCGCAGGGTCGCCTGGCCCGAGCCGGGCAGCGCGAGCAAGCCCCCGACCAAGATCGACGGCGGGTGCACGACCACCTCCCGCGCATCTGACCCTGGATGCCCCGGTTCGGCCGGGGCATCGGCGATCTTCTGAGGACCTGCCATGCCGCACCGCGCCTCCTCGGTCACCCGCCGCACCCGCCCGCCGCGCCTGCGCCTGCCGGCCCCACCGCGCAAACGCCTGGGTCAGCACTTCCTGCACGACGCCGCCATCCTGGACCGCATCGTGCGCGAGGGTGGCTTTACCGCCGATGACCAGGTGCTGGAGGTCGGCGGCGGCACCGGCGAGCTCACCGAGCGCCTGGCCCGCGTGGTCGAGCACGTGGTCAGCGTGGAGATCGACGAAACGCTGTGCCGCTACCTGCGTGAGCGTATGGCCCGCTACCCTAACTGCGGCGTGGTGTGCGCCGACGTGCTGGCCCACCCGCCGCACGTGCTCTTGGCGCAGGGCGGGGGCCACCTGCCTTATGTGGTGGCCGGCAACATCCCTTACTACATCACCGCCCCCATCCTGCGTCACTTCCTCACGGCGGAGTTCCGGCCCACGCGCATGGTGCTGCTCCTACAGCGCGAGGTGGCCGAGACGCTGGCCGCCAAGCCCGGCAAGATGACGCTGCTGTCGGTGAGCGTGCAGCTCTACGCCACCGTGCGCCTCCTCTTCACCGTGCCACCGGAGGCGTTCACGCCGCCGCCCAAGGTCGAGTCGGCCGTGATGCGCCTGGACGTGCATCCTCGGCCCGTGATCGACGTGGAGGACGAGGAGCGGTTCTTCGCCGTGGTGCGTGCCGGGTTCCGTAATCCGCGCAAGCAATTGCACAACGCCATCGCCCAGGGGCTGTGGCTGCCCTCCGGCGCGGCGCCCGAGCTGCTCCGGACCGCCGGTATCGACCCCGCGCGTCGCGCGCAAACGCTCACCCTTGAGGAATGGGAGCGTCTGGCCCGTGCCTACGGCGCCCTCAAGCGTCAGATCGACGAAAGCCGCACGGCGCGCTGAGGGTTCGGCGGCGATGGCTCACGCAGCACCGTTTACGCTCGTCACCCGTGCACCGGCCAAGGTCAACTGGACCCTGGAGGTGCTGGGCCGCCGCCCGGACGGCTACCATGCGATCGCCTCGCTCATGAGCACGGTCAGCTTGTGCGACCGCCTAACGCTCACGCCGGCGCCGGCCTGGTCCGTCGAGGTCGTGGCGCCGGAGCCGCTGCGGTCGGAGCTTGCGAGCGGCGACAACCTGGTGGAACGGGCGCTGGCGGCGCTCCGCGCGGCTGCCGGACCTGACTTGCCGGCGGGCCGGTTGACGCTGGAGAAGCGGACCCCCGCCGCCGCGGGGCTGGGTGGGGGCAGCAGCGACGCCGCGGCCACGCTGCGGCTGGTGGTCGCGTACTGGCGACGGGTGGCGGGGCCGACCGTGGCGGTCGCGCTGCGCCGGCGGCTGCACGCCGTCACCGTCGGTCTGGGCGCCGATGTGCCGTTCTTCCTGCGCGGTGGAACCCAGCTCGCGCGCGGCCGGGGCGAGCTGCTGACGGCGCTGCCCGTTGAACCGCGACGCTGGCTGGTGCTGCTGGTGCCGCCGTTTGCGCTTCCCCGCAAGACGGCGCGCCTCTACGCCCTGCTCACGCCGCGGCACTATACGGATGGCGCCCGCACCGCTCGCCTGGCCGAGGCGCTGGCCGCTGGGGATGAGGCGGCGCTGTGCCGGGAGGCGTGCAACGCCTTCGAGGCGGTGGCCGAGCAGGCCTTTCCCGGCCTTGGCCGCTATCGTGCCCGCCTAGAGGAGGTATGCGGCGGCCCGGCCCACTTGAGTGGTACCGGCCCGGCACTGTTCGCCTGCGTGCCCGACGCCGCAACGGCACGGGCGGCGGCCGAGCGGCTGAGCCGGATGGGCCTGGCGGCCTGGGCCGTGTCAACGCTGGCGCGGGCGCCGGCCACGCGGGTGGTCGTGCGGCGGGCTGCGATGCGTACGTGACGGTGAACGTTTCGCATCAGAATGGTAGGCTGTGGGGGAATACCTGGCATACGCGGCAGGAGCGAGCATGACGGGGACGATCGTGGACATGCACATCCACACCACGAACGGCGCTTCGGACAGCCAGTTGCGCCCGGAGGAGATGGCGGCCATCGCCAGGCGGATCGGGCTCACCGGCGTCAACGTCACGGAGCACGACCGGGTGTGGGATCGGTACACCGTCGAGGCCTTCCGCCGTGAGCACCCGTACCTGTTTCTCAGCCCTGGCATGGAAGTCTCCACCGATATGGGTCACATCGTGGTGGTGGGGTTGAAGGAGTACATCGGCGGCATCCGCCGCTGCGCGGAGCTGCGCCGGGTGGTGGACTCCGTGGGCGGCTTCATGATCGTGGCCCACCCGTTTCGTCACTTTTTTGACCCCGTCACCTTCACCCGCCGCGGTGAGCAGCCGCCCGAGCTGACCCCGGAGAACCTGGCCCGCCTGCCGGTGTTTGAGTACGTGCACGGCATCGAGGTGCTGAACGGTGCCAACACTATGCGTGAGAACTACCTGGCCCTGCAGGTGGCCAAGCTGCTGGGCAAGCCCGGCACCGGTGGCTCCGACGCCCACTCCACCAGCGGTGTGGGCTACTACTGCACGATCTTCGAAAAGCCGCTGCGCTCCGTGGAGGAGATGCTGGAGGAGCTGCACGCCGGCCGCGTCCGGCCGGCGATGGGGCTGCCCGAGGGGCGGCTGCGGGAGTTCACGCTGGACGACGTGCCCGAAGGGGTGACTCGCTGAGCGCCGGTGCCTACCGGCCCGCGTGTGCCGCGCTTGCTACAATGGAGCGGCCGAAGCGAGCCACAGCGCCGGGCGCGCCCTCCGCGCCCGAGATCCCGCCGGAGCCCGCCCGCGTGGAGTACGTCGCCCTCGACCTGGAGATGACCGGCGTCGATTTGGAGACCGACGACATCATCGAGGTCGGCGCGGTGCGATTCACCGCCGACGGCCCGCGGGAGCGGTTCACCACCCTGGTTAACCCCGGCCGACCGCTCTCCAGGCGCATCGCAGCGCTCACCGGCATCCGGAACGAGGAGCTGGCGTCCGCTCCGCCCTTCGCCGAGGTGGCCGAACGGCTGGTGCGCTTTGTGGGTGAGGCGCCGGTGGTGGGCCAGCACGTGGACTGGGACCTGGCGTTCCTGAAGAAGCATGGCCTGGTGGCCGTCGGCCCCGTCTTCGATACCGCCCAGATCGCCGAGTTGCTGCTGCCCGGGCGTCCGGACTACAGCCTGCGCGGCCTGGCGCGCCTGTTTGATATCGACTTCCCGGTGCAGCACCGCGCCCTGCCGGACGCCGAGGCGGCCATGGCCGTGTTCCTGCGCCTCCTGGAGCGCGCCCGCCGCGTGAACCCCCTGGTGCTGGATGAGATCGTGCGCCTCACCGCCAATACCTCGTGGCCGCTGCGCCACTTTTTCCGGGAGGCGACGGCCAGGGCACCCCGGCAGGGCGGGGGGCGGCGGCACGACCTGGATGGGATGCCGCTGGATGTGGTGTCCCCGCCGGCGGAGCTGCCGCCGCCGCTCACCGCCAACCAGCGCGTGCGGCCGGTCACCGCGGCGGAGGTGGCGGCCGTGTTCGAGGCGGCCGGGCGGGACCCACAGCGCTTCCCCGGCTTCGAGCGGCGCCCGGAGCAGGTGGCGATGTCCGGCGCGGTGGCGGAGACGCTCAGCGGGCAGGGCACGCTGGTGGTGGAGGCGGGCACCGGCACCGGCAAGTCGCTCGCCTATCTGGTGCCGGCCGCCTGCTTCGCCCTGCGCAACCACGCGCGTGTGGTGGTGAGCACCAACACCATCGCGCTGCAGGAGCAGATCACGACCAAAGACGTGCCCCAACTCTACCGCCTGCTGGAGGCCGGCGCCCCGGACGATATCCGCCCGCGCGTGCCCGAGTTGCGCGTGGCACAGCTCAAGGGCCGGCGTAACTACCTTTGCCTGCAACGGCTGGCGGCCCTGCGCCGGGCTGGCGCCCAGGACGAGGTGGAGGCCCGCTTCCTGGCCCGGATCCTCCTCTGGCTGCAGGTGACGGAGAGCGGCGACCGCGCCGAGCTCTCGCTGCCGCCGGAGGAGGAGCCGCTGTGGAACCGGGTCTGCGCCCAGGACAGCGCCTGCTTCGCCGGGCCATCCTACTACGTGCGAAACGGCACCTGTCTCCTGCTGCGTGCCCGTCGCCGAGCGGAGGGCGCGCACATCGTGGTGGCCAATCACGCCCTGCTCCTCTCCGACCTGGCCGCCGGCGGCCACGCCCTGCCGTCGTACGAGCGACTGATCGTGGACGAGGCGCATAACCTGGAAGACGAGGCCACCGTTCAATTCGGCTTTCAGGCCGGTCAGGGCCACTTTCTGGAGTACCTGGACGGGCTGTGCCTACGCACAGGGGGGCGCGAGAGCGGACTGGTGGCCGACCTGCACGCCGCCCTGCGCCTCGTGCGCGAGACCGATCCGGCGTACCGCCTGCATGCCGCCGCCGAGGTGGTGGCGGAGGCGGTGCAGCGCGCCCGCGTCCGCATCCCGGAGCTGTTCGCGCGTGTGGGCGAGTTCGTCGCCCAGCACGGTGAGCACGGCGGCGAGTACGACCATCGCTTGCTCCTCACCACGGCCAAGCGCGCCCAGCCGCAGTGGGCGCAGGTGGAGCTGGCCTGGGAGAACGCGCGCCTGGCCCTGCTCGCCGTGGAGGATGCGCTGGTGCGGTTGAACCTGGCGCTGGGCGACGCCGATGGAGCGAACATCCTCGACCACGACGCCCTGCTCAGCACCGTGGCGGCCGCCGTGCAGAACGGCCTGCGCCTGCGCGAGGGCCTGGACGAGATCATCGAGCAGCCGGACGGCGACCGCATCGCCTGGATCACGGTCAACCGCCTCACCGGTGCCGTCAGCTTCTCCTCAGCGCCGCTGCACGTGGGCGAGGTGCTGAACGATTACCTGTTCGGGCGCAAGGCCAGCACGGTGCTCACCAGCGCCACGCTCAGCACCGGCGGCAGCTTCAAGTACATCAAGGAGCGGCTGGGCGTGCCAGAGGCGCGAGAACTGATGCTGGGCTCGCCCTTCGACTACAAACGTGCGGCGCTGGTGCTGGTGCCGAATGATATGCCCGAGCCCACGGAGCGGGACTACCAGCGCGCCGTCGAACACGCCGTCGTCGAGCTGTGCACGGCCAGCCGCGGCCGTGCCCTGGTGCTGTTTACCTCGCACAGCGCTCTGCGCGCCACGCACGCGGCGGTCAAGCGCCCGCTGGAGAAGGCCGGCATCCGCGTGCTGGGCCAGAACATCGAGGGGACGGCGGCGGAGATCCTGGAGCACCTGCGCTCCAATCCGCAGACGGTGCTGCTGGGCACGGCCTCCTTCTGGGAGGGCGTCGACGTCGTGGGCGAGGCGCTCTCCTTGTTGGTGATCGCCAAGCTCCCCTTCTCGGTGCCCACCGACCCGGTGTTCTCCGCCCGCGCGGCCCTGCTTGACGACCCGTTCAACGACTACGCCGTGCCGCAGGCGGGCTTGCGCTTCAAGCAGGGGTTTGGGCGGTTGATCCGCCACCGGAACGACCGCGGTGTGATGGTGGTACTGGACCGGCGCCTGCGCAGCAAACGCTACGGGCGTGTGTTCCTCAACTCGCTGCCGCCGTGTACCGTCTCGGAGGCGCCCTTGCACCAGTTGCCGCCGCTGGTGGCGCGCTGGCTGAACAGCCGGCGGTTGGACGCCGCCCGCTGAGGCGGACGTAACAGAAGCGGAGCGAGGTGATGCTGCGCGTGCGCCTGCGGCCGCCGCGGGCCGAGGACGGCGCCCAGGTCGACCCCTGGCTGCCGGAAGCGATCGCCGCCATTCAGGGCCGGGCGCGGCCGGTCGAGCCCCTCACCCTCTGCGACCTGCTCCACCGCTGGCAGGAGGACCCACCGCCCGCCTGGACCCTCCTGGGAGAGCTGGCCGATGGACCGGTGGTCGGGATCATGCGCCTGCGCGACGCCGGCGCCGGCCGGCTGCTGATCGTGGCGCTGGCCGTGCGGGCGGACCGCCGTAACCTCGGCTACGGTCAGGAGATGGTGATCGCGGCTGAGGCGGCGTGGCCGGGCCGCGTCGTCTACGCCGCGGTGCCGCGGGAGAACGGGCTGGCCCTTTACTTCTGGCTGCGCACCGGCTATCGGCCCTTCTACCCGTTCACGGGTCCCGACACGGCCGGCCTCGACCCGGCGCCGCTGTGGATGCTGCGCGAGCTGCGCCCGTCCCACCCGTGAGTGGTGCCCCCTGAGCGGCACACCTCGCGGCAGCGTCAGCCCGTGGGCTGGGACTCCTTGCGAGCCTGCGGTGTCACCTGTGCCTGGCGCAGGCGGCGCAGGCGCCAGCGCACCACCAAGCGGCTGGTGATGCGGGACAGACCGAACGAGAAGCCGATCAGGGCCAGGTAGAAGAGGACGTTGGCGATGAGCCCGGGGTTTGCACCGCCGCTCCCGATCAGGTACACGTACCAGGCGACGATGAACCCGCCGGTGAAGGCCAGCCACACCGGTAGCGTGCGCCAGCGCCATTCCGGCGCGCCCAGCGCCTGTTCCAGCCGCCGGGCCTCCTTCTGCTGTTTGCTGCGGCGCTTGCGGGCCATGGGGGGATACTCCTGAGGGCGCGGCCTCGTCTCCGCGCCGCCTTCAGCGTAGCGCAGCGCCGGGCCGAGCGGCAGGGGGCCGCGGGCCGTGCGGGCGCCGCTCAGGAGAGGGGTCGCAGCCGCTCGCGGGCGAACCGCGGGTAGATGCGTCCGACCAGCTCCCGCACCGGACCGCGCAGGGCGCGCAGCTCCTCGGCGGTGGGCGGCGGTGTCTGTGGCGCACCGTGCTCTTCGATGACCCAGCCGGTGGCGGCGTGCACCTGCTCCTCACTCACGCCGGGGTGGACGGAGGCCAGCCGCAGCCGACGCGCCTGCCCGTCGTAGGCGAAGCAGGCCAGCGGCGTCACCAGCCCTGCGGGCCGGCCGCGGCGCAGCACCCCGTCCGGCGTCTCGGCGCTGGCGGTGACGAAGTCCACCCGCTCTACCAGCCCGCGTCGGTTGTGCTCCAACTTGAACAGCAGCACCCGGCCCGCCATGGCGTACAGCATGGCGGAGCCGGCGCCGCCCGGCAGGCGCGCCCGCGGCCGCGCGTAGTCGCCGATGACGTGCAGGTTGATGTTGCCGTACACGTCGATCTGGGCCCCGCTGAGGAAGAACAGGTCGATGGCGCCCTTCTGCGCGAAGTCGAAGAACTCCTTGGTGCCGGCGCGAAACGGGTAGGCCGGGTCGCCGTGGACCAGCAGGCGGGCGTGCGGTGCGTGCAGTTCGCGGGCCAGATAGACCCCTGCGGCCGGCACCGGGGAAAGGGTGCCGACCGCCACCGTCTCGCCGTCCCGCACCTGGCGGGCGATGACGGCGGCCATCAGCTCCTCTACCGTGTAGGTGACCGCGTCCGTCCCGTTCACCGCCCGTCTCGCTCCGCGTCGATGACGCCCGCGCGGCGCTCGTGGGCGGCCAGCAGCCCCGTGCGGCGGGCGTAGGCCGCCTCCCCGCCCGGCGCACGCACAAAGGCGTCGAGATAGGCCGCGAAGGTGTCATCGGCGGCCGCAGCCGCCAGGTAGTGGCGGATGTGGGCCTCATCCGGCGGGTAGAGGCCGGGCACGCCGGTGGGGTGGGCACCGCGCGGCGCCGGCACTACGACGTCGACGTGCAGGCCCGAGACCAGGGGCAGGGTGCGCGGCGTCTCGGTGAGGTCCTCGTCCACCACCTGCTCGGCGGTAGCGATCACCAGCCGGCTGGCGGCAGCCAGGAGCTGGATGTTCTGCTGCGGCTCCACCAGCACGTTGCCGTGCCGATCGGCGACGTAGGCGTGGAAGACGCCCACGTCCGGCCGGATAGCGGGCACGATGACGATGTGAGCGTCGTCCGGACCGCCGTATGGGTTATCGATCACGCGGAAATCGGGGCGCACGCGCAGGTAATCGGTGCCGATAATACCGCGCGCGGGCATGAACGGCAGGCCCATGCCCCCCGCCTGCAAGGCGCCGAGCAGGGCGCTGCACACGTGGTCGCGCACGGTCACGCGGCCGGCCTGTACGAAGCGGCGGAAATTGGGGCAGGCGCCGTACTCGCCCATCGCCATCTGGGCGCACTCCACCGAGCGCACGCAGCCGGCGCCGATCAAGAGGTCGACGGCGATACCGCCGCCGGTAGGCACCACCACGATGTCCAAGTCGCGCACGCCGCGGCGCGCCAGGGCGCGGGCGAAGGCGGCGGGCGCCATCTCCACCTGGCCGGTGATGGCGAGGCGGGCGCCGTCCGGCACCAGGGCGGCGGCGCTGTCCAGGTCGTGGATGTGGGCCACGGTGCGCACCTCCTCCGGCGTGCCGGCTCGGTCAGGCAGAGCCACTCGGCCGGCGGCCCCGGCGGCGCACCACGTCCAGAGCACGCACGCCCTGGTGGCGGGCGTAGCGGCGACGAGGCGTCGCGGCCTCGGGCGGTGTGGCCTGCAGCGACGGGGCCTCGGACGCGAACCCCAGGCAGACGTTGCAGCCGAACTCCAGGCCCAGGTGTTGGGGGTTGATCCAGACTTGGCCGCAGTCCTTGGCCGGCACGTCCTGGCGCAGGGCGAGGTGGAAGGGCCGGTCGCACCGGCTGCAAATGGCGTGGCTGAACTCGCTGGTCGGTTCGCCGCACACGCGGCAGATATCGCCCATGCCCTGTGGCCTCGGCGGGATGCGCTCGCTTCGCCATCCATGATGGCCCCGTCCGGCGCTTGTCGCAACGCGCCGCCGACCTCGCCTTGACACGCCGCGGCAGCCGTCCCTATGATGACGGTGCCGTTCGGGGTGGGGGGCCCGCGAAGGAGCTCGTGGGCCAGGCCGGTGCCGGGCGAAACGCTTGCCCGGCCGCCGCGGTAGCCAACACCGGCGCCCGGGCGGTTGCGGCAACGTGACGCGAGGGTGAGACCCGGCCCCGGATTCCGGGGCCATTTTTGTTGGCACCGGCACGGTGGCGCCGTGGACGTCGATGTCGAGGCTCTGCAGAAGCGGTTAGGGGTCAGGTTCAAGCGACCGGAACTGCTCGCCCAGGCGATGGTGCACCGTTCCTACGTGAACGAGGCGCCGGATCGCAGTATCCAGTCCAACGAGCGGTTGGAGTTCTTAGGTGACGCCGTGCTCGGCTGCGTCATCGCCCGCTGGCTGTACGACCGCTACCCGCACGTGGACGAGGGGCGTCTGACGGAGCTGCGGGCGCACCTGGTCAAGGGCGAGACGCTGGCGCGGGTGGCGGAGCGGCTCGGCCTGGGCCGCTTTCTGCTGCTCGGCCGGGGCGAGGACGCCACCGGCGGTCGCACGCGGCCGCTCAACCTGGCGCGCACGTTCGAGGCGGTGGTGGGCGCCATGTACCTCGACGCCGGCTTCGCCCGCACTGAGCGGTGGCTGTTGCGGGTGATGCGGCCGGAGCTGGAGAGCCTTGGCCGTGGTGAGCTGCCGGCGGACGCTAAATCCCGCCTGCAGCACCGGGTCCAGACCCTGTTCGGCGTGGCGCCTCAGTACCGCATCGTCGAGGCCGTGGGCCCCGACCACGCCAAAATGTTCACGGTTGAGGCCGTGGTGGGCAACCGCGCGCTCGGTTCCGGGCGTGGCCGCTCCAAACGCATGGCGGAGCGCCAGGCGGCCGAGGAGGCCCTGGCCCGGCTGGACCGCGATTACGGCCCCGCATCCTGAGCGGCCGGGGGGCCGTGCAGGCATCAACCTTTCCCTCCCCATTGTGTCCGGGTCCGTGCCCGTGCGTGTCCGGCCTGCGGCCGGAGCGCATCCGCGATGAGAGGGACGGCGTGTACCTCAAACGCCTAGAGATCCAAGGGTTCAAGAGCTTCCCGACCCGCACCGTGTTCGAGTTCGGACCGGGGATCACGGCGATTATCGGGCCAAACGGAAGCGGGAAGAGCAACGTCGCCGATGCCATCCGCTGGGTGCTGGGCGAGCAGAACCCGCGCGCCATGCGCCTGCGCAAGCTGGACGATGCGCTGTTTGCCGGCGGCCACAAGCGCCCGCCGGCCGGGTTCGCTGAGGTCAGCCTCTGGCTGGATAACAGCGATCGCTGGCTGCCGGTGGACTACACCGAGGTGGTGGTTACGCGCCGGCTGCACCGCTCCGGCGAGATGGACTACTTGATCAACCGCCAGCGCGTGCGCCTGCGCGACATCACCGAGCTGTTTCTGGCGGCGCGGCTGGGCCAGAACAGCTACGCCATCATGGGCCAGGGGCTGGTGGACCAGGTGCTCAGCCTCAAGCCGGAGGAGCGGCGGGCGCTCATCGAGGAGGCGGCTGACGTGCGTCGCTACCGGTTGCGCATCGAGGAGGCGCAGGACCGGCTGGCGGCTACCCAGGAGAACCTGGAGAAGGTCGATCTGCTCGTGGCCGAGATCGCGCCGCGGCTGGCGCAACTCGAGCGGCAGGCGCGGCGGGCGCGTGAACACGAGGCGCTGACCCGCGAGCTGGCCGAGGCGCTGCACGCCTGGTTCGCCAGCCGCCGCCGCGCCGCCGAGGAGGCGCTCGTGGCCGCCCGCGCGGCCTACGATCAGCGCAACGCCGCTTTCGCCGCCGCCCAGGCGGAGCTCGACCAGCTCGAGGAGCGCCTGAGCACCGTGCGCACCCGTCTGGTCGAGGAGCGGCGGCGCGAGGAGGCCGCGCGCGAGCGCCTGCGCGCGCTGGAAGAGCAGGCGCGAGACGCCCAGGGGCGCCTGCGGCTGGAGGAAGAGCGGCTGGGGTTCGTCCGCCGCCGCCTGGAGGAGCTGGAGGGGGAGATCGGCCAGCTCGAGGCGGAGCGGGCTGCGTTCAGCGCGCACGCACCTGAGGGGGGCGTAGGGCAGGACGAGGTCGACCTCACCGCGCTGCGGGAGACGGTGCAGGCGCGCCAGGCGGAGCTCGCCGCTTTCGACGCAGAGCGGGAGCGCGAGCGCCGCCTGGTCGGTGAGGCGGAGCAGGCTGCGCGGCGGGCGCGGACGGAGCTGCGTGACGCCGAGGAGGGCGCGGCGGCGCTGGAGCGACGTCTTCACCGCTTCGAGGAGGATCAGGCGGCGCATGCCCAGCGCCGCCGTCTGTGCCTCGCGCGCCTCAAGGACTACGGCCAGCGCTACCTGGGCCGGCTGCGCACGCTGTACGCCGCTGAGGACCGCGCCCTCGCCGCCGAGCAGGAGCGGGAGCAGGCGCGGCAGGTGCTGGAGGCGGCGCGCGACGAGGTGGCCGCGTTGGAGCAGGCCGTGCAGGCGCTCACCGCGTCGGTCGAGGAGCAGCGCCGGCGCCTGCACCTGTTGCAGCGGATGCGCGAGCACGCGCGCGGGGTGGACGCCGGCGCGCACGCCCTGCTGGCGCAGGCCGAGCGCGAGGGACGGCCGCGCGTGCTCGGCCTGCTCGGCGAGCAGGTGCGCGTGCCGCGCGGGCTGGAGGTGGCCCTGGAGGCGGCCCTCGCCGAGTACATCAGTGCCGTGCTGGTGCCGGACCAGCGCGCCGCCTGGGCGGCGCTTAAAACCCTTACAGAAGCGCAAAACGGCCGCGCCACGCTCATCCCGCTGGATGGCCTGAAGCCGTTGCCGGCCCTCAACCTGGCGGCGGAGCGCGGGGTGGTGGGGGTGGCCGCCCGCTTCGTGCGATGCGACCCGCGCCTGCGCGACGTGGTGGACACGCTCCTGGGCCGGTTCATCGTGGTGGAGGACGTGGAGACGGGGCGGGCGCTGCTGCGGCGCGGGCTGGGCGCGGTGGTGACGCTGGACGGCATCGTCCTGCGCCCGAACGGTACCATCACCGGCGGCCGCGCGGCGCTGGGCGGCGGTCGCTTCGCCATCGAGCGCGAACTGGCCGAGATACCGGCCCAGATCGAGCAGGCGCTGGCTAGCCGTCGCCAGCGGGAGGCGGAGCTGACGCGGGCGCGCCAGCGGCTGGCGGCGGCACGTGCCGTGGCCGCCGACCTGGATGCGGCGGCGGAGGCTGCCCGGCGCGAGCTGGCGCGGGCGCGCGAGGCGCTGCTCACGGAGCGGGCAGGGATGGCGCCCCTGCGCGCTGAGCTCCATCACCTGCGGGAGGCGGACGCGCAGGGGGCGAAGCGCGCGGCCGAGCTGGCGGCCGAGCTGGAGCGGGCGCAGGCGCGGCGGGCGGCGGCGGCCCGCGCCCAGGCGGAGGCGGAGCGCCG
>JBHOQW010000091.1:0-1296 GCA_042408665.1 Dehalococcoidia bacterium
CAACGAGTGGTTGACGACGTGGTAGCGTTGCCGGTCACGGGGACCGGTGCCTCAGGACGGTGCCCACGCTGCCGCGGGCGGCTGGCGGTGGAGCGGCAGGTGCTGCCCGTGGGCAACGACCTGGAGCCGTACTGTCTCGCCTGTGGTTGGCGGCCCGCGCGGCCGCCGACGCCGGAGGAGCGGCGCCGGGCGTAGCACGAGCGCCGGAGCGGGTACCGGCGGTGAAGCGGTGAGGCGGGGCGGCCATGGCGCGGCGGGTGAGGGTGTGCGCGGGGCTGGCTAGGCAGGGCAGTAGCGGCATGGCAGGCGTCGGCTAGCGAGGGCTTGGCGTGACCGGGCAGCAAGGGCTCGGCACGCGAGGGTGCGCGTGGGCGGGGCCTGGCCCGGCAGTAGCGGCAAGGCAGGCGCTGGTGGGCGTGGGCATGGCGTGGCAGGGCAGCAGTGGCTCGGCCCGTGGCGGTGCGCGAGGGCCGGGCGCGCCACGGCAGTAGCGGCATGGTTGGCGGCGGCAAGGCCGGGCTCGGCGGGCGCCGGCTAGCGGGGGCAGGGCAGTGCCGGGCAGCAGCGGCTTGGCTAGCGGCGGTGCGCGCTGGCCCGGCTGGGCGCGGCAGCAAGGGTCTGGCTCGCCCGGTTCGGCGGTGGCGCGGCGTGGCAGCAACGGCGGACATGGAGTGGACACGAAGAGGAGGAATCCATGTTCTACGACATCCGCATGATACCGATCGCATTATGCATTACCTGGGCACATAACCCGTCCAGCCGCGTGGCGGACACGCCTCTCTGGCGTGAGTTCGTGGAACACCTCCGCCGCTGGGGACAGCTGATGCCCATCGTCGTCACCGTTGAGCCAGACGGGCGCTACCGCGTGGTCGATGGCCACCGCAGGATCGCGGCGCTTCTGCAGCTCGGCCATACCAGCGTCATGGCGCTGATCTGCCCACTGCCGTTCGAGGTGGCCATCGAAGCGTTTGGGCTCGCTGAGCAGCTCAAACTCCCGTGGACGGGGCGCCAGCTTGGCGAGATCGTGCGCCGGTTGGGTTATGCGGTTGCCCGTGCGATGCTCCGGCCCCGCTACCGTTCGATCCTCGCGCGGGCTTACGAGCAGATCCATGAACCGGCGCTCGTCGATAGCGCTCTGGACCGCTGGGGGCCACGCGCATTGCAGATAGCGCTGCGATTCAGCGCCTCGAAGAAGAACGGGGCCGATGGGCAGGGCTGGTCGCTGGATCGGGTACTGACGGCCATGTTGGTTCACGGCGAGATCCGGGACCTCGAAGACCGGCTCAAGGGCCTTCG
>JBHOQW010000129.1:0-1150 GCA_042408665.1 Dehalococcoidia bacterium
CGGTCCAGTCGATGGCGCGCGGGTGGTGGTAAGTCATCGTGCATCCTCCAGGGAGTGGCGCCGACCGGTCGGTCGGGTTGGTCGGGTTGGTCGGGTTGGTCGGGTTGGTCGGGTTGGTCGAGGCCTCGACTGCGACCAACCGGCCGGCGCGCGGCGGTCGGTTAGCGGCCGTGCGCCCACGGCAGCGGCAGCATCGGGTCCAGCTCCGCGCTGCAGGCCAGGCAGCGGCCGGCGATGCAGGGGCTGGCGGGCCCGTGGCACGCCTCGCACTGCTCCGCGGCCGGCGGCAGGGAGTCCAGCCAGGCGCACAGCTCCTCGTGCTCTTCTGGCGTCAGCGCGAGGTGACCGGCGGCGATTGACGGGGCGATGGACAACGGCGCAAGCTTGGTGACGGACATCGCGCATCTCCTCGTGGTGTTCTGGCCGGGCCGGGGTTGTGCCGAACCCCGGCCCGGCGTCCTTCGCCGTTAGGCGGCCGCGCCGCACCCGTAGGTGCGGAGCAGGCGGCGGAGCGCCCGCGCGCGGTCGGTGACGTGCTGGCGCTGCAGGTATTCGATGCAGCCGACGCAGACATCGAACACCACGCCGTGCACGGCCACGGGGCGCAGGTGGGCGACGGACGCCTCGCCGAGGCAGCGGTCGCAGCGGGCGGTCACGTCGGCGGTCCAGGTGGCGGCGGTCGCGGTAGCCATCGGTCAACCTCCAACTTGGTGCTGACTACATGATACGCAAGATGAAGCGCGTGTCAAGCACTTCAGGCGGGTTTCTTCATTAAACGTTTCGATGCGACGCCCGCCGTGCCATTGGCGGCGTCTATCACCTTGCGTTCCGTGATGGCGCCGTGCTACGGTCTGGGTGGTATGGAGGAGAACCGATGACCACACGGGTTGAGCACGTGGACCCAGAACGCAGCGCCGCCGGCCGGGCGTTGGCCGCGCTCCGCCGGCGGGTGCAGCGCGTGTGCGCGTTGCCTGGGTGCGGCGCCCCCATCGAGGGCACGGTACGCCGACAGTACTGCTGTAACCGTCACGCCGCACTGGCTGGCTACTACCGCCGCCGCGCCGCCCGCCGCACGCCACCCACAAGCGCCGCCGAGTGAGGCGCCGCACCACGCCACCCCACCACGCGGCGCCTCCCCGCCACCACGCGG
>JBHOQW010000097.1:0-5470 GCA_042408665.1 Dehalococcoidia bacterium
GCGATGGCGCGCCGCCGCTCGCTCCCCCTGGTACCCTGACCGGGTAGGATAGTATGAACGGCACGATATTTATCTAAGATATCGTGAGTCCGTTCATACTTCAGCGCCCGGCGCGGCGCACCTCGCGCTGCAGCCGAGGGGCGGGGTGCGCAGCCCCTCCCTCGCCGGCTAGCCCTCACCCCCGGCCGGCAGGCCCTCACCCCCGACCCCTCTCCCGTTTACGGGAGAGGGGAGCAGGCGTTGGCGCTGCCGCTCTACCGGCGCCAGTCCCCCCTCGCCCGCGCTCAAGCGGGAGAGGAGGGCAGGGGGGTGAGGGCCCGTACTGCCGGGCGAGGGTGGGCGAGGGTGGGCGAGGGGCGGCACGGTAGTATGAACTCACCTCGATACTTAAGACGTCAAACGTGTGTTCATACTTCGGCGCCCGTCCCGGGGGGCGAGGGCGCGCCGCCGCTCGCTCCCCCGCGTACCCTGACCGGGTAGGATAGTATGAACGGACTGCACGATATCTAAGATATCGTGAGTCCGTTCATACTTCAGCGCCCTCGGCGCCCGGCGCGGCGCACCTCGCGCTGCAGCCGAGGGGCGGGGTGCGCAGCCCACCCTCGCCCCCGGCCGGCCCTCACCCGGCCGCGCTGCGCTCGGCCACCCTCTCCCGCAGGCGGGAGCGGGGAGTTGCTCGCTCGCCAAGCCGCTTCGCCAGCGCCAGACTGCCGGGCCCTCACCCCCAGCCCCTCTCCCGCATGCGGGAGAGGGGAGCGTCGTTCGCGAAGCGGCTCTGCCGGCGCCAGTCCCCCCCTCTCCCGCGCTCAAGCGGGAGAGGGGGGCAGGGGGGTGAGGGCCCGTCTCCGCATCTGCCAACGCCAATTCCCCCTCGCCCTCGTCAGAGGGAGAGGGGAGTGAGGGCCACTCCAGTGAGGGCCTGCCCCCACCGCCCGTCACGGCGGCGCGCGTGCCTCTTCCACCACAACCACCACGCTGTCCTCGCCAGCGGCCAGGCCGGCGAAGAAGCGCGTCAGCGCGGCCACCGGCCCCCACGGCGGGGCGGAACCGACCGCCGCCACCGACGCGCCGGGTAGGTCCGGCACGAACACGGCGTTCAGACCCGCCTCGCCCGGCGTACCGGCCCGGAACGCCGCCGCGGCCAAGGCGCAGCCGCGGAAGTAGTCCGCCAGCGCGGCGCCGCCCGCCGGCATGCTCTCCCGCGGACGGCCGCAGCGCACCGCCGTCTGCGTCCCCGTGCCGTCCGCGCCCGTCCACGCCACCACGGCCGGTGCATCCGAGATGAAGAGCACGTCGCCGTTCAGGGCCGAGCCGGGCCGCGGCCACAGCGGCGCGCCGGTGGCCGGGTCCACGCAGGCGGCCAGGCGGCACAGCCGCCCGATGACGCTCAGCGTGGCGCGGGCGCGGCCGCTCGCCCCCGGCGCGAGGGGCTCGCGGCTGGCCGACAGGCGCACCGATACGGCTGGCGCCACGAAGGCCACCTGCACCGTCCCCTCCAGCGTGGGCGTGCCGGGGGCCGCCATCCCCGGCTCGTAGCGGGCGCGCACCTCCACCACGCCCACCCGCGTGCCGGCCAGGCTGAACTCGACGCCGGTGCAGGCGGCCGGGCGCAGAGTGGTCCAGTCCAGGCCGCCGCAGGGCACGGGCAGGAGCGTCACGGCGCGGCCGCCCGCGTCCAGCAGGCCGGCGACGAGCGTGCTCAGCCGCACCGTGCCGGGCGGGGCCGCCACCTCCTCGCCGGCGGCGCCCAGCAGGCGGGCGCGGCAGCTCACCACCTCCGGCAGCATGGCCACGGCGCCCACGGCGCGGGTGACCGCCTCCGGCAGGGCCGGCACCTCGTCCTGGGCCAGCAGCCAGGCCACGCCGGGGCTGTGCGCGCAGCTCAGGGCCAGCGTCGCCGGCGGCTCCCCCGGCGGCGGTGGGGCGCCGGGGCAGCCCGGGCCCGGGCTTGTCGGCAGCACCAGGAGCGGCTGACCGGACGGTGTCAGCAGCGGCGGGCGGAACGTGGCGCCGAACAGCTCCACCACCAGCGTCGGCGCCGTGCAGGCCACCCCGGCCACGGGCACGGGGCCCGGGTATGCCGGGGCGGCCGGCACCAGCACCACCGTGAACCCGCACGTCGCGCCGCGCGCCGGCGCCGAGGCCGTGGCCGGGGCGCCCAGCGTGAGCGCCGCGCAAACGAAGGCCCCGGTCGTCGTCCCGTCCAGAAAGCGGGCGGCGACCAGCGTCACGCGCGCCGGACCGGCCAGGCGCGCATCCCCCTCCGGCGGGGGGAGCGCCGTGGCCGTCACCGTGCAGCTCAGCGGCTCGCCCGCGCGAGGCTGGGGCAGGGCCGCGCCGGGGGCGGCCATGAGGGGCGCACACGCCGCCGTCACGCTCACCGGCGCCGTCGCTGATGGGTTGCGCGGCGAAAACGGTGTCCCGGCCGGCGTAACGGCGCACACCTGCACGGGCGGCAGCGACCCGGCCGTCACCGCCTGACAGAGCGGGCCGGCGTCCGCCCCGGCCCCGGCCGTGCCGGGGTCCGGCGCCGTGACCGCCAGCGTCTCGCGGATTACCACCACGTCCGGGCCCGCGCAGGCGGCGGTGAGGGTGACGAAGAACGACGTGGCCGCGAGGCCGTGCGGGCCGCTCATGCCGCAGCCGCCGCCCGCCTCGACGGCGACGAAGCTCACACCGGCCGCCGGCGCGACGATGCGCACCGTCACCGGCTGGCCCGGCGTCAGGCCGGTCAGCGGCCCCAGGGTGAGGGCGCAGCTCACCGAGGTGGTGGCGGTGGCCGGCGACCAGGCGCACACCTTGGTGCTCCCGGCGAGCGGCGTCGGCACCGAGAAGGGGCTCCCGCCGGGCGTGACGGCGGTGATGGTGGCCGGCTCGATGCTGGGACTGGAGAGCGTCTGCCGCAGCGTGCCGCCGCCCCCGCCGATCACCACGAACGCCTCGCTCAGGGTGATGGTGGCGCCGGCCGGGCAACCGGCCACGCCCACGGCCACGATGACCGACGTGCGCGTCACCGACCCGCTCTGCACGGCCGCCGTGCAGGGAGCGGGGCCGGCGGCCGTCACGCGCGGCGGCACGGCCGGGTCCAGCTCCACGGCGCCGCTCACCGCCACGGTGATGCGCTCGTTGGAGAGCACGGTGCCGCTGAACGGGCCGATGGTGAGCGTGCAGGCGATGGCGCTCACCTGCACGGTGCACACGGCGACGCTGCGGGAAAAGTGGTCGGCGGCGGCCGGGCGGGCCGGCAGGAGCACGAGCAGGAGCAGCGCCGCCGCCACGACCGGCCGCCACGGCCCGTGGGCGGGAGCACGACGCGCGGGGCGGATGTGTTGTTGCATGATGTCTGAACGTCTATCAGTACGGAGCATTGCGGGCAAGGTGGCAGTTGGGTGCACGTGTGGGGTGGAAGCGCGTGGCGGAGCGGCGCGGAGGCGAGTCATCGACCTCGTGAGCGGCGCGCCGATAAGGGGCGGGACGGCATTGCCGGGGGCGGCGCGCCCGTGCTACCGTCCGGGACGGATGCGGGAGGCAGACCGGCGGGCTGGCCCTCACCCCCGGCCCCTCTCCCGAACACGGGAGAGGGGAGACGTGGGAGCCGTCCTCACCCCCTCCCCCCTCTCCCGCGAACGGGCGAGGGGGGGAGACTGGTGTGGGCAGAGCGCGTTCGCCGAGTGCAAAACCCTCTCCCGACCACGGCAGAGGGTGGCGAGCCGCGGGCGAGCCGGGTGAGGGCGGCCGGGTGAAGGCGGAGTCGCCACCGGTGGGTTGGAATCGTGTAGAGTTGATGCAGGCAGCCAGCGCCGTGGTCGAGGCGCCGCGCCGGTCCCGGCGCACGGCGGCGTCCCGGCCCCGGCACAACGCGGGGTACAGGAGCCGGTCTGCCCCTCTGGCGGCCGTCTCGCCCCGGCGTGCCGGGGCTGCCGAGCGGGGCGGCCTCCCCCGCCCTTGAGGCCGCGAGTACCGGTGCGGGCATGCCCACCCCCGGCCGATCGGGGAGCAGGCGCGGGGAGCCCGCCCGGGAGCCGAAGCAGGCCGTGAGCACAGAGCCGTCCTTCACGTCCCTTCCCCCCGCCACTGGCTCGCTCGTGCCGGATGAGCAGGAGGTGCGCGCCCTCGTCGACCGGGCGCGGGCCGGCGACCGCGACGCCTTGGGCCGGCTGTACGACCTCTACCTCACGCCGGTGTACCGCTTCGTGCTGGGGCACGTGGGCAACGTCAGCGAGGCGGAGGACATCACGGCGGAGGTGTTTCTGCGCGTGATCGAGCACATCCGCCGCTTTGAGTGGCAGGATGTGCCGTTCACGGCCTGGCTGTTCCGCATCGCCCGCAACCAGGTGATCAGCCACCACCGCAAGCATGGCCCCCACCGCGTGAACGGCTTTCCCGAGAATTTCGACGTGGAAGACGGGCGGCCGGGGCCGGAGTGGCAGGTGGAATTCCAGCTCACGGCCGACGAGGTCTACCGCGCCTGCGCGCGGCTGGCCAAGGCGCAGCGGGAGGTGATCGCCCTGCGGTTTGGCGCCGGCCTGTCCGTGCGGGAGACGGCGGAGGCGCTGGGCAAATCCGAGAACTCGGTCAAGGTGCTCCAGCACAAGGCCATCGCCCGGTTGCAGAAGCTCCTCGGCGTCCAGCAAGCGCCGCGCGATGCGAGCTGAGTGCTGAGTGCTGAGTGCTGGGTGCACGCCCTCACCCCCAGCCAGACGGGCCCTCACCCCCAGCTAGGCAGGCCCTCACCCCCGGCCCCTCTCCCGCATGCGGGAGAGGGGAGCATGCGTGCGCGAAGCGGCTTTGCCGGCGCCAGACTGCCTGGCCATCACCCCCGGCTAGACGGGCCCTCACCCCCGACCCCTCTCCCGCACGCGGGAGAGGGGAGTTGCTCGCTCGCCAAGCCGCTCTGCCGGCGCCAGACTGCCGGGCCCTCACCCCCGGCTAGACGGGCCCTCACCCCCGACCCCTCTCCCGCACGCGGGAGAGGGGAGTTTCTCGCTCGCGAAGCCGCTTTGCTCGCGCCAGACCCCCCTCGCCCTCGTCAGAGGGAGAGGGGGGCAGGGGGGTGAGGGTCTGACAAGACTGGCCCTCACCCGGTCCGCCTGCGTTGGGCCGCCCTCACACCCAGCCCCTCTCCCGCTCGGCGGGAGAGGGGAGTTTCTCGCTCGCGAAGCCGCTTTACTCGCGTCAGACCCCCCTCGCCCTCGCCAAGAGGGAGAGGGGGGCGAGGGGGGTGAGGGCCCGTCTCCGCTTTGCCCACGTCAGACCCCCCTCGCCCTCGTCAGAGGGAGAGGGGGGCAGGGGGGTGAGGGCCCGTCTCCGCATCTGCCGGCGCCAGTTCCCCCCCTCGCCCTCGTCAGAGTCAGTACTCATTGCTCAGCGCTCACCGGCGGGCTGAGGCCCCGTGCTCGCCCCGTGCAGCGTCTCCTGCACGGCCAGGAAGATCGTGCCCGCCGCCAGCAGCCCCACGCCGGAGAGCGTC
>JBHOQW010000098.1:0-21006 GCA_042408665.1 Dehalococcoidia bacterium
GCCCTCGTATATGGGCGGCATTCTGGAGATGGCCAACGCGCGCCTGTACCGCTTCTGGGGAGACCTGACCGAAGGTCTGAAAACGGGTCGCCCCCAGAATGAGGCCAAATCGGGCGGCGATTTCTTCGCGGTGCTCTATCAAGACGCGGCGCGGCTCAGGGAGTTCGCGCACGCCATGACGGGTCTGAGCATGGGCTCGGCCATCGCCATCGCCGAACGTTTCCCCTGGCAGCAGTACCGCACGTTCATGGACATCGGCACGGCCGAGGGGAACCTGCCGGTCCAGATCGCATTGCGCCACCCCCACCTCACCGGTGGCGGCACCGACTTGCCGGCACTTGAGCCGATCTTCACGGACTACGTGGCATCCTTTGGCCTGAGCGAGCGGCTGCGCTTCATCGCCAACGATTTCCTCAATGAACCGCTGCCCACCGCGGACGTGCTGATCATGGGCCACATCCTCCACGACTGGGGCCTGGAGGATAAGCGCCGCCTGCTCGCCAAGGCGTTCGAGGCGCTGCCGGACGGCGGCGCGTTGATCATCTACGAGGCGATCATCGATGACGAGCGACGCCGCAACGTGTTCGGTCTGCTCATGAGCCTCAATATGCTGATCGAGACGCCGGCCGGCTTCGACTACACGGGTGCCGAGTGCTGCGGCTGGCTGCGCGACGCGGGATTCCGAGAGTGTTACGTGGAACATCTCGTCGGCCCGGAGTCGATGGTGGTGGGCATCAAGTAGGCGGTCATCTCTGCCGCGTCAGCATGTACCCATGGCGGCGGAGACGGCGGGCCGGCTCCTCGCCAGACAGGTCGCGGGGCAACCTCATGCCGGGATGATCTCGTCCTTGACTAGATGCAGGCGGATGAGACGCGGGCGGCTGATCAACCGTCAGTTCATGGGATATGGCTCCGATAGGTGGCGTCTCCCCGAGACGTCCTCACGCCTCACCTGCGGGCGGCGGGGCCAATCGGCCGTACAGCTCGCTCAGGGCGCGCAGGCGGGCGGCGTGGGCCGGGGTGAGCTGACCCGGCCGCAGCCGCCACGACCAGTTGCCGTGCGGGCGGCCGGGATAGTTCATGCGCGCCTCGCTGCCCAGCGCCAGCACGTCCTGCACGGGGATCACGGCGATGCGCGCCACCGAGGCCAGCGCGGCGCGGATGAAGTCCCAGGCGATGTCGTGTCCATCCACGGCCAGGTAGCGACGCACGTGGTCGCGCGTGCGCTCGTCGGCGGCCGCGTACCAGCCCGCGGTGGTGTCGTTGTCGTGCGTGCCGGTGTAGACGGCGCTGTCCGGCTCGTGGTTGTGCGGCAGGTAGGGGTTGTCGGCGCCGCCGCCGAAGGCGAACTGGAGGACCTTCATCCCCGGGAAACCCAGTTCCACGCGCAGAGCGTGCACCTCCGGGGTGATGAGCCCCAGGTCCTCGGCGATCGCCGGGAAGGCGCCCAGCAGGGCCCGCACGGCCGCAAACAGCTCCCGGCCCGGCGTCTCCACCCAGGTGCCGCGCTCCGCGGTCGCCTCCTGCTCCGGGATGTGCCAGGCCGCCTGGAAGCCGCGGAAGTGGTCGATGCGCACGATGTCCACGGTTTCCAGCACGGCGCGGAAACGGGCCACCCACCAGTCGAAGCCGCGCGCGCGCAACACCTCCCAGCGGTAGACCGGGTTGCCCCAGCGCTGGCCGGTGGCCGAGAAGGCGTCCGGCGGTACGCCGGCCACGGTTACCGGCTCGCCGCGCTTGTCCAGGTCGAAGATCTCCTGGTGCGCCCAGACGTCGGCGCTGTCGTGCGCCACGAAGATGGGCAGGTCACCGATAACGCGCACGCCGCGCGCGTTGGCGTAGCGGCGCAGGGCGCCCCATTGCTCGAAGAAGAGCCACTGCGTAAAGGCGTGGAAGGCGATCTCCCCGGCCAGCTCCCGCCGCGCCCGCGCCAGCGCCTCCGGCTCGCGGCGCACCAGCGCCGGCTCCCACGCGGTCCACACGGCGCCGCCGTGCGCGTCGCGCAGCGCCATGAACAGGGCGTAGTCCTCCAGCCAGCCGGCGTGCGTCGCCCGGAAGGCGGTCATACGTGCGGTCGCCTCGGGATGTCCGGCCAGCCGGGCGAAGGCTCGGCGTAGCCGCGCCAGCTTGAACGCCTCCGTGTGCGGAAAGTCCACCCGTGCCGGGTCGCCTGCGGGCGCGTCGGCCAGCTCCTCCGGGGTCAGCAGCCCCTCCTCCGCCAGCCGGTCCAGGGAGACGAGCAGCGGGTTGCCGGCGAAGGCGGAGCGGGCGGCGTAGGGCGAGGCGCCGAAGCCGGGCGGCCCCAGCGGCATTACCTGCCACAGCCCTTGGCCCGCCTCGACGAGGAAGTCCACGAAGCGGTACGCCTCCGGGCCGAGGTCGCCGATACCGTGGCCACCGGGCAACGAGGTGGGGTGCAACAGCAGACCGCTGGCGCGTGCCGGGGCGGTCGATGGGGGTGACGGTTGCGGCATGGTCGCTGTCTCCCCGCGCGGGATGACCGGGAGGCGCCGCCGTGCGTCGGCCCCGGGCCCGCTCAGGTGGCGGCCCGGCCCGACCTGCCCCGGCCTGCCGGGGTGCAGTCCGCGGTACCGCTTTCCTCCCCGGCATGGCCGGGGTCCTCAGCGGACCGGGGCGCCCACGTCCACCCGCTCCAGCAGCGCCACCGGGAAGCAGGCAAACAGGGCGGCCAGCGGCAGGACGGCGCGACCGTCGCGCGCCACGCTCTCCAGCTCCGCGCCGGTGAAGCGGTCGCGGAAGCGGGCACCGGGCTCACCGGGCACGGCCAACCAGGTGTCCGCCCAGACCGGCTCGCCGAGCGGGAAGCCATCTGGCTCGCGCATCAGGCGGGCCACGAGCCGCGGCACGGCGGCGATGACCGTCTCCTCGTCCAGTGTACGGGCAAAGGCCACCACGTGATCGACGCGCGGACCGCCCACCTCCAGCGGCAGGTAGGCGCCGTGGTAGAACAGCGCCGGGCGGGCGCGCCGCAGCGTCAAGGCGCGGTGCGTGACGTACAGCTTCACCCGCCCATCCGGCCAGGCCGCGAGCAGCGCGTGCGCCAGCTCCGCCCGTTCCCGTTCCGGCACGTGCAGCACCTCCGCCAGGGCGGCCCGCCGCCGCTCGAAGTCCACGGGGCGGCGGTTATCCGGGTCCACCAGGCTGAGGTCCCAGAGCTCTGTGCCCTGGTAGATATCCGGCACGCCGGGCGAGGCCAGTTTGAGCACCACCTGCGCCAGGCTGTTGACCGCACCGGCACGGGCCACGCGGCGCTGGAAGGGCAGGAAGTCGCGCAGGAATGGGTCGTCCTCACCCCCGGAGAGGATGGCGGCCACGAAGGCCTGGATCGCCTCATCGTACGGGGCGTTGGGATTGATCCAGCTCGTGTTGACCTTGGCCTCCTTGACCGCCTTGAGCATGTAGGCCTGGATGCGGCGGATAAACGCCTCCTTACCGGTGGCGTCCATGGGCTCGGCGGGCCAGGCCCCCAGCAGCGTCTGGTAGAGCAGGTACTCCTCGTTGGCGTCCGGCACCGGCACGCCGTCGACCTGGGGCTTGCGGCGGCGGTTGATGCGGCTCCAGCGGGTGAGCGCCGAGCGCCACTCGCGCGGCAGCTCGGAGAGCACGTTGATGCGGGCGCGCACGTCCTCACCGCGCTTGGTATCGTGCGTGGCGGTGGCGATCATCGCCTCCGGCCAGCGCCGCTGACGCTCGGCGTTCTGGCGATGGAAGGCGGCCACGCTCACGCCGAACTGCTCCGGCTCACCGCCCACCTCGTTCAGGGATACCAGGCGGTTGTAGCGGTAGAAGGCGGTGTCCTCCACCCCCTTGGCCATCACCGGCCCGGTGTACTGCTGGAACTTGAGCACGAAGTCGCGCCGCGCCTGCCGGTCCTCGTCCGTGTCACCCTTGAAAGGCACGAGCAGGAGGGTGTCACGCACGAAGTCGAACACGGACGGGTCCATGGCCGGGTTGCGGCGCCGCGCGCGTGCCACCGCGACCTCGATGCGGCTGCGGTCCCGCTCGCTGATGGTCTCATCGGTGCCGGTGATGTACGTGCGGTAGACCGGGAAGCAGGCGATCACCTCGCGCAGGGCGTCAGTAAGGCTGTTGACGGTGAAGTCGCGCGTGCGGCGGTTGCGCTGGGCCAGGCGGCTGAGCTGGTAGCCGAGCACGTTTAGCTCGCTGGCCATCGAGGTGTCCATGATGAGCTGCTTGCAGGCGTAGGCCACGTCCCGGAAGCCCTCACGCAGGCCGGTGAAGCGGGCGTAGATGTCGTCGAAGGCGCGGCGGTTACCCGCGTCCACGAACAGGCCGTTGACGGCGTTGAGGAAGTCGTAGCCGGTGGTGCCGCTCACCGGCCAGGTGTCCGGCAGGCTTTCGCCCGGCCCTAGGATCTTCTCCACCACCACCCACAGCGGCCGGGCGTCGGCCGCCTCCGGTGACTCGCGCAGGCGGGCGCGCAGCCGCTCGGCGACGGCCTGCTCCAGGTCCTCCCGTCGCTCCGCGGGCACCTCCCCGGCGAAGCGGGCCACCAGGGAGGCTGCCTGAAGGTGTACGGTGTAGGCGGCCGGCTCGCGCAGGCCGTCGATATGGTCCACGCGCAGGCCGGTGACCGCGCCTTGGCCGATGAGCTCGAGCACCAGGGCGTGGCTCTCGTGGAAGACGGTAGGGCGCTCCACCCGGATGGCAGCCAGGTCGTTGATATCGAAAAAGCGACGGTAGTTGATCTCCTCGGCGGCCACGCGCCAGAAGCTCAGGCGGTAGGCCTGCCGGTCCAGCAGCGCGTCCAGCAGGTCAAACGAGTACGGGTCGCCGGGGCGGCCGTTGTAGGCGCGTACCGTCTCGCGGATGGCGGCGCGCACCTCCGGGGTGTCGGCGCACAGGGCGGCCAGGCGGCGTTTGATGATCTCCTTCTCCCGGGCGCGCTCCTCCACCCGCTCCGGGCTGGTCTCCGTGCGCTCCGGCAGGTTGCTCGCGGCGGTGATAATGCTCTGCAGCTCCAGCACGGCCGGATGCTGCGGTCCCAGCCGCGCCACCAGGGCATCCAGGCGAAAACGCAGTAGGTCCGGATAGGTGCGCGGGTCCACCGGCAGGCGGTGGTCCCAGTAACGGATGAAGAACGCCCCGTCGCGGAACTCGAGCTGGAGCTCCCCCCGCTCCAGCACCTTGCCGTACTGGTCGCCCAGGATAGGTAAGAGGAGCCGGCCGCGCAGCTCCGGCTTGAGCGGCTGCCAGTCGATGTCAAAGGCCTCAGCATGGCGGGCGGCGGGGCCGTTCTCCAGCACGTCCATCCACCACGGGTTGGCCGAGCCAATGCCCATATGGTTGGGCACGATGTCCAGCACCTGCCCCATACCGCGACGATGCAGGGCGGCGACCAGGCGTTGGTAATCGCGCTCGCTGCCGATGCCCGGGTTGAGGTGGCCGTGGTCGGTGATGTCGTAGCCGTGGCTGCTCTCCGGCCGAGCCTTAAGGTAGGGTGAGGCGTAGATGTCGCTCACGCCCAGGTCGTGCAGGTAGGGGATGCAGGCGGCCGCGTCGCGGAAGCGGAAGCTGCGGTTGAACTGGAGGCGATAGGTGGCCAGCGGCACACGCCGGGTGGCCGCGCCCACCTCCACCAGCCGCGCGGCCTCGTCCGGCCCAGCCACCTCCTGCCGCTCGATGACCTGTGTGATCGCCCGCCTCCAGACGAACCCCACGCGCGGTTCATCGCAGTGGGTTCAACGCACGGGGAGAACCCCGGTCTTATTATTAACCTCTATCGAGTCTTGCCCGATTGATGCAATGATCCAATCGGGTCAGGGGGTGGCCATGGCGGGGTACGCCGCTCGGCCAAGCGACGGGGCACGGTGGGGACGGCTCGCCGCGCGGCCGCGGCAGCCGCCTGCAGGCCCTGTACCGCCCGGTGAGCACCCCTTGGGCCTGGCCATCGCCCGCGACGGGGTCCTGTATGTACCGGCCGGCTACCGACCGGAGCGACCGGCGCCGCTGCTCGTATGCCTGCACGGCGCGCGCAGCACCGGCACTCGCAGCGTGCTCGCCCTGCGCGCGCCGGCGGAGCGGTACGGCCTGCTCTTGCTCGCGCCGGACGCGCGCGCTGTGACCTGGGACATCCTGCGTGGCGGCTACGGCCCCGATGTCGCCTTTATCGACCGGGCGCTGGCATGGGTGTTCGCCCGGTGTGCCGTAGACCCCACCCGCATCGGTATCGAGGGCTTTTCCGATGGCGCCTCCTACGCGCTCACCTTGGGGCTGGACAACGGTGACCTGTTCACGGCCGTGCTGGCCTTCTCGCCCGGCTTCCTGGCGCCGCGACAGCCCACCGGTCGGCCGCGCGTGTTCGTCAGCCACGGCCGGCAAGACCCGGTATTACCCATCCACGTCTGTAGCCGCCGCCTGGTGCCGCTGCTCGCGCGCGCGGGCTACCCCGTGCGCTATCGGGAGTTCGACGGCGGCCACACCGTGCCGGAGGAGGTGTTGGATGAGGCCCTGCGCTGGTTCCTGGACGACTCGGACATGAGCCGTGAAGAGTGAAACGTGAGGCGCGCGGCGGAAGCTAACCGGCGCACGCAATACGTAATGCGTATTGCGCGGAGATCACGTTTCACCTTTCACGGTTCGCTCTGGTCGTTTCACGCGGTCGGCTGGGTGATGGCGGAGACCTCGGCCACCTCCTCCGGGGTCATTTTCCACTCCAGGGCGCGCACGTTGGCCTCCACCTGTTCGGGCCGCGTGGCGCCGGCGATCACGCAATCCACGCTCGGCTGGGCGGCCAGCCAGGCGAGGGCCACGTCCAGCACCGTCTTGCCGCGTGCGGCGGCGAACTGCTCCAGCTTCTCCAGAATGGCCCAGTTGCGCTCGGTCATGATGCGCTCGGCCATCGGCCCGGCAGCGGCCAGGCGCGCCCCGGGTGGTGGGGCCTCGCCGCGCCGGTACTTGCCGGTGAGGAAGCCGGAGGCCAGCGGGAAGTAAGGCAGGAGGCTGAGCCCGTACCGCTCACACACCGGCACCACGTCTCGCTCCACGCGGCGGTCCAGCAGGCTGTACTGGTTCTGGGCGGACACGAACTCCGCCCCGTGGAAGGAACGGGCCGTCCAGAGCGCCTCCACGATCTGCCAGCCGTTGAAATTGGAGCAACCGATGTAGCGCACGTGCCCGGCGCGGACCAGATCGTCCAAGGCGCGCATCGTCTCTTCGATGGGCGTCTTCGGGTCGGGGATGTGCATCTGGTAGAGGTCGATGTAGTCGGTCTGGAGGCGGCGCAGGCTCTCGCGCACGGCCTGCATGATGTAGCGGCGTGAGCCGCCGGCCCACAGCGGCCCCTCACCCATCGGGTTGCCGAACTTGGTGGCGATGATCACCTCGTGGCGATGGCCCTTGAGCGCCCGGCCCAGGTATTCCTCCGACAGGCCCTGCGGGCCGTACACATCCGCGGTGTCGAAGAAGATCACGCCCAGCTCCAGGCACTTCTTCACCACCGCCTCGGTCTGGTTGTAGTCCAGGCGCCGGCCGAAGTTGTTGCAGCCCAGGCCGGCCACCGGCACCTGCAGGCCGGACCGTCCCAGGTTTCGAAACTCCATCTCCTCCTCCTACGGGTATCCGCTTCCCACGCTCCGCACGGGCGCGCGGAAACGGGGCATGACCGTCTCCGCGAACAGACGCGCCGGTACGCGCGTGTCGCGGCCGAAGAACTCGATCACAAAATGCGTGCAGCCTAGGTCGATGTGGCGCTGGATGCGCTCGGCCGTGCCCTCACCCCGGCCTTCGGCCACCCCTCTCCCGCTTGCGGGAGAGGGGCCGGGGGTGAGGGCCTCGCCCGCGCACGTCGCCCATGTGCCCACCGAAGAGCTGCTCCGCCCGTTGCAGCATCGGCTCCACGTCCGCCGCGCGCTCGGTGATCAGCACCAGGCACTGCTGCGACACGCGGATGCTGTCCGGGTCGCGCCCCACGGCGCGGCAGTGCTCACGCAGCACCTGCACCTTGTGCCCCAGGCGCGCCTGGTGCCCGGCCGGGTTGTTCCAGATGTCGGCGAAGCGGGCGGCGACGCGCATGGTGACCTGCTCACCGCCACCGCCGATGAGCAGCGGCGGGCGCCGCACCGGCGGCGGGGTGATGGTCAGGTGCTCGGTGCGGTAGTAGCGACCCTGATAGGTGAGCCCCGGCTCCGTCCAGGCGCGGGACATGAGCTCGGCCGCCTCGGCCAGCCGACCGAGGCGCTCGCGCGTGTCGGGGAAGTCGTACCCGTAGGCCACGAACTCCTGTCGGTTCCAGCCGGCGCCCAACCCCGGCACCACCCGCCCGCCGGTGATGCGGTCCAGCGTCGCCACGATCTTGGCCAGGTGAGCGGGGTTGCGGAAGCCGGGCGGCGTGACCTGCGTGCCCAGCTCCACCCGCTCGGTGACGGCGCCCACGGCGGCCAGCAGCGTCCACGACTCCAGGATGGGGATCTCCGGCCGCGGCACGCCGAGCAGGTGGTCACACACCCACACGGAGTCAAAGCCCAGGCGCTCGAACTCCTGTGCCGCCGCCCGCGCCTCCTCCCACGTGCGGCTGATCTGAGGAAGGGTGACGCCAAAGTGGACGTCCGCGTCCATACCCACCCCTCCGCGTCGCTCTCCCGGCGATCATACGGGTCGCCGGCCAACGAGCAAGGGTGCCGGCCCTCACCCTATCCCCGCTGAAGCGGGGGGCGGAGCTGCTGGGAACGCGGCCGAGGATGAGCGCCGCCGGCTCACGAGACCGGCGCCTCATTGCTCGGCGCCGGCATGGGCGCACGACCAGCCCGCCCGGTCGCGGCGCGGGCGGCATCGATCATGGCGAGCGCATCGGCGCCGACACCAGCCTCGCGACAGTCCAGGTAAAGGCTGAAAACGGCACGGCTGAGCAGCGCACGCGCCTGCGCCAGTTCCGGACCGTAGAGCATCCGCTCGGCCTCACGCTGGCGGTCCAGCACGGCGCGCAGGCGCAGGAGCCGATCCATCGCGAAGCGCGAGGGCACGAGCACCGGTCGCGCCGCCTCGGCCGGGGATGGACCGGATCGTCCCGTCATCTCGTCCATGGCTGTGTTAGCACTCTCAAGTCATGAGTGCTAATTCCGTTATACCGAGCTTGGCCGAGGCTGGCAAGCGCGTGGGCGGCGCGGTGCGCGGACACAACCCGGGGAGGGATCTGCAGCCATCCGCTCGCCCGCCCAGCCACGTCGCTAATGCGCCCGGTTCCGCACGGCGTCCAGGATGCCGGCCAGGTCGGCGGTACGGTCCAGCACGAAGTGCGGTTCGCCAAGGGCGATGTCCTTGGAGCCGTACGGCGTGAGGACAAGGGCGGTGTGCATGCCCGCGGCGCGGGCGCCAGCGATGTCCCGTCCGGTGTCCACGCCGACGAACAGGGCCTGGTGCGGCGGCACGCCCAGCGCCGCGAGCGCTTCCTGAAACAGGCGCACGTCCGGTTTGTGGTAGCCGTGCTGGCCAGAGATAACGATGGCGTCGAAGAGGCGGCGGATGCCGGTGATCTCCAGCTCGGGCAGGATGTAATCGGGCTGGGCGTCGGTCACCACGCCTAGCCGCAGGTGGCCATACAGCCCGTCCAAAAGGGGCCGCACGCCTTCCATGAGCCGCAGGGTGCGGCGGGTGAGAGCGCGATGCAGCGTCGTCACATCCGCCAGGAAGGTGCCGTGGTCCAGGTCGGGCTGCTGACGGCAGGGGTCACGGTGGCTGCTCAAGATCTCGCGCCAGGCGGCGCGGGCGTCGACCTCCGGGTAGCGCTCCGTGGACTCGCCGACCTGGCGGGCGAGCGTCTCAAACCACAGCCAGCGCAGCGCGTCGGCGGTCAGTGAGACGCCCCGGTACTCCAGAAAACGGGCCAGGTTGAGGTAGGCGTACCAGTCCCGTTCGTCGGTCTCGATCTCCAGCAGGGTGCCGTAGGGCTCAAACAGCACGGCGGCGATGTTGCCTGTACGTTCCATACCTCCCTCGCGCCCCGGCTACCGGGGCCCTACCTCTAGGGTAGCCGGTCGAGCGCGCCGCTTCCTGCTCTGCTCGAGGTAGAGATAGGGTATGGCCGGTGCAGGTAAGCGCGGCGAGGGATGGTTGGTACGGCTCTCCGCCGTAACGCGGGTGCGGCCGTACCCTGCCGGCCCCGTGCGTGACCTCCTCGACCGCCTGCGACAGCACACGCCGAGGATGGGGGAGGCCAGCTTCTCATTCGGCACACCGTCCCACAACACCGATGGACGTGGGACGTGCCGACGGAGCATTAGGCCCAGGACTTGCGCGAGATGTGCTCGCCAACAAAGCGGACCGGAGCGCTGATAATGGCGCGTGCCGAACCGGCTGGCACGGCCATCATGCCAGACCTAGGCGCCCACCACGGCCCCGCGGTGCGCGTCACACCGTGCAGCCCCGACGACCCGCGCGCCCCTCAGCGGTGCCGGGGCTGCACGGCGGCTCCACCACGGCCGGCACGCTTATCCGGCCAGCGCCAGCTCGCGCTGGGCCGGCGCGGCGACCGAGTCACCTCGGCGCCAGGCCTCCACGGCGGCGGCGAGGTCGACCAGCGAGCGGGGAGCGGCGCCCAGGAAGACGGCGCGCTCCTCCGCGCTGAGCGCGTACTCGGCCAGCGCCCGCTCCGGCGCCTGGAGCAGCATGCTCAGGAACGCCCGGTCTACGGCGCCGCGACAGAGAATCTGCTGCATCGTGTTCAACGGCATGCGCGCCTCCTCACGGCTTAGAACGGGGGCAGGCCCATATCGGCGCGGGCCACGCCGGTGGTGAGCAGGACGCCCAGTGGGCCGGCGAGCAGGGCCACGATCAGGTGCAGATGGCGGCAAACGAAACGCATCGTCTCTCTCCCGTGTGCGGTGTGAGCTGGCGGGTATACCGGCGCATCAGAAGGGCGGCAGGCCCATGTCGGCGCGGGCCACGCCGGTGGTGAGCAGCACGGCAAGCGGCCCGGCAAGCAGGGCGGCGAGCAGGTACAGGTGGCGGCGGATGGACTGCATGGCGAACCTCCTATTGGATTGGGGGTAGCTCGAAATCGACCGGATGCCAATCTCTCCACACGAGAACGCAACACCAGACCCCGTGATGACAGCACGATAGCCCGTCGCGACCCGCCACTAACGGGCTGCCTCGGCACACCGGGGCCGGCCCGGGCGTCTGGGGTATCCCCTCACTCGTCCAGCGAGTAGCTCTCCGGCAGCCAGCCGCGCTCGCGCAGCTCGGCGATCAGCACACGCACGTTGGAGTAGCTGTGCCCCTGCGGGCACAGCCAGTGCAGGGAGCGCCACCAGAGGTCCTGAGCCAACCGGTTGCCACAGATCGGGCACCGCAGCGCTCGGCCCTGAGCGATCGCCGGCGGTGGCTGCCGGTCGTGGGGGCGAACGATGTTGAACATGGCGTCCTCGCGTGGGTGCAAGTTGACCGTGCCCACCCTAGCAGCCAGATCTCGAAAAAATCTCGAAAAACCGGGGCGGGTGCGCTCGCCCCGGTCCGCTGAGGAAATCGGTACCACGGACTCAGCGGGCTGGGGCGCCCGGGGGAGGTTAGGCGCGGATGCGGCGGAGAAGGGCGCGCAACTCGGCGCCGGGCTCAACCCCGAGCTCGGCCCGCAGCACGGCCGCCACCCGCTCGAAGTGACGCAGGGCCGCCGCGCGGTCGCCCAGGCGGAGGTGGGCGCGGATGACGAGGGCGTGGATGTCCTCGCGCAAGGGGTCGAGCGCGAGCAGACGCGCGGCCGCGGCCAGACACTGGCGCGGCTGCCCGGCCGCGGCGTACAGGGTGGCCAGGCGCTCCAGGGCCTCCAGGTAGCGCCGTTCGCAACGGCGGCGTTCTTCCAGGCACCACTCGGCGTCGGTGCCGTCCAAGTAGGGACCTTGGTAGAGGGCCACCGCCTCCTCAAGGTGGGCGATGGCGTCGGCCGGCCGGGCTTGCTCCGCGGCGAGCAGGGCGCGCTCAAAGGCGCGCACGTCGTAGAAGATGATGAGCTCGTGGTTCAGACGGTAGATGCCGTCGCGGCGGCTGACAGCCTGCGGGTGCAGGCAGCGCCGCAGGCGGAAGACAGCGTCGTACAGGGCGGAGCGGGCGCGCAGGGCCGATGCGCCCGGCCACAGGGCGGCGGCGATCTGTTCCTGGCGACGCGGCCCGTGCGCGAGCAGGTAGAAGAAGAGCTGACGGCTCTTCTCCCACCCCCATTCCAGCTCGCCCACGCCCTGCACCGTCACGCTCCCCGGTCCGAAAGCGCGCACCATGAGCGCGGGCAGCTCCGGCGTGGGCGCGGGCGTGGGAACCGGCGCCGATTGGGCCGCCTGCGTGAGTGCCGCGGCAAGCCGAGGCCCCACCGCGATGCCTTCCCGCACCGCCTCACGGAAGAGAGACGGGTCCCAGCGAGCGTGGAAGGTCAGGGCGGCATCCGCGCCCAGCTCCTCGGCCAGCGCCAGCGCCACGCGCAGGCAGCAGAGCGCCTCCCCGCGTCCGTCGTGCACGAACAGGGCTTGCGCCAGCCAGAGCTGCGCCCGCACCAGGTCGCGGCGGGCGCCGGCCCGCTCCAGGGCACCTACCGCCTGCCGGAGCGTGTCCACACCCCGCCGGCGGCCGGCCCGCGCCTGCACCGCGCCCAGGGTGGCGGTGCAGCGCGCCTCTAGATAGGGCGATTCCTGCCGCCGAGCCAGGGCCACGGCGCGATGGGCGTACTCCTCCGCGTGGAGACTGTCGCCGGCCAGGGCAAGCGCCAGGGCCAGGCCCTCGTAGAGCTGGGTGACGGCCCACAGCTCACCCAGCTCCTGGGTGAGCGCCAGACCGCGCTCAAACGCCTGCCGTGCGCCCTCGACGTCGCCCTGCGCCAGCAGGACCTCACCCAGCGAGTGCAGGATCTGGCCCTCGGTGCGCGGGTAGCCGCCCTCCCGCGCCCGTGCTAGCCCTTGCTCCAGCGCGGCGCGCGCCTCATCCAGCCGGCCTAGGTCGGCGCTGGCCACGCCCAGGCAGTTGAGCATTTCCGCCTCCATGCCGGCGTCGCCCAGCCGCTGCCAGCGTTCCAGGGCGGCCCGGTGACAGGCCATCCCGGCCGCGACCTCTCCCATGCGGTGCAGGGCGAAGCCCAGCGCCCAGTCGGTGAGGGCGGCCTCGTACTCGTCGCCCAGCCGCTCGAAGCAGGCCAGCGCCCGGCGCAGCTCCGCGACCGCGCCGGCGAAGTCGCCCTGCACGAGCAGGGCCGAGCCGCGCTGCCGATGCGCCTGCGCGGCCAGGTCGCTTCCCTCCGGCGCCAGGACCAGCGCCCGATCCAGCAGGCCTACCGCCTCGCCGGTGCGCCCCTGCAAGCGGCGGATGTTGCCCAGGTAGGCGTATCCCCAGCCCTCGGTGACCGGTTCGCCGCGCCGCCGGCCCGCCTCGCGCACCGCCGCGGCGAACCGCTCGCCCTCGCCCAGGTTGCCGATCATGATCGCCGCCCGGCAGGCGCGCACGAGCAGGTCTGGGTGCGCGCCGGCGGCCTCCGGGTCGAGCTCTCCCACCAGGGTGGCCAGCGTGCGCCAGCGGCCGCCGCGCTCCAGCTCCGGGGCGATGCGCGCCGCCAACGCCGCCGCCTCCGCCACCGCGCCGGCGCGCTGATAGTGGCCGAGCGCGGCCTGCCAGTCCCCGCGCCGTGCCAGGGCGTCGCCCGCGCGGCGCTGCAGCCGCGCGAACTCGTCCGGCGCCGAGCGGCGCAGGCGCGCCTGTAAGAAGCCGCGGAAGAGCTGATGGTAGCGGAAGGCGCCCGTTGGCCCGGGCAGGCGGGTGAGGAACAGGCCGGCCGCCTCCACGGCGTCGCGCACGGCGGTCCAGTCACCAGGGCCGAGCAGCGCGGCGCACAGGTCGAGGTCGGGGACGTCCGGCACCGCGGTGGCGAGCAGGAAGCGCTGAATGTGCGGCGGCTGCCGATCGAACGCCTCGGCGGCCAGGTACTCGTACAGCGGCCCGTCATCGCCACGGACGGCGATCACCCCGCTCACCAGCCCCTGCCACACGTGCGGCACCGACAGCAGGAAGCCGGCGATCCAGCCCTCCGCGCCGTCCACCAGCGCGGCCGCCTGGGCAGCCGTGATGTCGCGGCTGTGGCGGCGCAGCAGGGTGAGCAGCTCATCGGCGGTGAACCGCAGGTCGGCCTCGCCCAGGCCGAAGAGCTGGCCCTCCACGATCAGACGGGAGACGGTCAGGTTGGGGAGGGCGCGCCCGGCGACGATCACGCGCACGCCGTCAGGCAGCAGGCGAAGCAGTTCATCCAGAAAGGCGGTGACGGCCGTGCTGTCGTTGACCTCGTGGAAGTCGTCCAGGACGAGCAGGGTGAGGCGGTCGATCTGCTCGTCCAGCTCCGCGGCCAGCGTGCGCGCCAGCGCGCCCGCACGCCGCTCCAGGTCGCCGGGCGCCTGCAGGGCGGCAAGCGTCCGGGCGCCGATCTCCGGCACCCGCTGCCGGAACGCCTCCACCAGGGTGGCGACGAACACCGGCAGGTCGCCGTCGCCCCGGTCGAGCGTAACCCAGCAGGCGGGCAGCGCCGCCTCGTGGATGAAGTCCACGAGCAGCGTGGTTTTCCCGAAACCGGGCGGGGCGATGACGAGCTGAAGCTTGCACTCGACGTGCTCGCGCAGCGCGGTCACCAGCCGGGTGCGAAGCAACGTGTCCGGCCTGCGCAGGGGTGGATGAAGTTTGGCGGCGAGCACGTGGCGTCCTGTGAGCCAGTTCTTCCAATATTGTCACGCGTGGCATTATACGCCGCCGGATAACGCCGGCAACCGAGCGGTCGGCATCCGCGCTCGCCTCGTGACACGCCGTCTGCCCCACTCGCGAATTAGCGCGGGGTGGGTCAGGGAGGAGGGCGCCTGCGCGGGGCGGCGGCCGGCTCATCGAGACGCTGGAGCAGGGTGGTGATGCCCGGCTCGCTGGCACCGGGTCGCAGGTGAAATGTGAACTCGGTGGCACCGATGCGGATACGGTCGCCGTCCTGAAGCGGGATGCGCTCCCGCACGCGCGCGCCGTTGTGGTAGGTGCCGTTGGTGCTGCCCAGGTCCTCCAGCCAGAAGCGCTCGCCCTCACGCTGGATGAGGGCGTGGCGGCGTGACGCCCGCGGGTCGGCCACTACCACCTGGTTCTCGTGGCTGCGGCCCAGGCTGATGAGGTCGCTATCTATCACCAGCTCGTTGCCGGAACCCGCACGCACAAGGACCCCGGTAGACCGGGACCGTGGCCGCTGCTCCGGCCGCGGGACCCAGGTGGTGGCCGGGCCCGCGGCGGCCCGTTGCGCCGACACCGCGCGCAGGTGCTCCGCCAGTTGCAGCCAGACACCGGTCAGACTGGCGAAATCGTCGCGGGCCAGGGTGAGGACATCGACCGGCGTCAGGCAGCGCACGGTCGCGTTGCGCCGGCCGCGGGTGAGCAGCGCCGTCTCGCCGAAGTAGTCGCCCGGCCCCAGGTTGGCCAGCACCGTCTCCTCGCCGGAGGAGCGCTCGCGCACCACCTCTACGGTGCCGCTCACGATCAGATAAAAGTGATCGCCGGGTTCGCCCTGGCGCACGATCACCTCACCCGGCTCGTAGTGGGCGCGGGCCAGGCTCTGCGTGCGCGCCAGGTTGATCTGGGCCAGTTCGCGCGGGATGAACAGGTCGAAGAGCCAGTCCGCGCCCACCTGCAGCTTGCGACCGAGGCTGGGCATCTTCGCCCAGTACACGCCGCGCCACAGCGCCCAGCCGAGCAGGCCGCGCGGCTTGATCCCGAAGCGCAGCTCGCCCACACCGGTGCCGTGCCCGACCAGGCAGAGCTGCCCCAACCCGCTGTAGGCGAACGGGCGCAGGGGCGCATCGCGCAGAGTAGCGACCAGGTTGTCGGCCAGTGTGCGGCCCTGGCGGATGGCGAACTGCGCCGTGGGCGGGCTGACGGCGCCGTCCCGTGCCGCCCGGTTGGGCACGGCGGCGTTGTCCCCCAGCGCCCACACACCGGCCAGGCCGGGCACGTGCATGACCTCGTCCACCACGATGCGGCCGCGGTCCTTGGGCAGAGGCAGACCATCCACCACGGGCGGCGGCGCGTTGCCGACGGTCACGACCAGCGTGCGGGTGGGGATCTTCTCCCCGCCCTCCAGCACGGCCTCAAAGGGGGTGGCGGCGGCCAGCCGGGTGTTGAGGCGCACCTCCACGCCGCGCCGACGCAACTGGCGCAGGGCGTAGTCGGCCACCCTGGGCGACAGCTCCGGCAGGAGGCGCTCGCCGGAGTGCAGCAGGACCACCCGCACCGGAGCCTCGCGCAGGGTCGGGTAGTAACGGACCACCGCGCGCACCATATCGTTCAGCTCGCCCACCATCTCCACGCCGGAGAAGCCGCCACCCGCCACCACGAACGTGGTCAGCTCGCGGCGGACGACGGGGTCGGTCTCGATGTCGGCGGCCTCCAGCATCTGCAGGACGTGGTTGCGAATGGCGAGCGCGTCGCCCAGCGTGCGCAGCGGCTTGCCATGCTGGGCAACACCCGGCAACCGCGCCAGGTTGACGACGTTGCCGAGGGCGATGACGAGATGGTCGTAGGGGAGGATGTGCTCGCGGTCGGTGGTCGGTGAGCGGGTGACGACGTGCCGCCGCTCGAAGTCGATGCTGATGACCTCCTCGGCGCGGAAGCGAACCCCTTGGTCGAGGAGATGGCGGAGGGGCGCCACCACGTGCAGCGCTTCCAGCGAACCGGCCGCCGCCGAGGCCAGCAGCGGCACGAACACGAAGTAGTTATCGCGGTTGACCAGCGTGATCTCAACCGCGCGCTCACGCCCCAGACGGCGGGCCAGCCGCCTGGCGGTAGCGACGCCGCCGAAGCCGCCGCCGAGGATAACGATGCGCGTGGTTCGGTCGGCAACCATAGGTCACACTCGGTGGGCCGATCACCGGCTGGGGCAGGCATCTCGCCGGGATCGCCCGCCCCCGCGCCGGCACGTCCGCTATTGGAGCGCCCGCACCTGGAGCACCCGCTGGCGCACCAGGCGGTCCACCTCCGCCCGGCTCATCTCCGACTCCTGCATCAGGCCGACGAACGTCTCCCGATCCAGCGCCAACACCTCCACCGCGTCCACGGCGCGGACGGTGGCGATACGCCGCCCGCCGTGGAGGAGCCCAATCTCGCCGAAATACTGGCCCTCGCTCAAGCGGTTGACCACCACCTCCCGCCCGTCCGGTGTCTGCCGCGCCACCTCTACCACGCCGCGGGTGATGATGTAGAAGCGGTCGGCCGGGTCACCCTGGCGCACGATCACGGCACCGGCCGGGAAGCGCAGGTTGTGCAGGCGCGGCGTGACGCGCAGGAGCTGCTCCTCGGTGAGCTGCGGCAGGGCCCGCGCCAGGTATTCGTCGTAGGCTCGGCGCACCTGAACGAGGAACGCGATCACGGTGGGTACCACCACGAAGGTGTTATAGCCAACATGCAGGTAAGGCCGGATGGGCAATACATCTTTGAGGCCGAAGACCTGCTCAAACAAACCGGCACGACCCATAATGCCCGTTTTACCGCCGGCATTGTAAAAATCTACCAATGTTTGCTGCACACCGGCCGGATAGGCGGTGACGCTGCGACCATTCACCACGGTAGCCCAAAGCGTTTCTGTGTACGTGAACTGCTTGGCCGTATCAAAGAAAAAGATGGCACCAAGGAACAGGTGCTCAACCTCATGGACGCTGGCCGCTACCATCGCCACCCACAGCCAGGGGTTGCGCGGGAACTTGGTCAGGAGCCACAGTGCGCCCACCCATACGAGCGTGTCCCACACCAGGTGCACCGTCTCGAAGTCGAGCTGGCCGAAGACACCGCAAGCGGGCGGGCCGCTCACCGGCTGGCCGGCGGCATCGCGCTGCGGCTGCCCGTCCTTAGCGGCGTGCACGATCGAGGTCGCCACCCTGCCGGTGGAATCCTGGCCGGCCGGTCGCAGGCCCAGCTCCACGGCCCGGCGCGCGTTCGCCTCGGTATCCCTGGGCGGTGGACAGGTCAGCACCCCGTTCAGCACCCGCAGTTGGGTCACCTGGAAGGCGTGCTCGCCCAAATGGCCGACCTGGAGGGCCGTCACCACCGCGAACACGGCGATCCAGCTATAGTGCTCGTACTTCCAGATGCCCTCGAAGATCGCCAACGGAATCCAGGGGATGAGCGTGTAGAGGACGATGATGTACAGCGGCTGTCCCTGCACAATGGCCCCGATCTGCAGGGCGTAGGATGCCAGGGCGGTGATGACCACGATGCGCAACGGGATGCGCCGGAACGAGATGAAGCGTTCGACAACCTGCGCGACCATCGGCGTCACTCCATGCTCGGGGGTGGCTGAAGCTCGCTCTAGCCCCGCCGTGTAGGGCCATGATCCCAGGGCCGCGTTGCCTGCTGCCGGCGCTTGCGCACGATCCGCACCACCACCGCGGTGTCCACCGCCACCACCAGCACGATGCAGGCCAGGGCCAGCGGCGCCCGCGCAAGCCAATCCGAACGGCTGAGCGGCCGGCCCGCCTCCTGGGGCGGCGGTGTGCCCTGTGCCGGGACCGAGGCGTGTTGCTGACCGGCCGCGGCAAACCGGGGTGGGACGGCAAGCACGCAGGCGCCGAACACGAGCAGGGCGATCCCGGCATGGATGAGGAACCGAATCCAGGGGGGCATGGCCACCTCCTCACGCATCGCCACCCGCGGCCGGCAACGCCGCGAGCATACCAGCGATGCCTCCGCCTCACAACGGCCAGTCGCCACCTCGATCCTGGATAGACGGCGGCCGGTCCGCCGTCACGCGTGCGACACAGGGGGGCCACCGCTAACGGGGGCTGGCGGTCACGCGATAGATGATGCCGGTGTCGTGCCCGGTGAGGTACAGCTCGCCTGCCTCGTCCTCACCGAAGGAGCTAATGCGGACGGGCACCCGGACCAGCTCCGCCGAGTGCCAGGCGCCGGCCGCGTCCGGATAGAGCGCCCAGATCTGGCCGCTACAGTAGTCGGCATAGAGGTAGACACCGAACAGCGCCGGGAAGGCGGTGCCGCGGTAGACATACCCACCGGTCACCGCGCAGGTACCACCGGCGTGTGTGGGGTACTCCACCACCGGCAGCACCAGGCCGGTGGGGTCGCAACCGGAGGAGGGGCGGAAACAATGGCTGCCCTCCATGATGCTCCAGCCGTAGTTTTCGCCGCCCCGGCTGCCCGCCGGCTGGAAATCGATCTCCTCCCAGGCGTTCTGGCCGACGTCCCCGATCCACAGGTCGCCGGTGGCGCGGTCAAAGCTGTAGCGCCAGGGATTGCGCAGGCCATAGGCCCAGATCTCCGGCCGGGCATCGGCACGGCCCACGAAGGGGTTGGTGGGCGGAATGCCGTAGGGGTCCCCGCCGTCGACATCCAGGCGCAGCATCTTGCCCAGCAGCTCACGCAGGTTCTGCGCCGTCCGCCGCGGGTCGCCCGCGCCGCCGCCGTCGCCGGTGCCCACGTACAGGTAGCCATCCGGTCCGAAGGCGAGCATACCGGCGTTGTGGTTCGGGGCAAAGTCCGGGATGGCGAGCAGCACACGGCGGGTAAACGGGTCGGCGCGGTTGGGGTCGTCCTGGGAGACGCGGAACTCGGCCACGGTGTTGGCGCCGTCGCGGGCGGTGTAGTTGACGAAGAAGCGGCCGTTCTCGGCGTAATGCGGGTGGAAGGCCATACCCAGAAGACCCTGCTCACCGCCGGCACGCACAAGCCCGCGGATGTCCAGGAACGGTTGCGGCAGGACGGTACCGTTCTGCACCACCCGGACGGTGCCGCCCTGCTCCACTACGAACAGCCGCCCGCTGCCGTCCCCGGCGCCCGTCACGAACAGGGGCTGGTTGAACCCGCGTGCCACCTCCTCCAGCCCCAGGGTAATGGCCGCGGGGTCGAAGGGCTGCGCCCGGCGGACGGCACCCCGGCCCGCTGAGGCGGGGGTACCGATGGTCTCAGCGGGCCGCGGAGATCGCGCCTGCGAACCGGCCCCCGCACCGGCTGGAAGAACGGTCGGTACGGCCGCCTCGCCACCGGTAGGGGACGCTGCGGGCGGCGTCTGCTCACCGCAGGCGGCGAGCAGCACCACCAGGGTCAGCCACAGCGCGAGGGACCGCATCGCACCTTCCGATACGGGCTGATGGTCCCAGTGTACCGGAGCGGCCCCCCGGCGCGCCGCGTGAGTTCAGGCAGGATGCATCGCTCGTGTACACTCGAACTGGCTAGGAACGCACAGGCGTCCGGCCTTAATGAGGAGGTATGGCTTCCATGCGTGAGGTGGTCATCGTCGAAGCAGTGCGCACGCCCATGGGCAAGCGCAACGGCAGCCTGGCCGGGGTCCATCCGGTGCTCCTCGGCGCCTTAGTGTTGAAGGAGCTGGTGAACCGCACCGGGATTGATCCTTCCCTCGTTGAAGACGTCACCTTTGGCTGCGTGTCGCAGGTGGGCGAGCAGGCGGCGAACGTGGCGCGGCAGTGTGTGCTCACCGCCGGCTGGCCGTACACAGTGCCGGCCATGACGGTGGACCGGCAGTGCGGCTCCAGCCAGCAGGCGATCCACATCGCCGCCAACCTGATTCAGGCCGGCGTGGTGGACATCGCCGTGGCGGGGGGCGTGGAGAGCATGAGCCGCGTCCCCATCGGCAGCAACATGTCCGTCTACGGCGATCCGTTCCCGCCGGAGCTGCGGGCGATGTACGAGCTGGTGCACCAGGGGGTGGCCGCGGAGAAGATCGCCAAGAAGTGGGGCATTACCCGCCGTGAGGCGGACGAGTTCGGCGCCCTCAGTCACCAGCGCGCCGCCCGCGCCCGCGCCGAAGGCTTCTTCGACGCCGAGATCGTGCCGGTCACGGTGCGGGTGAACGGCGAGGAGCGGGTGGTCAAGGAAGACGAGGGCATCCGCCCCGGCACCACGGCCGACTCCATCGCCCACCTCAAGCCCTCGTTCCTGGAGGACGGCATCCTCACCGCCGGCAACTCCAGCCAGATCACGGACGGGGCGGCGGCGGTGCTGATGATGACGCCGGAG
>JBHOQW010000099.1:0-2499 GCA_042408665.1 Dehalococcoidia bacterium
CGCCCTCGTAGGTCATATCGGCCAGCAGGCTGACCAGGCCAAGCAGCAGGACGAAGCGCACGGCGGTGGCGCGCGTGAGCCGGCCGGCGGTCGGGACCGCGGCGCCGGGCAGCGATCCGGTGGTGGTGGTGGCATCGTCCATCGATCTCACGTCCTGACGTGGACTACGGCCGGGACCGGTGATCGCCCCCGGCGCGCGTGACAACCATACCACTAGCCATCGCGCCGACAGCACGCGCCAGGAGCCAGACCGCCGGCCGGGTGGGAACGCGGCCCTGCATGATGAGCAGGAGAACCCCTACGGTGCGGAAGACGGTGCCGAGCACGGCGACCGCGGCGCCGTGGTGAGCGATGGTCAGATGCTCGGTTTGGCGGCTGCGTGGCATCGTCAGCCTCGCTTCGGCGGCAGGCCGAGCAGATGTCGTATGGCGGTGAACGCCGTCAGAAACGGCCCCGCCGCCGGGTAGGCAAAGCGCAGCGCCGGCCGGCGGATCGCCTCGCCCTCGGCCACCGCGACCTCCAGCCCGCTGGCCACCAGGGCGAGCGTCATCTGCACGGAGGTGATGTCGTCCAGCGCCAGGCGCAGCGGGCCGGCTTTGTCCACGCCCTCCAGCACCACCTGCCGCTCCCCCACCACGATAACGGCCCGCTCGCGGTCGCCCTCCGTCCGTGCCCAGGCCAGCGGGCGCTCGTCCGGCAGGTACTCCCGCGCCCAGGCCGGCGCCTGCATCTGCGCCTGCACGGTCGCCAGGCTGGGCAGTTCGACCGGTAGCTCGCGCGGGTAACAGCGCCGCAGGGCGCGCGTCTCGGTGGCCGGGATGAAGTCCGCCATCAACGCTGCCGCCTCCTCCACCGCCAGCATGAACGCGGCCGGGAAGGCGAAGGACACCGTCTCCGCGCCGCGGCGGGCGGCCAGCGTCACCGTGAGCTGGGCCAGCGACCCCTGCACGCGGGCCTGCACCGCCGCCACCCGCTCCACCGCGCTCACGCGGGCGATGAAGCCCCAGTGCACCATCGTGCTGTCCGGCTCCACCGTATCGGTCATCAGCATCACCTGCCGGTCGGTGAGCACGAAGATGCCCTCGCGCAGCTTGGTGCGCCGCAGCCGGAAGCCGCCGGTCTCCGTCACCGGCCGGTGGATGAACATCAAGATGCGCTCTTCCGGCAGGAGGGCGCGGGCGATGTACTCCTGGAAGCGGGCCGGCAGGAGCGGCACCGCCTGCTCGGCGTAGGTGTACGGCTCCAGCTCGCGGCCGCCCACGTAGCGCGGGCGCACGTCGCTCGCCTTCCAAGCGGGGATGGCCGGACGCTGGGCGGTGGCCCGTGCGCGCAGCTCCGCCTCCACGGCGTTGCGCACCAGCGCCTCCGCTGCCGCGCCTTCGACCACCTCGGCGGTGGGCGCCTCGCCCAGGACCGCCCGGCGCAGCTCCTCCCCCAGCTCCGCCAGGGTGCGCAGCGGCCCCAGCGCCGGGTCCACGGCCGGCACGACCACGACCAGCGGCGCAAGCTGCCCCACGGGCTGGAGGGCGGCGATCGGGTAGACCGGCACCGCGCAGCCGGGGAAGGTGGGGACCCGCACGGGCATCACGGCGCGCAGGGGCCGGCCGTCGGGGCCGCGGGTGTCGGCCAGACGGCCCCGCTCAAACGGCCGCACCGGCGCGTCCGCCTCAACGCCCTCCAGCACCATCGCCCCCGTTCGCTGGTCCAGGCGGTAGCGGTTGAAGGGCCCTGCCGGTTGCTCGACGATCAGGCGCGCCTGCACCCGGTCGTGCGTCGCTGGTCCGGCTCGTGGCTCCACCGCGGTATCCCTCCTATGCGTGTTCGTTGCCATCGGCGGCGTGCACGCCCACCGCACCGGCGGTGCCGTCCGGGCGCTCGCCCCGCTGGGCGAGTTTGAGGAACCCCGCGGCGAGGGCCTCGATGTGCGGGGCGAGGAGGCGCGCCACCTGCGGGTGCACCGCCCCGTAGCGGGTCAGCTTGGCGGGGCGCAGGTCCTCAGCCACCGTCCAGGCCGCGGAGGCGAGCGCGGCGAAGGTGCGGCGGGCTGAGCGCGGCCGGGCCTCGACGCCCAGGAGGCGGGAAAGGGCCGCCAGGCGATCGCGCAGTTCGGCAATCGCCCCGCGGAGCGCGGGGACGTCGGCGAGGTCGATGTCGGGCGCCGCGTCGGTGCCGCCGGCCAGCAGCCGCTCCAGCTCGTCCAGCACCTCGCGCAACCGGCGCACCCCGGTGGCGAGGGCGCGCTCCTGCGGTTCGGTGAGCAGCCCGCGCACGGTGGCCACGGTCTCTTTGGACATCGCTCTACCTCAACGGACGATCAGCACGCTGCACGGCGCGTGCCGCACGATCTTGTCGGCGGTGGTGCCCAGAAACTGCCCCCAGACGCCGGTGTGGCCGCTGTGTCCCAACACGAGCAGGTCCACCTTCTCCGCGTTGGCGTACTCCACGATGCGCTGGGCCGCGTGCCCGGCCAGGGTGACGCAGCGCAGCTCAACGCCGGCC
>JBHOQW010000100.1:0-4893 GCA_042408665.1 Dehalococcoidia bacterium
CCGATGCGCGAGGAGCTGCGCCGGGCAGGCGTGGAGGTTCACGCTATCAAGGACGCTGATCGCACTCTCCCGGGTCGCCTGCGTCGGTTGCGCCGCTTTGTTTCGGTTCTTCGGCGATACCGCGGCTGCGTGTTCGTGACCCTGTTGGGCTACTACACCGCGACGGGAACCAGCACCGTCGCGGCAGCCCTGGGCCGGCCGAGCGCCTTCGTACGTGTTGACCTGCAACCGCCGGTTGTGAATGAGGTGCCGGTCACGTGGCGTCACCGGTTCGATGCCTGGTGGCAGGATTTCATAGTGGACCGGTACGTTGTCGGCTGCGCTGAGAACGCGGTGGATTTTGCCCGCTTCCTCGGCCGCCCCGCCGCCAAGACCGAGGTGATCCATACCGGTATCGAGCTGGAGCGCTTCGTGCCGGACCACAACCGGGAGCCAACCCGGCGCGCGCTGGGCTATTCACCGGACGCGATGGTCATCGGCACGGTGTCGCGCATCGCCGAAGAGCGCAAGGGGATAGCCCACTTCGCGGCGATGGCCGGCCTTCTCGCCCCGCGCTTTCCGCAGGCCCGATTCCTGATCGTGGGCGACGGCCCCACCCGTGCGGCCCTGGAGCGCCAGATCGCCGCGCTGGGCATCGCAGATCGGGTGCGCATTACCGGCTGGCGCACCGACATCCCCGACCTGCTCGCCGCCATGGACATCTTCGTCATGCCCGCCCTGGTGGAGGGCGGACCAACCACCGTGCTGGAGGCCATGGCCATGGCCAAGCCCACGGTGAGCACGCGGGTCGGCATGGTGCCGGAGGTCATGGAGCACGAACGGTCCGGCCTGATTGTGGAGCCGGGCAGCGCCCAGGCGCTGGCCGACGCCGTGGCAACGCTCCTGACCGACGAGCCCCTGCGCCGGCGCGTGGGGGAACAGGCCCGCAAGGTCGCCGAAGCCCGGTTCTCGGTTGAAACCATGGTGGAACGCTACCTGGACCTGTATCGTCGCACGCGCAGAGCCGTGCGATTGAAGCCGTCCAGCGGTCGGCGCTGAGCGCACAACCAGCGCGCGCCCGACCTTCGGTGGAGGCGATGGTCGACCGCTACATCAACCTGTACCACCGGGCAGGCCCCTCCCACCTCGCCTCACCCAAATGAGGGCGCCATGCCACGCCAACGGCCCGGCCCACAGCCACCGGAGGATGCCGGCACCCCGAGGCACGGCACTGAGCGGTGACGCCTTTGCAGCCCCCTTCTCCACCGATCCTGCACGTCGGCGGGGCCGCATTCCCAAGGAGCGGCCCGCTACGGTGACGATCGTCGCGAGTTCTGCCCCGGTGAAGGAGCCCAATCTGTGAACACCCACCTATCAGCAAGCGGTACCGAGCCATCACCTGCCCACCGGGCCCGGCTACGCGCCTCCCGCGGCCACAGGGGCACACGCCTGAGCGCACGTCTTGCCCGCGCCGCGATGCTGGCGCTGCTCCTTGCCGTCGGCCTGATCGCCGCGGAGAGCCGCGATCCACGCGCCGTTCTCGCCGGCCCCTGCGATCCGCCGGTGACCAACCCCATCGTCTGCGAGAACTCAAAACCGGGGAACCCGGTCAGTGAGTGGGACGTCAGCGGCGCCGGCGACCCCAGCATCCAGGGGTTTGCCACCGATATCAGCGTGAATAAAGGCGAAACGGTCTCTTTCAAGATCAAAACGGACGCAACCGCCTATCGGCTCGACATCTACCGGCTCGGCTACTACGGCGGCATGGGCGCCCGCAAAGTCGCCACCGTGCAGCCCTCGGTGCCCTTGCCTCAGAATCAACCGGCATGCCTCAGCGATACCGCAACCGGGCTCATCGATTGCGGCAACTGGGCGGTATCCGCCTCCTGGACTGTGCCAGCCGACGCTGTCTCCGGAGTCTACATCGCCAGGGCCACGCGGACTGACACGGGTGGCGCGAGCCACATCGTGCTCATCGTGCGCGACGATAGCAGCACCTCCGACGTTCTCTTCCAGACTTCTGATACGACCTGGCAAGCCTACAACAGCTACGGAGGAAACAGCCTCTATACCGGCTCTCCCGTAGGGCGTGCGTATAAAGTCAGCTACAACCGCCCATTTATCACGCGGAGCAGCACCGGCGGCCCACAAGAAAGCTTTCTTTTCAACGCGGAATACCCGATGATCCGCTGGCTTGAGGCCAACGGGTACAACGTCAGCTACTTTACCGGGGTCGATACCGATCGGCGCGGCCAACTCATCAAGAACCACAAGCTCTTCCTCTCGGTAGGACACGACGAATACTGGTCGGCCGGCCAGCGCGCCAACGTGGAGGCGGCGCGCGATGCCGGTGTGCACCTCGCGTTCTTCAGCGGCAACGAGGTGTTCTGGAAGATTCGCTGGGAGAACAGCATTGACGGCTCCGGGACGCCATACCGCACGATGGTGTGCTATAAAGAGACACTGGCCGGCGCCAAGATCGACCCGACCCCAACGTGGACGGGGACGTGGCGTGACCCGCGCTTCAGCCCGCCGGCGGACGGCGGGCGGCCGGAAAACGCCCTCACCGGCACGATCTTCATGGTGAACGGCCCGCGCAGCGACGCCATCCAGGTCTCGGACGCCGATGGCAAGCTGCGCTTCTGGCGCAACACCAGCATCGCCACGCTCGCTGCCGGGCAGGTGGCCACGCTGCCCAGCGGTACGCTCGGCTATGAGTGGGACGAAGACCGGGACAACGGCTTCCGCCCGGCCGGGCTGTTCCGCCTCTCTTCGACCACGGTTAGCCTCTCCGGCCAGTACCTGCTCGATTACGGCGGCACCTACGGCGCCGGTACCGCCACGCACAGCCTCACCCTGTATCGTGCCGCCAGCGGCGCCCTGGTCTTCGGTGCAGGAACCGTGCAGTGGTCCTGGGGCCTAGACGCCAACCACGACCGCGGCCCATCGACACCGGACGTGCGCATGCAGCAGGCCACGGTCAACCTGTTCGCCGACATGGGCGTGCAGCCCGGCAGCCTGCAACCCGGGCTCGTGCCGGCCACGCCCTCCACCGACCGGACGCCCCCTACCGCAACGATCACCGCGCCCGCGAGCGGCGCCAGTGTGCAGACCGGCGTGCCCACCACCATCACCGGCACCGCTACGGACGCGGGCGGCGTGGTGGCCGGCGTTGAAATCTCGGTCGACGGCGGTACGACGTGGCACCCCGCCAGCGGGCGCGCCACCTGGAGCTACACCTGGACTCCCGGCGCCCCCGGCACCGTCACCATCCAGGTTCGCGCCGTGGACGACAGCGGCAACCTGCAGGCCCCACCGACAACCCGCACCGTCACCGTCGCCCCGCGCACCTGCCCGTGCACCATCTGGGACAACAGCGCCACCCCGGCCGTGGCCTCCAACAGCGATAGCTCACCAGTGGAACTGGGCGTCAAGTTCCGCACCGACACCGACGGCTACATCACCGGCCTTCGCTTCTACAAGGGACCGAACAACCCCGGTCCCCACGTGGGCAACCTGTGGACGAGCACCGGTCAGCTCCTGGCCAGCGCGACCTTCACGGGCGAGACCGCCTCCGGTTGGCAGCAGGTGAGCTTCTCAGCGCCCGTGCCGGTGAACGCCAACGTCACCTACATCGCCTCGTACTTCGCGCCGAGAGGCGGCTACGCCGTCACCCAGAACTATTTCGCCACTAGTGGAGTCGACAGCGCGCCGCTCCACGCCCTCAGAGACGGCCTCGACGGCGGCAACGGCGTGTACCGCTACGGCAGCACGAGCGGCTTCCCCACCAGCACCTACCGCTCGTCGAACTACTGGGTCGATGTGGTGTTCAGCACCACCGCCACGGACACGGTACCGCCGACCGTGGTCGGCACCTCGCCGACTGCCGGCGCCACCAAAGTTGCACCGAGCACAACGGTGACGGCCACCTTCAGCGAACCGATCAACGCGAGCTCGCTCAGCTTCACCCTGCGCGGCCCGAACAACGCCACCGTGCCGGCCGCCGTGACGTACGACGCCACGTCTCGCACCGCGACGCTGACCCCCAGCGCCCCGCTCGCCCAGTCCACCACCTACACGGCCAGCGTCAGCGCCGCCGACCTGGCCGGCAATCAGATGACCGCGCCGGTGACCTGGTCGTTCACCACCAGCGGCCCGGCGGCGAGCATCTGGGATAACAACGCCACACCGGCGGTGGCCTCCAACAACGACGCGTCCCCCGTCGAGCTGGGGCTCAAGTTCCGCTCCGCCCTTGACGGCTTCATCACCGGCCTCCGCTTCTACAAGGGCCCCAACAACCCCGGCCCCCACGTCGGTCACCTGTGGAGTAGCACCGGCCAGCTGCTTGCCTCCGTCACCTTCACGAACGAGACCGCCTCCGGCTGGCAGCAGGCCCTGTTCCCCGCCCCGGTGGCGATCAGCGCCAACACCACCTACGTCATCTCCTACTACGCCCCTCAGGGCGGCTATGCCCTCACCCTGGACTTCTTCGCCAGCAGCGGGGTGGACAACTACCCGCTCACGGCGCTGGCCAGCGGGGTGGACGGCGGCAACGGCGTGTACCGCTACGGCAGCACGAGCGGTTTCCCCACCAGCACCTACCGCTCATCGAACTACTGGGTGGACGTGGTGTTCAGCACCACCGCCACCGATACTGTGCCGCCCTCCGTGCTCAACACCACCCCGGCTGCCGGCGCCACCAAGGTCGCGCCCTCAACCACCGTGACGGCCACCTTCAGTGAGCCGATCAACGCCGGGTCTATCAGCTTCACGCTGCGTGGCCCGAACAACGCCGCCGTGCCGGCCAGCGTCAGCTACGACGCCGCCACGCGCACGGCGACGCTCACGCCGAGCGCCCCGCTCGCCCAGTCCACCACCTACACGGCCAGCGTCAGCGCCGCCGACACCGCCGGC
>JBHOQW010000101.1:0-1279 GCA_042408665.1 Dehalococcoidia bacterium
CGCCGGCGGTGGTCCAGGCGGTCGAGCGAGGCCAGATCCTACCCGACCACCTGCGGCGGGACGCGGTCGAGCGGGGCCGGCGGGTGGCTGCGCTGATCGAGGGCGCGCTCTGTAGGATCGGGGCGTGAGGTACGCGGCCGCCGCCGCGTTCCGCGCGGCCTTCGAGCAGCGCCTGCTCGCCACGGCGCGCGGCGCCAGTATCCCGGTGGTGCGCCTGCGCAAGCTGGTCGCGTTCAAGCGGCTGCTGGTCGCGGCGCCCGACCGGTGGGTCCCCAAGGGCGCGCTGGCATTCCACTTTCGCCTCGCCGCCCGCTTCCGAATCACGAAGGATCCGGACCTCGGCCGCTGGGACGACGAGCGGGCGGCCACCGACGATCTGGTCGCGGCGCAGCGGGTTGACCTGGGCGACTACTGCCGTTTCGATAGTGTGCGGACCGCCAAGCTCGACCATCTGCTCGGAGGCGCGGCGGTGCGCTACCACGTCTCGTCATACCTCGCCGAGCGGTGGTTCGAGGAGCTCACCGTCGATGTCGGCTTCGGCGATCCGCTGACCGTGGCGCCGGAGCGGCTGCGCGGCCCCGATCTCCCCGGCTTCGCGGAGATCGCGCCCGTCGAGATCCCGACCCCGACGTTTCTGCTCGAGCAGTACGTGGCCAAGCAGGTCCATGCATCCACCCGGACCTCCGCCGGCGGCCATGCCAGCACCCGCACCGAGGACCTCATCGACCGAATCCTCATCGCGTTCCTGTTCCCTTTCCAGGCGGGCCGCCTGCGGCGCGCGCTCCGCGCCACGTTCGACGCGTGTGGCACCCATCCGCTGCCGACTGTGCTGCCGCCACCCGGCTGGGACCCCGCGTACCGCAAGCTGGCGGCCGAGGTTGGGCTGGCGCTCGAGGCGTCGATCGGGTATCGGCACGCCGCGGCCCTCCTCGATCCGCCCACCGGCGGTTCGGTGGTCGACGACGCACGGTGGGAGCCCAGCTGGCGGACGTGGTCGTCGTGTCCGGGCGGCGACATCCCGCGGAGCCACTGGTGAGACTGCTGTGGGTCGGCAGGCACCCGGGAGGAGGCGACGCAGCAGCAACGCCATCGGGTCGTCCTGCCCACCCTCGGGCGGTGTCTCCCCGGTACCCACGGTCTGCTGGGCGAGCCAGGTCTCCCAGCAGAACGCCAGCGCGCAGCACACCAGCTCCCAGTGCCGCCAGAGCGCGCGAGGCGACCGCACCATGACCTCCTCCCACCCCAGCTCCCGTGTGACATGCCGGTAGCTCTGGGCCGC
>JBHOQW010000102.1:0-1146 GCA_042408665.1 Dehalococcoidia bacterium
TGGCGAGAATGAGGGCCTCGCCGGGGGTGGTGGGGGTGGCGTGGTTCTGGCTGGTCATGGCGTTCTCCTCTCTCTTCCTCACGGCGGGCTAGCATTCGACGCTCTGGCCGCAGCGCGGACAGTAGGCGAGCGGCGCGTAGGTGCCGGTGTCGCGGCGAAAGCGGGCGAACAAGGCCAAGCCACGGTGGCCGCAGGCGTCGCACGTGAGGCGGGCGAGGTCGGCGGCTTCTTCCTGAATCGCGGTCTCCCATCGGCGGCGCAAGGCCTGCTGGCGGCCGATAGGGATGGGCGTGTAGTGCGTCCAGTCAGCGATGGCGCGCGGGTGCTTGGGTGGCATGACGCATCCTCCAGGTGGTGGCGCCGCCCGGTTGGCGGGCGGGTCTTCGGGTCGAGGCCTCGACCAACCGGCCGGCGGGCGGGTGGGCGTTAGGCGCCGTGCTCCCACGGCATGGGCAGCATCGGGTCCGCTTCACCGCTGCAGGCCAGGCAGCGGCCGGCGATGCAGGGGCTGGCGGGCCCGCCGCACTGCTCGCACTGCTCCGCGGCCGGCGGCAGGGAGTCCAGCCAGGCGCACAGCTCCTCGTGCTCTTCTGGCGAAAGCGGACCGTGGCCGACGGCGATTGACGGGGCGAAGGGCAACGGCGCAAGCTTGGTGACGGACATCGCGCATCTCCTCGTGGTGGTCTGACCGGGCCGGGGCGGTGCCGAACCCCGGCCTGCCGTCCTTCGCCGTTAGGCGGCCACGCCGCACCCGTAGACGCGGAGCAGGCGGCGGAGCGCCCGCGCGCGGTCGGTGACGTGCTGGCGCTGTAGGTACTCGATGCAGCCGACGCAGACATCGAACACCACGCCGTGCACGGCCACGGGGCGCAGGTGGGTGACGGACGCCTCGCCCAGGCAGCGGTCGCAGCGGGCGGTCACGTCGGCGGTCCAGGTCACGGTCGCGAGAGCCATCGGTCAACCTCCGTGTTCGTTCTGGTGCTATGATAGGTACCTATCACAGCACCGTCAAGGGGTTGTGGTATGAAAGGTATCTATCGTGGCGCCACCGACCGATAGGAGCGATGTATAGGCCTTGCCATGTGCCAGCGGTGGGGTTACCCTGCAGGAGAAGAGGGCCGCGAGCGTGAGAGCGATGACAGACGC
>JBHOQW010000105.1:0-8778 GCA_042408665.1 Dehalococcoidia bacterium
ACGATCTTCGTCTTGCTGGCAGCTACCACGTGCAACCTCCTCCGAGAACGTCTACCTCACGCTGCATCTTAGCACTCTCTCGTATGGAGTGCTAACCCGCTTGCCATGTTACCGAGAAGCCCGCGCCGGGGCAAGGGGTCTTGCCGCCGATGTGGGCGCCGCTTGCACATCGCCCACTTTGCCTGTACATTCGCACCTATCCAGCGCGCCGCGGGCTCGCGGCGCGGACAGGTCGCCGATGGGTGAGCCGATCCGGCCGGTCCGCACCCACGCTCCCCCTCCTGAGGCGCTCCTGGCCCGCCTGTGGGCGGCACAGGCGTTTGCCCCGCACTCCCTGCGCACGCTGGACGGGACGCCGGTGGCGGTGCTGTTTCCGGGCCGCCCCGCCGCCGGCCCCGGGCCGGACTTCCGCGGCGCCGTCGTTCGCCTGGGCGACGGGCCGCCGCTCACCGGCGACGTGGAGCTGCACCGCCACGCGCGTGACTTCGCCCGCCACGGCCACGGCGGCGACCCCGCGTACGGCCGCCTGGTGCTGCACGTGGTCTTCCATGACGCCGGTGAGCCGACGACGCTCGCCGGTGGACGCCGTGTGCCGGTGGTGGTGATCGAACCGAGCGAACCGCCGGGTCTTCCCTGGCGGGAACCGTGCGCCACCGCCCCCACCCGCCTAGGTGCCGCCGCCGTGCGCGCCCTGCTCGCCGACGCCGGCCTGTGGCGGCTGGCCGGCAAGACGGCGGCCCTGCGCACGGCGATCGAACGCTACGGGGCGGCCACGGCCCTGTACCGCGCGCTGGCCGTGGCCCTGGGCCAGAAGGCCAACGCCGCACCCTTCGCCGAGCTGACCGCACGCCTGCCCCTGGCCGCGGCCATCGCCCCCGAGGACGACGCGCCGCGGGCACCGCGCATCCGCGCCCGCCTGCTGCACGCTGCCGGCCTGGACGGCGCGCTGCTCGCCCCGGGGCCGGCCTTGCCCTGGGCGCTGGGCGAACGGCCGGCCGCGCACCCAGCCCGGCGTATCGCCGCCCTAGCCGTCCTTCTCGACCGCCTGGCGCGGCCGGGCCTGGTGTCCGGCGCAGAGGACCTGGTGGAGCGCGCCCAGCGCGAGGGCGCCCGCGTCCTGCTGGACAGCCTCATCGTGGCGGACGCGCATGGCCCAGCGCTGTGTGGCCGGGCGCGCGCCGTGGAGGTGGCGATCAACGCCCTCCTGCCCTGGGCGGCCGCCCGGCGTGAGGGGGAGGGCGACCGCGCCGCGGCGGAGGCCACGGTGCGCCTGGCAGCCGCGCTACCCGCCGGCGAGCCCTACGGGGCGGTCGCCCACCTGGCGCGCAACCTGCGCGACGGCCGAGGACGGACGCTGCTGCGCTCGGCGCTGGACCAGCAGGGCGCGCTGGCGCTGGCACAGGCCTGGTGCACGCGCGGCGGCTGCGGACGCTGCCCCCTGTCCCCGCCGCCGTCACTCGACCCCCAGCTCGCGGCGGATGAGCTGACAGATCTCCAGGGTCGGTCCCTCCCCCTGCAGTGAGGGCTGCATCTTGTTCAGCGTGACGGCCACGGCGAGGCCGACCTCCGGGTCGGCGAAAGCGGTAGAGCCGCCGGCGCCGCTGTGGCCGAAGGCCGTCTCACGCGGGCCAAAGGTCCCCGGTACGCCCGCCCACGCGCCGCCCATCATGAAGCCGATGCCCTTGGGGATCGGCAGCATGAGCACGCGGTCCAAATCTCGCGTCAGGATGCGCTGCATGGCCGCGATCCGCTCGCGCGAGACCAGCCGCACGCCGTCCACCTCGCCGCCGTTGGCCAGCGCCGCGTACATCTTCGCCAGGGCCCGGGCGCTGAAGTGCCCGTTGGCGGAGGGGATGCACGCCCGCCGTACGCGCAGCTCGTTGTAGGTGAAGTCCTGTTGCGGCGGCATGGCCTTGAAGAAGTCGTGATCCGGGGGAATGGGCAGGCTGCCCAGGGCCGAGCGGTCCCACATCTGCAATGTGGCCAGGCGGTCCTCCACGCCCTCGGGGATGCCGACGAACATCTCATCGGCCACGCCGAGCGGCTCGGCGATCTCCTCGCGGATCACGTCGCGGATGTGGCGCCCGCTGGCCCCCTGAACGATGCCGCCCACAATCCAGGCAAAGGTGATGGCGTGGTAGCCGGTGGCGGTGCCGGGCTCCCAGGCCGGTGTGGCCCCGGCCACGTACGCCAGTCCCCGCTCCCAGTTCCCCACCAGGTCGAACGTCAGCGGGTTGGGCAGGGCGTGCAGGCCGGCCTGGTGGCTCATGGCCTGCGCCACCGTGATCCGCTCCTTCCCGTTCTGGGCAAACTCCGGCCAGTAGGTGGCCACCGGCGCGTCGTAGTCGATCAGGCCGCGGTCGGCGAGGATGTGCAGGGCCAGGGCCGCCACTCCCTTGGTCGTGGAGAAGCAGTTGAAAAGGGTGTCGGGTCCGACCGGGCGCGGATCCTCCGGTCCCATCACCCCGGCCCACACGTCCACGATGCACTGCCCGTCCTTGTAGGCGCACACCTGCACGCCGAGCTGCCGCCCCTCGGCGATCTGGCGCTCCATCAGCGCGCGCACGGCGCGGTTGATAGCGGTATCCGTCGCGGTCATGCACCCGCACCTCCGACTCATGTTCGACACCGCCGGCCGCACGCGGTGACTCACCCTTCGGGCGCAAAGCCGAGGGCGCGGAACACCTGCTCGTACTGGTCGGCGCTGGCCGGATTGTACCAGGGAATGCTCAGCCGCACGGTGCCGTCCCGGTCGATGACGAACACCGCCCGGCGCGCCCGGCGCTGCTCTGGGTCGTACACGCCGTAGGCGCGGGCCACGGCCCCGTCCTCGTCCGCCAGGAGCGGGAACGGGGGCCGCAACCGCGTGGCGAAGGCCTCATGCGCCGAGAGCGGGTCGACGGACACGGCCAGTACGCTGGCGCCCAGCTCCCGCACCACGTCGTAGTCGTCGCGGAAGGCCGCCAGCTGGCTTTGGCAGGCCGGCGTCCCGTCCTCCTGGTAGAAAGTGAGCACCACCGGGCCGCGGGCCAGCACCTCGGACAGCCGCACCGGGCCCTCGGTGCCCGGCAGCTCGAAGTCGGGCGCCCGCTCCCCGGGCTGCGGCACGGTCACAGTCCACCTCCGTACGCGAGATCGCGCCGTCTACACCGAGTCTCGGCTGAACAGGGCGCGGTGCGCGTCCGGCGCGCCCGCAAAGCCGCGCAACGGGCCATCGAGGCCGCGCGTCAGGGCCAGCACGCGCACCCGTCCGCCCCCCTCCGGCTCCAACAGCTCCGTCACCGCCCGGTAGCGGACGGCGAACTCCTCGCCGGGCACCGCGCCGGCCGGCACGCGCAACGCGTCGTGGATGCCAAGGGCGACCAGGAAGTCGCGCTGCGTGGTGAATCCGGCCAGTGTGAGCCCGGCCTCCATACCGGCGCGCGCCACGGTGGTGAAGTCCACGTGGGCGGTGATATCCTGGCGTCCCACCCGCGCCAGCGGGTCGTCGATCGGGGCGTGGCGATAGAAGCACAGCAAGGTCCCGGCGCGCCGCCAAGGGGCGTACAGGCGGGCGGCGGGGTAGCCGTAGTCCAGGGTGAGGATGAGGCCGCGCTCGAGCGCCGTGGCGGCCCGCCGCATCCAGCGCGGCGCTTCCAGGTTCACCTCCGCCCGGCAGCCTTCACCCGGGCGCAGCCCGAGGGCGGCGAAGTAGCGCCCGATCGCCGGCGTCGAGGGCGGACCCCACACCTCCACGAACCGGCCCTGAACGTGGTCGACGTAGGCTTCCTCGAGCGTGCCATCGACCACGCGCACCAGGTGCACGGGGAACGCGTCCAGCAGCTCGTTGGCCACGATGCAACCGGTGACTCCCTCCGGCAGCGACCGCTGCCAGGCCACGCCGGCCTCACCTGCCAGCAGGCGGCGCTGACGCTCCTCCTGCGCCGGGTTGGGCTCCACCAGCACGTAGCGCAGGGCCCGGCGCAACGCGGGCTCCGCCCGCGCCGCCCAGCGCAGGAGGTCGCGCGCCAGGGTACCGTTGCCGGGCCCGGGCTCCACCACCGCGAACGGGTCCGGCTCGCCCAGCCGGTGCCAGACCTCGGCCACCTGCCGACCGATCATGGCGCCAAACAGGGGGCTGATCTCCGGGCTGGTCAGATAATCACCGCGCGGGCCGATGACGGGCTCGGGGCCGGCGTAGTAGCCGTGCACCGGGTGGTGCAACGCTAGCTCCATGAAGCGGCGAAAGGTCACCGGCCCGTACGTCGCGATCTCCGCGGCGATGAGGGCGTGCAGGTCCGCGTTCTCGGTGTGGGCGCCGAACTCATCGAGCATATCTACCTCCCATAGTAGGGAGCACGCCCGGCAAGGGCGACCGCGCTTGACGGCGGTTCGCTCGCCCGCGTAGCGTCAGGCCAGAGCCCTGGGGGGAGCACACGCGATGGAGCCGCGCATCAAGCTCTGGATCGAGCGGGACGGCCGGCTGGCCCTGAGCGATTACCGCGTGCGCCTGCTGGCGCTCGTGCGCGAGACTGGCTCGCTGGCGCAGGCGGCGGCGCGCATGCGCCTCTCCTACCGGCGCGCCTGGGGCAAGATCAAGGAGCTGGAACAGAACCTGGGCATAGCGCTGGTTATCAGCGAGGCCGGCGGCGTGGGCGGCGGGCATACGCGCCTGACGCCGGAGGGCGAGCGGCTCCTGACGCTCTACCAGGAATTCCAGGCGCGGATGCACCAGGCCTTGGCCCGCGAGTTCGCCGCCGTGTTCGGCGACCGCGGCCGTGACCGTGTCCCGGTCACGGGAGGGGGGCGGGAGGAGCAGTGAGCGGCGCGGTCTCTCCCTCGCCGGCGTTTCCTACCGCCGTGCGCCGGATCACGTTATGCTAGGGTCAGCATAACGAGGCCGACGATGGACCTGATCTGGGACGGCATTCGCCAGGCCTTGCTCCTCATGCTGCACGGCGACCGCGAGGTGATCGAGATCACCCTGCGCTCGCTGGCCGTCTCAGCGGCGGCTACCCTGCTCAGCCTCGCTGTCGGCGTTCCCCTGGGCATGGCCCTGGCACTGACCCGCTTTCCCGGCCGCGGTCTCGTCCTGGCCCTGGTCAACATGGGCATGGGCATGCCGCCCGTGGTGGTGGGGCTGGTGATCGCGCTCCTGCTGTGGCGCTCTGGCCCGCTCGGCGCGCTGGGCCTGATCTACACGCCGACGGCCATGGTGCTCGCCCAAGCGATCCTGGCCTTTCCGCTGGTGGCCGGCCTGACGGCCGGCGCCGTGCAGAGCCTACCCCCACGCCTGCGCCTACAGGTCCTGGCCCTGGGCGCCTCCCGCCTGCAGATGCTGTGGCTCCTGGCACGGGAGGCACGGCTCCTGCTTCTGGCCGCCCTGATCGCGGCTTTTGGCGCGGCCATCTCCGAGGTCGGCGCCTCCCTGCAGGTGGGCGGCAATATCAAAGGGGAGACGCGCGTGCTCACCACCGCCATTGTCCTGGAGACGGGGAAGGGGAACTTCGAGCTGGCCATGGCGCTGGCGCTCATCCTGCTGCTCCTGGTCTTCGCCGTGACGTTCCTCTTCACCGCCTTGCAACAGCGGGCGCGACGGACATGAGCGCACGGCTGTCCCTCCGCGACGTGACGGTGCGGCGCGGCGGCCGGGTGGTGCTCGACGTGCCGGCGCTGGACGTGGCCGCCGGCGAGGTGCTGGCGGTGCTGGGCCCCAACGGCGCCGGCAAGAGCACCCTCCTGCAGGTGATGGCCCTGCTGGAGCGCCCGCTCTCCGGCGCGGTGTACGTCGACGGTGCGCGCGTGCGCGGGCAGGCGCTCGAGCTGCGCCGGCGCATGGCGATGGTCTTGCAGGAGCCGCTCCTGCTGGACGGGACGGTGCGCGACAACGTGGCCCTCGGCCTACGCCTGCGGGGGGTGCCACGCGCCGAGCGCCAGCGACGGGCCGACCGCTGGCTGGAGCGGCTGGGCATCGCCCATCTGGCGGCGCGCCCCGCCCACGCCCTCTCCGGAGGGGAGGCGCAACGGGCCTCCCTCGCCCGCGCCCTGGCCCTGGAGCCGGACGTGCTCCTCCTGGACGAGCCCTTCACCGGTCTGGACGCGCCGGCCCGCGCCCGCCTGATCGCCGACCTCGCCGTCCTGCTGCGGGAGACGGGCCAGACGGCCGTGCTCGTCACGCACGACCGCGACGAGGCCCTGCGGCTGGGCGACCGCGTGGCGGTGTTGATTGGCGGCCGTCTGCGTCAGATCGGCCCCACGGCGGAGGTGTTCAGCCATCCGGCCGACCCGGAGGTAGCGGCGTTCGTGGGCATGGAGACGGTGGTGCCGGGCTGGGTGGAGGGGACGAGCGAGGGCCTGGCGCGGGTGCGAGTCGGCTCATCCCTGGTGGAGGCGGCGGTCGCGGCACCCGTGGACGGCGCAGTCCTGCTCTGCCTGCGCCCCGAGGACGTCGTGCTGGCCCCGCCCGCGACGGCCGAGGGCCCGAGCAGCGCCCGCAACCGCCTGGTGGGCCGGGTCATGGCGGTGATGCCGGCCGGCGGGCTGGACCGGGTAGAGCTGGACTGCGGCTTCCCGCTGGTGGCGCTGATCACCCGCCGCTCCGCCGAGGAGCTGGACGTCCGGCCGGGCATCGACCTGCTTGCCAGCTTCAAGGCCAGCGCGGTCCATCTCATCCCCGCCCGCGAGCGGCCGGCGGGAGCGGCGCCGCAGCGGTCCGCAACGACCGCAGCAGACGCAGGGAGTCGCTCGTGATCCCGTCCACCCCCCAGGCAAGCAGGGCGCGGGCACGGGCCGGGTCGTTCACTGTCCAGGCAACGAGCGTCACACCCCGCTCCTTCAGAGCGACCGTGTTCTGCGGCGTGAGCAGCCGATGGTTGATGGATGCCACCCGTGGCGCGGTGCCGTCCGCGAGCCGCGCCGTGTAGGCGGACAGGTGCTCCGCACGGCCGAGCGAGAAAAAGACCTGCACCCGCTCATCCAGGGCGCGGGCGGCATCGAGCGGTCCCCACTCCTGACCACATAACGCCGCTTGGCTGAAGACATCGCGGCGGGCAAGAGCGGCGACGATCGCCCGTGGCAGCTCCGGCGCGTCGCCTTTGAGATCCAAAAGCAGGCGCACGCCGGCGCCGACCGCGGCGTCCAACAGGTGCTCGAGCGTGAGCGTTGGGATGGGCGCTAGCCCGAGGCGATAACGGCTGTAGGTCAGCGGCAGGCACCAGAGCGTTGGGTCGTGGCGAGCCACCACACGGCCCCCCTGCCACCACACGTCGGCCTCCAGCCAGTCCACCCCGGCAGCCAGCGCCCGGCGCAGCGCCAGCCAGCCGTTGCCCCCGCGGTGCGCGACGAGCAGGGGCCGCGGCGGCATCGAGGCCTGGAAGGAGGGCTGCGACGGCTCGGACGGAGGGAGGATCGCCATCAACGCAGGCCGATAACGGAGACGAGCACACGGCGGCTGCGGGGGTGGTCCAACTCCACGAGAAAGATGCGCTGCCAGGTACCGAGGGCCAGGCGGCCATCGATCACCGGCACGGTCTCGCTATTGCCGAGCAACAGGTGCTGGCAGTGTGCGTGGCCGTTGCGGCACTCGTCCTCGTTCATGTTCACCGTGCGGCGCTCGAAGTCGTTGTGCTCGTAGTGGGCATGTTCGGGCGCCCAGCTGCGCAGCAGGCGGGCCATATCACGCAGAAGCAACGGCTCGTGCTCGTTGATACGGATGGCGGCGGTGGTGTGCTGGGAGAAGACGGTCACCTGACCGGCACGAATGCCGGCGCGCGCCACCACGCCGGCCACGTCGTCGGTGATGTCCACGAAACCGGGCGCCTGGCGGGTCTGGTACGCGAGCGCCTCGGTGGTGACGACGAGTTGGTCGGCGGGTGCGGTCATAGCGGCAAGCGTGGTCGATGCCGCACGGCCGCTCAGTTCACTCACGGCTGCCCCCGTACTCCGACCTCGCCTCCGATGGTACCACGCCGCCTGCCCAACGCGCACCTTGGTACCGATGCCTCATGCAAGTCCCCTCTAGCGGTGTGCCAACCTGCCCCCGGGCGGCATATGCTCGATGCTTTCGCGGAATGTGACGCACATGCGCGTCCGCTTCCCCTTTCCAACACCCACGGGCCGCGCTATCGTACCGCTGGGAAGAGCCCGGTGCGATGGTGATCGAACGCAAACTGGCGCTGAAACAGGACGCGAGCTACTGCCCGGTGCGCGCCACGCTGGCGCTGCTCGGGCAGAAGTGGGTGCCGCACATCGTGCACGAGCTCATGCAGGGCAAGCGCCGTTTCAACGAGCTGGCGCACGTGGTGGGTGGCTGCAATTCGCGCACCCTGCGCGACCGCCTGCGCGCCCTGGAGGAGCTGGGCATCGTGCAACGCCGGATCATCGCCACCATGCCGCCCTGGGTGGAATATGAGCTCACCCCGGCCGGTCGCGAGCTGGGCGAGGCCCTGGCCGGGCTGTCCGCCTGGGGACGCGCCCACCTGGCCAAGGCCCCCCGTCTCGACTGATCCGCCGCACCCGCATCACGGCACACCCTTGCCGTGAGGCCGCCGTTCCCGCACACTACCGGCGGTAGGATCCCCGCGCACGGGATGGCAGGAGGAACCACAACAGGCAATGGCTGAGGAGAAGATCGTCGTCGGGCAGCAGGCACCGGACTTCACCCTGCGCGACGAAAACCGCCAGGAGGTGCGGCTGAGCGACCTCCGCGGTCAGCCGGTCATGATCGTGTTCTACCCCTTCGCCTTCTCGCCCGTCTGCCAGGGCGAGCTGTGCACCATCCGCGACGAGTGGTCCGCCTTC